>JADHRC010000012.1 GCA_016777645.1 Alphaproteobacteria bacterium
CGTGAATTTTGCCAGGTAAAACCTTATCATAAATTTTTTGCAACATTTCCTTACCGCCACCATGCATACAGTATTCTTGGTATTGTTCAGGTGTATCATAGCCTGCAATTAAATCCCCCATAATTGCAAATGCTGGATCCCTTCCAGCAAAATAGGCTATCGCGTTAAAGTCGCCATCTAAAATTCCATTAGCTACAGCGTCTATTGTTTCCCTGTGAGGAACAACTGACTTTGTCGGCAATCCTTCTATTTGAAGTTCACCATTTGTCAATTCTGATAGCACAGGAGCATGTTTAGCCATATAAGTATGGGCCCAGTCTCCTGCCTTAGAACTCATTTGAAATTTTAGTTTCTTAGCACTAGCAGCACCTGTAAAGGTTAATCCTAGTACTACTAAAGCACTTAATAAATATTTTTTCACTTTATCCTCCTCTTATGTTGTGAAAATCAACTAAAGCCATCTGCTATATAAAACATAAACCATGTAATTAAAGCCGCAAAGGTCATTCCAGCAACCCAAGCCCAAGGGCCGTAAGTATCAACATGATCACTTCTAACTGGTTTTGCCATCTTTTCCTCCTTGGTTCTTGACATAGTCAAATTAATGTCTCTAATAGATTAATAGTTAATAATTCTAGAATAATTGCAAGTTAAAAAAAATTTTTCTAGAATTGTCTTTGGGGGAAGATAAATGTCAGAAACACTTCAAAAAAATGAAAATGATTTGGATAATATGGAAGAATTTAAGCCAGGGAATGACCGATTTGCTTTTTTTGACCATTTTAGTAAGTTTTCTGGACTAGCCGTTGCCCAATTATATCTCATTTGCGCAGCCGTTACTGGCTATGAAGTTATTTCCAGATATGTTTTTAATGCCCCTACACAATGGGTGTTTGAAATTGTAATGGTACTAGCTGCAACTGCATGGATGTTATCAGCGGCTTACGTCACACTTCATAAGAGACATATTGGTATTACAGTTTTTTATATTATGGCTTCTGATAAAGGTAAGTGGTGGCTAGATTTTATAGCGTATGTAGTAGGAATTATAGCTTTATGGCTTTTAATTGATGACTCTGTCATTAGAGCTTTAGATTCTGTGGCTATGGTTGAAAAGGCAGGAAGCGCTTGGAACTCCCCACAACCAATGATCCTAAAATCAATGCTCACTATTGGTGCAATGACTTACATAATTCAATTGATGATAAATCTTTATCGCCATTTCTCATCTAAAATCGGAAAACAAATTGTTTTGCTTATTTGTGGTTTGATAATTTTAAGAGTTATCTCAGTAATAGTTGTTCACTTTGTTGGAGAAGAAAGTTTTTTTGGTCATATAAACTCAATGTATGCTTCGGTGGGCCATCAGATAAATCCACAAGATTTTCTCAATATGCAAGATATGAATATTGCAACAGTTAGTTTTATAATTGTAGGACTGATGCTTTTGCTAATGATGACTGGGATGCCATTGGGGGTAGTAACTCTATTTGTATCAGTTCTAAGTGCTATCTGCTATTTCGGATATGGGGGGTTATACTTAGTTTCTACGAACGCATTTGGATTACTTGAAAAATACCCTCTAATTGCGGTTCCACTTTTTGTTTTAATGGCTTCTATTTTAGAAAGATCTGGTGTAGCAGAAGATTTGTTTGACGCCATGTCTATTTTCGCAGGGAAATTAAGAGGTGGTGTTGCTATACAAACGATTGCAGTCGCTGTGGTACTAGCGGCGATGTCCGGGGTCATGGGTGGTGAGATTGTTATGCTTGGCCTAGTAGCTTTACCACAATTATTGAGGTTGGGTTACGACAGAAAAATGTCAATCGGGTTAATATGTGCCTCGGGAGCATTGGCTACACTTATACCCCCTAGTATTATTATGATTATTTATGGTCTTTCTGCTCAGGTTGGTATTGGAGATTTATTTATGGCTGGAGCAGTTCCCGGCTTAATGTTGGCAGGCATGTATGCAATTTACGTTTTAATTAGATGTAACCTTAATCCTAGCATGGCTCCTACCGCGGAAGAGGTGGCTAAGGCACGTCAAAAAGACATGAAGATGTCTAAGGATAAGTTATACGCTGTATTTTTAAGTGTATTTTTGATCTTTTGTGTCATGGGATCAATTTATGGAGGAATTGCATCAGTTACAGAGGCTGCAGCTGTTGGTGTCTTAGGAGCAATCTTTGTGGCTTGGTTTAGAAATGCTTTTAGCTGGAATTTATTACAAGTAGCTCTTGCTGGAACCATGTCCACAGTTGGAACAATTATTTGGTTAATTTTAGGAGCAGTTGCTTTTGTAGGTATATACAACCTGATTGGTGGCGCAGATTTTATGAGATCACTGTTTTCTGGATTAGGTCTACCTGCAATTGGCATTGTCTTTGTAATGATGGGTATTCTCGTTATCTTAGGTACCTTTATGGAATGGATAGCAATAGCTTTTATTACTGTTCCTGTTTTTGCTCCCGTTGTAGTAGGTATGGCTCCTGAATTAGGTTTGGAACCAGAGTGGGCTGCCGTTTGGTTTGGAGTTTTGTTTGTAATGAATATACAAATATATTTCTTGTCTCCTCCATTTGGACCTGCTTGTTTTTGGCTTAAATCAGTCGCACCTGCTGACATAACACTTCAAGAGATTTTTATGTCAGTTTTGCCTTTTATAGCTCTTCAAATTCTTGGCATGTTATTAGTTATGTTTATCCCAGATATCGCTCTCTGGTTTCCAAAATGGCTAGGCTCATAGTTTAAATTTTTATATAAGGATATAACTGTAACCAACCATCAAATGTCATCTTAGAAGAGAGGTAAACTAAGAAAATTAGACCTAAGTAAGATAACCATTTAAACTTGGTTAATAATTTAACAATTGCCGTTGCAAAAAAAGCCATTAATAAAATAGCAAAACCAATACCTAAAATAAGTAAGGTTGTGTTGTCCCTTGCAATAGCTGTAATGGCAATTACATTATCAAGAGACATCGAGACGTCAGCAACAATTATTGTAATTAAAGCTCCTTTTAAACCTTTTCCAGCGACGTCTTTTTGTAATTTATTTTTATCTTCATCATTTGAAGAAAAATCCCTTATATCTTGATAAAATTTCCAACAAACCCAAAAAAGTAATAAACCACCAAACAGAAGTAACCCTGGTATACTTATTAAATATGAGGCTATTAACGCAAATAAAATCCTTAAAATAGCAGCTGCCATCAAGCCTATAAAAATAACTTTTTTTCGATGTTCCTCAGGAACAGCTGACGCTGCCATTCCAATAATAAGAGCATTATCCCCTGATAGCACAATATCAGCAATTATTATCTGTGATACATCTAAAAGCCAGTCGAGCAAAATAAAGATTCCTTAAGTTTTTAGAGACCTAACATTGTTTATATTTTTTATCAATAAAATGTAAAAATATAATAAAAATAAAAGATTTTACGATTGATATGAATATATAAATATCTATTATGATTTTGCTAGGAAGGATATAATTATGAGTGATAATTTTGATTACATTATTGTTGGTGCAGGATCGGCCGGATGTGCAGTAGCAAATAGATTATCTGAAAACCCAGAAAATAATGTTTTATTAATTGAAGCTGGGAGAGCTTCACATCCTGTTTCTAGACTTCCTGCTAGTTTTGCACTCTTGATTGATAACCCGCTTGCAAACTGGCGATACAGATCTGAGCCTGAAGAGTCTACTTGTAATAGAGAAATACCCATTCCTCGAGGTAAATTACTTGGAGGCTCTAGCTCTATCAATGGGTTAGTATATGTAAGAGGAAACAAACTAGATTATGACACATGGGCACAAATGGGAAACACAGGATGGTCATATGATGATGTTTTACCTTTTTTTAAAAAAATGGAAGACTATCAAGGTGAATTATCTGACATAAGAGGAACTGGAGGCCCTTTAAAAGTATCCGAAGTAGTTGATAGAAACCCAATATATGATGGTTTATTCAAAGCTGCTGAAGAAATAAAAATACCAGTCAATAAAGACTATAATGGAGATGATCAAGAAGGTATAGGTTATACACAAACTACAATTTATAAAGGTGAGAGAATGAGCGCTGAAGTGGCTTATTTAAGACCTATTAGATCTAGAAAAAACCTAACTATAATTACAAATAGTCTAGTTACAAAGTTACTTTTTGAACAAAAAAAGTGTATTGGTTTAGAAGTCAAACAAAAAAATAAGTTAATCAAGTTTATATCAACAAAGGAAGTAATTCTTAGTGGTGGTGCTATCAATTCTCCTCAGATATTAGAGTTGTCTGGAATAGGCAGGCGCGACGTACTTGAAGAAAAAGGCATATCAGTTGTTCATGAACTTAAAGGAGTAGGTGAAAACTTAAGAGACCATATTGCTCCAAGAATTATTTATAAAATCACCAAGCCTGGGATTGCTTATAATGACAAAGCAAGGGGTATTAATCTTATTAAACAGATTGCTAATTATGTATTTAAAAGAGATGGTTTTTTAACACTTCCATCAGCTCCAGTTGTAGGTTTTTTTAAAACAAGAAAAGAACTAGCTGCTCCAGATATTCAAGTACATTTTATACCTTACAAAGTAGTTTTAGAAAACGGTAAGAGAAAGTTAGGGGAAGAACCTGGTATTACTTGTACAGTTAATCAAAATTTACCAGAAAGCAAGGGAAGTATCCACATTAAATCTATAAATCCAGAAGAGCCCCCCAGTATCAAATTTAACTTTTTGTCTAGCTCTTTAGATAGGCAGACACTTGTTTCAGGCGTGAAATTAATAAGACAAATAATGAAATCAGAGACAATGCAAGAATTTTGTGGAGAAGAAATTCAGCCAGGTGAAAGTTTTAGCTCTGATGAAGATATTTTAAAATTCATCAGAGAAAAAGCAGAAACTGTTTATCATCCGACAGGTACTTGTAAAATGGGATTTGATCAAGAGTCTGTAGTTGATAAAAAGTTAAAAGTTCATGGGATAAAGGGTCTTCGTATTGCTGACGCATCTATTATGCCAACCTTAGTCTCTGGAAATACAAATGCAGTATGCATGATGATCGGAGAACGTTGTGCCGATTTTATCCTTAACGGGTAAGATATGGTTAATATTTCAGATATAGAAAACTTTTGGACAAGAGGTGATATTTACTCAAGGGTTCGCCAAGCTATGTCTGCTGCAAATTTAGATAATAAAAATTTAGATGTTGAGGAATTGTTCCCAATTGACCAATATCACGCCCGAGGTATAGCTGCAACCATAGACCTTGGTAAAAAAATGCCTATTTCAGAAAATCAGAAAATTTTAGATATAGGTTGTGGGTTAGGTGGACCAGCTAGGTATTATGCCAAAGAATTTAAATGTCACATAACAGGAATAGATATAACTCCAAGCTTTATTGAAATAGGTAATGAATTTAATAGGCTTACATCAATGTCAAGCATGATAGATCTCTGTCTTGGAAACGGTGAAAAATTAGAATTTGAAGATGAAGTTTTTGACGGAGCATATTCACAACACGTAACAATGAACGTATCTAACAGGATTAATTTTTTTTCTGAAGCCTATAGGGTTCTTAAAAAGAATAGTTTTTTTGCTTTTACTGAACATGGATTAGGTCCAAAAGGTGACCCTATTTTTCCATTGCCTTGGGCTGATAATTCAGAAATGAGTTTTTTACTCACTCCTGAAAATACAATATCTATATTAAAAGATGTTGGTTTTATAGACATAGAAATCTTTGAAACTGGAGATAAATATATTCAAGGATATGAAAAACTTATCAAAGGGAAAACAGAAGAAAGAAATCCAGTTTTAGGTATTCACGTTATAGGTGGACCAACAATGAAAGAAAGATCATCAAACTCAATGCAATCTATTAAAGAAAATAGAACTCAACCATTCGAGATAATTTGTAAAAAATAATTAAATCTTAAAAATTAATTATTATTCTTTTATTCATTCTACCTTTGTTTTCTATTTTTACCGACTTAACTTTTTTGATTTCTGAGGTTTTTTTTACGTGAGTTCCTCCACAAGGTTGATAATCTACATTATCTCCTATCTTAATCATCCTAATTGTTCCTGAGCCTCTAGGAGGTTTAACCGACATCGTTCGAACTAAATCAGGATTTTGGTCTAACTCATCATCAGTTATGCTTGATATAGAAACGATATGATCTTCATCAATTAATTTATTTAAACCATTTAAAATTTTCTCTTTATCAGGCTTTATTTCTAAATCAAAATCTAAGCGACCTCTTCCATCACCTATTGATCCACCAGTAACAGGATATGGTATTATCGAGCATAGCAAATGTAAGCTAGTATGAACCTGCATGTGACTAAATCTTCTAGGCCAATCTAACTCAACTGTCACGGTATCATTTTTTTTTAAGCCCTCTACATCATCAACTAAATGCACTAATTTGTTATTGATGTATTTAGTTCCAATTATGTTAGTTTTTTTCTTTCCTACAATTAAAATTCCTTGGTCTCCAGGCTGACCTCCACCCTCAGGATAAAATATTGTTTTATCAAAGATTAATCCTTCCGGAATTACTTCAGAAATTGTAACGGAATTTTCTTTTAAATAAGAATCATCTCTAAAAAGCTCGATAGTCAAATTAACACCTACAAAATATTTCAAAGTTTCTTAACAATTATATATGCAAAATGTTATAAGTAATTAATTAATTATTTTTAAATATTAAAGGATAAATTAGATATGGATATTAATGGCAAAAAAGCTATCGTGTTTGGCGGAACATCTGGAATCGGTCTTTCTGCAACTCAAATGCTCTCTGACAAAGGAGCGAATGTAATTGCAGTTAGTCGTAATCCAGAAAAGTTAAAAGAACTTCCTCAAAATGTCACTACAAAGAAAATTAACGTACTTGATAGGGAGGCTATTGAAAAATTTTTTGAAGAACAAGGTGAGTATGATATTTTAGTTAACTCAGCCACAGGAGGAGCAAGAGCTGTCGGACCTTTTCTAAGTATGGATTTAGATGGATACAAAGCTTCCTTTGACAAATTGTGGGGATATACCAATGTAGTGAGATACGGAACCAAACATTTAAAAAGTAATGGAAACATTGTCTTAGTAAGTGGTTCTCCAGCTAGAAAATGTAGGCCCGGTCAAATTGCGATATCTTCTGTAGGTGGAGCCGTAGAAGCTTTTGCACGAGGAATAGCTCCAGAAATTGCTCCAAAACGAATTAACATTGTCTCGCCAGGCATTATAGATACTCCTATGAGCCCACTTCAGGGTAAAGACAGAGAGGATTATTATAAAAATGTAACTAATAACAACTTAATACCTAGAGCAGGGACTCCAGATGAAGTTGCAACAGGTATTATTTTTGCTATTGAAAATGAATTTATAACTGGCACAACAATAGATATTGATGGTGGCTGGTTAATATCCTAACAATTTAAAAAGAAGAGTGTTTAAACACTCTTCTTTTTAAAGATTATTAAATTAAATTGAAACCAATAGGGCTCATGAGTAATCCAAGAAGCCCTCCAAAAAAACCTCCCCATACCACTAGCCATCCAAGATGTTCTCTTATCATTCTTTGAATTATATCCTTGATTTCATTTGGGGATAGATCTGCTAATCTAGCATCTAGAATATTCTCAATTTTATGCTGCAAAACATTCGTAGAGTTATTATTTTTATCATTTCCAACATTATCTCTAATAAAGTCTTCAATAATATTTTTTAGTTTTTTTGTAAATGGGTCCTTTAGAGGGTCTAAAGCTTTTCTTCCTCCAATCATTGCTAACATACCACCTAATTGTGAACTTTCTATAGATTCAACTAGTCCAAGAAAAACTTTATCAAAATCAATTTTTTCAATAATTTCTTCTGAAGCGTTTTCTTTATTATCAAGTATAAATTTATCAATTTGTTCAACTGAAAACAATTCTTGTAGAATTAGATTTTTAATACCCAATTTAATGTCTTCAAATCTATCAAGAATGACGCCTGAACCATATAAAAATGGAACTTTATCGAACAACATATGAATAGCCAATAAATTGGTAATACTTCCAGATAATGCAAAAACACCTATTACAAGAATAAAAGAAAACTCATCTTTAAATAAAAAACCAATTAATATAATCAAAGTTGATATTAAATTTGTTATTAAAGATTTGTTCATAATAGTATTTTTTTTAAAAATATTTGCCTATAACTTTGGTGCAGAGATAATAGGATTTCTTAATACACCCAATTTACCAATATCAACTTCTACAACATCACCAGGCATCATGTAAACCGGAGGTGTTCTTTTGTCACCAACTCCACCGGGGGTGCCTGTAACGATTACATCACCTGACGAAAGTGCTGTAAACTCTGATATATAACTAATTAGCCTAGGTATTGGGAAAATAAGATCAGACAATTTAGCCTTTTGCATAACATTCCCATTTAATCTTAGCTCTATCGGTAATTCTCTATAATCCCCTACTTCGCTTGGGGTAACCATAAAAGGCCCAAAACCACCAGTACCAGGAAAGGTTTTGCCAGGAGTAAATTGAGATGTATGTCTTTGATAATTTCTTATACTTCCATCATTATAACATGAATATCCAGCAATATGATTTAATGCATCATCTTCATTTATAAACCTTCCACCTTTACCAATCACAATTGCCATTTCTGCCTCATAGTCAAAACGTTCAGAATTATCTGGTTTAATCAAAGGTTGTAAATGAGCCACTTGTGAATCAGCAAATCTCGTAAAAATAGTAGGATTGTCAACATCAGGTCTACCAGTTTCCTTTTTGTGTTCCAGATAATTTAAACCAATACACATTATTTTTTCTGGGTCCGGTATAACTGGTAAAAAAGTTATATCCGAAAAGGATAAATCTTTGGTTTTTCCTGCTATATACTCTTCAGCCTGATCTTCCATATTCAATGATATTAATTCTTTTAATGTATTTACATCTGGGTCAATTTTACCTGTTAAGTCAACTATACCGTCTCTTACTACAGCTCCGAATCCAGGTCTTCCTAATCTAATAAAGCTTAATAATTTCATTTCTTTTTCCTTTTTAAGATCTCATAATTGCATTTCCCCATAAATTTAGGGTTTTCTCTTCTTGAGGCCAGTTTTTGACAGGTCGACCATGTACCGTTTCTAATTCGGCAGAAATTTCTATCCAATTACCATCTAAATCTTCAATAAATACAAATAAATTATTTCCTGGTCCATGTCTACCAGGACCCCACATCAATTTAATATTATTCGATGCAAAATGGTCACACCAATTTTTAATGTAATGCCAATCTCCTACTTCATAAGAATGATGATCCATTCCCTTTAATGCTGACTTAAAACAGGCTATAGTATGATGTTGATGATTAGATGTTGTAAAACATGTTGCAAGTTCACCATTTTTTTTAACAACTCGATCAGTAACTTCAAAACCAAGTTTTTTTTCATAAAAATTCTGAAATGCCTCTACATTCTCTGAAGCAAACGTTAAATGTTGTAATGGTCCATACTTGCCTTTTGTAATCGAAATATTGTTTTCTTCTAAAACACCAAAACAGATGACATTATCGTCTGGATCTTTTACAGAAAATGAACCAGGTTTATAATAATTTGAATCAAAATCTAGTAAAATCAATTCCTTTTCCATTACGAAATCCCTAAATCTAGAAAGATTAAGTTCATTCCTACAAGCCATTCCAGCATAGCTAAGATTTTTATCATCTCCTAAAGTAATTATTATTATTCTATTGGGACCTTCACATATAAGTTTTTCACCTGAAACCCTTAGAATTTTCATATCCATAACACGTGAATAAAATCGCGCTAACTTTTCTGGATTATGGCTTTGTATTTCCAGATGATGTAAGAAAAAATCTGCTTGCACTGCACTTAATGTCATATGTCTTCCTCTATTACAAAATTTCTATTTTGGTGATAAATTTTTATGTCATTAAAAATCTGGTTCATGTATTTCTCTATTAATAAACCATAACTTGATAAATTTGCATAAATAATAGGTTCGTGTTCAGGTAGAAAATCATTTAAATTAAATATTGAACTAAGTGATGCGACAATACCTAATTTTTTATTGTTAATTGAAACAGCAAAACCGATAAGGTCTTTATCCACCTGACCTTGTGTGTAGGAATAACCTTTTTTTTTCTCTTTTTTCAAACTTTGTATATAAAATTTTTTTTCTTTTTCTGTTTTAAATGTTTCACAATTTAAAAGTTGGTCTAAACGTTTTTCACTCATTTGCATCATTATTGCTCTTGATGTGGCGCCGTAAATTAAAGGCATTAGTTTTCCTTTTTGATAACTGGTATTATATGTAAAGCTAGGACTTTTATAGTCTGCAACACACATAACCTTGTTCCCATAAAGTCTGGCTAAAATATTAACACTTACAATTGGGTTTTCTGTTGCTAATTTTTCTAAAAAAGGTTGCCCCGCCTTTATCAAAGGGTCTGACAAATTGATTGTTCTGTTAAATTTAATGAATGCAGGACCAAGTCTGAAATAAGCCCCTGCCGCACTCTCAAGAAATTCTTCTAAAACCATTTCTCTTACAATTCGGTATATTGTGCTAGAGGGTGTTTCTAATTCGTCTGAAATTTCTGCAACAGTCCATGAACTTCTGCCTTCTGAAAAAAGATTTAAAATTTTTTTATATCTAAGAAAACCAGACATTTTAAACCTTAGATCCATAAATTATGTTAATGTGATTATCGCAAAATTTTTTTAAATCATTACTTTTGGTACCCGCAAGAATAAATCTATCTGGACGAACTATTAAACTATCAGTTCCAAATTTTTGTAATAAAACATCTAGGTCAGGGATATCCAAATAGTCTAATACTTTTATTTTTATTTGATTTTTATCTATTTTGTTGTTTGTTATTAAAATAGGCTCAGATGAAAATAAATTATCAATATCCCTATTGAACTCATCTTTTAAAGAAGGAAAAATCTTTCCTCTATTTATGTCAGAATTGTTGCCTAAACCTCTTCCAAGTTTAGGTTTAATTGTATTCATTTTTATTGAACCATCTGGCTTAATATAAACAGTATCTGAAACTTTTATTCCTCCAATAGAATTTAGTAGTTCTCCCATTTTCATGGCGGTGTTGATATAATTTCTTACATTAGAAGATCTTTCGCTTTGATAACTGTTAAGTAATTTTTCATTATGTCCTTTTTTACAACATATACTTATTTTCCAGGCTAGATTTGAAGCATCTCTTATTCCAGCACACATTCCTTGTCCCATAAATGGCGGTGTTAAATGAGCAGCATCTCCTACCAAAAAAAATCTACCTCTTCTCCATTTTTTTGCGATAGCAGATTGAAATGTATAAACTGTCTTTCTTTCAATTATAGCTTCATTAGGTAATATCCATTTACTTAAGAACTTCCATAATTTTTTCTTGTCAAAAAACTTTTCCAAACTTTCATTATCTTTAAGGGCTATTTCCCACCTTCTTCTGTTACCTACATTTCTACAGTAGGTTGCAGGTCTTTTAGAATTACAGTACTGAATTGTTCTATCAGGTAAATTATTTTTTTTTGTTTTGAGTATTACGTCAATAACTGCCCACCTCTGTTCAAAACCTAAGTTTTCCATATCTGATTTAATTTCATTTCGAATAAATGAATTAGCACCATCACAACCAATAGTGTATTTAGATTTAACTGAGAACTCTTCACCTGTCATAGTGTTTTTGTAAGTGACAGTAGTAAATTCTTTTTTATTTATAGTTTTATGAACTTCAGTGTTTTGTAAAATTTTTACTTTGCCAAATTTTTTTAATTTATTACGAAGGCTTCTTTCTAAGTCAGGTTGATGAAATCTATAACTTGGATACCATCCATTTTCTGTGATAATTTTTGGCCTAGGCCAATCTAGAATTACTTCCCCTTTTTTATCTATAAATTTTGTTCCTTTATTAATGATAATTTTTTTTGATAAACTTTTTGCAATACCTATAGTGTTAAAAACCCTCATTATTTCATCATCAAAATGCACAGCACGAGGTAAATCATATAAAGAAGCTTCTTTCTCCAAGATTAAAATCCTTAAGTCATTCATTGCTAACAAATTAGCTAAAGTACCACCTACAGGTCCCAAACCAACAATTACAACATCAAAATCTGTATGGATCATTTTTTTTAAAGTTTCATTTTAATTATTTTTTATATTTTGATAGAGCCAGGGACAATCAATTATCATTGGTGACCTTTTTCCTTCTTGAGCAGCTTGAATCCTTTTTTTTCTAAATTTCAACCGATCTTGATCTGGCAAATATAGTCTTTCATGTCCCCAAAAACTTGGACCTAATGTGGTTTCATGGGGTACCCATGTATTTGGATCAATAATTCTGCCTCCCCAACCACTTTCTATAAAAAATCCAGAAGGTGTATGAGCATAAAATGAGGTCATGAAATCATTAGTATGCCTTCCCAAGGTATAGGCAATTGCACCTTCTTCATATTGAAGTAAGTCATACCCTTGGCCAACATCATCAAGATTTTGGTATTCTACCATAAAATGATGAAAACCCTTTTGGCCACTGCCGATTAGAGCAAAGCTATGGTGGCGACTATTAACATGAAAAAAACATAAAGATATTGGATCAAAGCTGTAATCACTTATTTTAAAATCAAGAGCGTCTCTATAAAATGGGATCAACTCATTTATATCGGACACATGTAATACTGCATGTCCCAAACCACAAACATCAGTTTTAAATCCAGAAATAGGACGTCCTGGTACAAACTTATCTTTATCAATATGTGGTTTAAATACTAGCTCAATTCGATTACCTGCAGGATCGTCAAAATATAATAATTCTTCAACAAACCTCATATCAGTTAGGTTTTTATTACCTAACTTCACTTGAACACCTATGGCTTCTAATCTTTGAGCATAGATTTGAAGATCTGACTTATTTTCAACCTCCCAGCCTAGAAAAGCAAGTTTATCTCCTGGTTCTCCAGAAATAGCAAATCTTTGTTTTTGGTTATCCATCCTAAAACATAAAGATTTTTTAGTATAATCTACTTTTTGCATACCTAAGTTTTTAATAGCAAAGTTTTGCCATTCATCTAATTTATCAGAATTTACTCCTATATAACTCAATGCATTTATAGCCATTAAACAAACCTTTTAAAAAATATTTAAATTATATATTATAATGATAATTTAACAAATAATTTATAGTTAAATTCTTATTATATAAGAATTTAACTTATATAATTTAAAATAGAGTTTGATTTCTCAAAATATGTAGTTAATGATTTAGTATTTAGAACTAATGTAGTGTTAACATTTTTATAGGGAGGAATGTAAATGAATAAGTTTATTGGATTATTAGTTACTTCAATAGTAAGTGCTGGATTATGTTTTCCAGTATTAGCTGATAAAGTAACTTTAAAATTTCATACAATGGTACCTATGCCTGCTAATTCCAATGCAAAATTTGTTAAACCTTGGGCAGACAAAGTGCAAAAGGAAAGCAATGGAGAAATAATAACAGAGATGTATCCTTCAATGCAACTTGGAGGCAAGCCACCTCAACTTGTTGATCAGGCACGCGAGGGTGTTGTTGATATTGTTTGGACAGTAGCTGGTTACACACCTGGTAGATTTCCAAGGCTATCCGTTTTTGAATTACCCTTTATGCCAACCAGTGCTAAAATTACGGCTCAAGCAGTCCAAGAATTTGTAGAAACAGCCGGTGCAGAAGACCTTAAAGATTATAAAATACTAGCTGTTCACGTTCATTCTCCAGGAATGATCCACACAAAAAATACTTTGATCAAATCAGTAAATGATTTTCAAGGACTTAAATTAAGGGGGCCTACACGTTCAGCAACAAGTCTTTTAAAAAAATTAGGAGCCACACCAGTTGGGATGCCAATTCCAGCAGTAGCCCCTTCTTTATCAAAAGGGGTTATTACTGGTATGGTTGTACCTTGGGAAATAATGCCATCTTTTAAACTTCAAGAACTTACAAAATCGCACACTAATGTAGCAGGTAATAGAGGACTTTATACAACCCCGTTTTTATTTGTAATGAATAAAGCTAAATATGAGTCATTGTCTCCTGCTCATAAAAAAGTCATTGATAATAACTCCGGAATGTCTTTAGCAAAACAAGCTGGTATTCTTTGGGACGGTTTTGAGGGGCCTGCCCGAGATTTAGCAGTTAAAGCTGGTGGAGAATTTCATGTGCTTTCTGGAGAACCATTAGCAGAAATTAAAAAAGCTGCCGACGAAGTTATTATGGACTGGATTAAAGATGCTAATAGCAAAGGTCTTGATGGACAAAAACTTTTCGATACAGCCAAATCATTAATTTCAAAATACGAAAAAATGAGCTAAAACTTCTTTTATGGGTTTTGAAAAAAAAAATTTTTTTAATATACGCCCAAAAAGTAGTTTTGGGCGTATATTAAACCTTACATCTAGGTGTTTTGCAATATTTGGTGGTTTTGTTTTATTAACAGCAGCTTTAATAAGTATTTTTTCTATTTTTGGGAGGGTTGTTTTCTCATTACCTATTCTAGGGGACTTTGAATTAGTTGAAATTGCTTGCGCTGTGGCCATTGGTTCTTTTTTACCTCTTTGTCATCTCAAAAATGGGAATGTAATAGTTGATTTCATAACAGCTAATTTATCAAAAAAAAAACTGAACTTTTTAGATGCAGTTAGTTCTCTAATTTTTGGTTTAGTAGCTCTTTTCTTTAGCTCCAGGATGATACTAGGTGCAAAAGACATGTACATTTATCAAGAAGAGACCATGCTTTTAGCGTTTCCTATTTGGATTCCCTTTTTACCAGTTATTCTTTCTTTTTTTCTTCTTACTATTTGTTGTTTTTATACTTTTGTCTTAAAAATCAATGAAATATTAGGAAATTAATTTTAAATGGATAAATTCAGCCTTGGTATAATAGCTTTTCCTATATTATTTTCTATGTTAGCTCTAAGAATACCTATTGGTTTATCTATGCTAATAGTAGGATGTACAGGCACAATCTTGATTGCTGGGTGGCTTCCTATTTTATCCCAAGTAAAAACAAGCGCATGGCATTTATTCTCAAACTATTCCCTATCAGTTATTCCTCTTTTCTTATTAATGGGAAATTTTGCTGGTAAAGCAGGTATGAGTGAAGCTCTATTTAAATTCACAGGAGCTTGCTTGGGACATAGAAAAGGTGGTGTGGCTATGGCCGCAATCGGTGCTTGCGCTGGTTTTGGAGCAATTTGTGGATCATCGCTAGCAACAGCTGCAACTATGGGAAAAGTTGCTCTCCCAGAGTTAAGAAGACTTGGTTATTCTGGGGCTTTAAGTACTGGAACATTAGCTGCTGGAGGTACTTTAGGCATACTTATACCTCCATCTATTATTTTAATAATATACTCTATTTTAACTGAACAGAATATTGCTAAGATGTTTTTAGCAGCTTTTATACCAGGTATTTTAGCTGCTCTAGGGTACATATTAGCAATTGCTTTATATGTAAGATTTGTAAAAAATTCTGGTCCAACTAAAGCTAGAATAGGTTGGAGAGAAAGATTCATACTATTTAAAAATATATGGCAAATTATCCTTATTTTCTTAGTTATGATTGGCGGTATCTATTTAGGATGGTTTACTCCTACTGAAGGTGGTGCTATCGGAGCAGGCGGAGCAGGATTAATTGCTATTTTAAGTAAAAATTTTAAGCTAAATGACTTAATAGATGTGATAGAAAGCACAGCAATTACGTCTGCAATGATATTTCTAGTTTTATTAGGGGCTGAATTCTTTAACTCTTTTATTGCGTTAACTCAGTTGCCTAACCAGCTTGGAGAAATTGCTTTAGAAAATAATTTATCTCCTTTTTTGATCGTTGCTTGTATTTTAGTATTATACCTGTTTTTAGGTTGTCTTATGGATAGTTTAGCAATGATACTTTTAACTATCCCTGTTTTTTTTCCTCTAATAATGAGCCTTGACTTTGGAATGACACCAGAAGAAACAGCAATATGGTTTGGTATTTTAACACTCATTGTTGTAGAAGTGGGGTTAATCACACCACCAGTTGGCTTAAATGTTTTTATAATAAATAAAATGGCAGGTGATGTAAGTATATCTCAAACATTTAAGGGCGTTTTACCCTTTTTAATTAGTGATATAATTAGAGTTATTATTTTATTTCTTTTCCCTGGAATAACATTATTGCTATTAAAAATTATTTAAAATGAATGATCATAATAAGAAATATATATGGAAATTAATACAACTCACAGGAGATTTTTTAGTTAACAAATTACCTGATCACCCTCATCATCCAAATGGGAGAAATCCATACGCTCATGTAGCTCTAAAAGTTAAAACTAAATTTGGCTCAAGTTACAAAGATCTGCCTGACGAAAAAATAAATGATATCGTCAGATATATAAAATCAATTCAAAAAATAGAAGTTTAGTTTGAGATTTTAGTTTTAAAGAAAAGGCTTAATTTTTGATAAGGATTATTTCTTTATAGAACCAAAATAATCATTAGCTTTTTTTATATCTTCACCAATGATGGAGCCAACTATCAACTGAGAAAACTTTATAACTTTTGGAAAAAAACCATACTAAAAAATTTAATAATAAATTTATTGTATAAATTTATTCAAATTGACTATATTTTAATTACATATATAAATCTCAATAAAAATATTATATTCGGGGGAAATTAAATGAAGTATATTAAAAGGATTATTGCCGTTTCTTTAATGGTATTGATGTCCAATTTTATGGCGAACTTGGTTCTTGCAAGTGTTGATGGACCAAGCGTTTTTTGGAAATTTAGTCTTTGGGGAAAAAGACGTGCTTTTACTGAAGGTGCTGAAACTTTATCCAAAAGACTTAGTGAAGAAACTAATGGTAAATTTCAACTTAAAATTTTTTATGGTGGACAATTATCAAAATCAAAAGAAAATCTAGACGGTCTTAAAGCTAATTCTTTTGAGATGGCTGGGTTTTGTAATTTTTACCACCCTGGTAAAAATCCAGGATTAATGGTTTTAACAATGCCTTTTTTACCTATGGGTGACTTTGATAAAGATGTTAAAATTAGACAGGCGGTTTATGATCATCCAATAGTAAAAGATCAATTAGCAAAATGGAATGCTATGTTGTACATGACATCAAACTTGCCACAATATGAATTTTTAGGAAAAGGCAAGCCTCCAATGAATTTATCTGATTTTAAAGGAATGAGAGTCAGAGCTGGTGGTGGTGTTGGTCAAGCCATGGAGAAACTTGGTGCAATTCGACAAACCGTGCCAGCTTCAGAAGTTTATACCTTAATATCTAGGGGTGCTGTCGATGCCGTATCATTTCCTTACACTTACGCTCACGCTTCATACAAAATTCATGAAGTAGCTGAATGGTATACTGCTAATTTATCACCAGGCACATCAGATTGTCCTTACGTAATAAATCAAACAGCTTATAACAAATTACCGCAGCAGTATAAAGATTTGCTTGCTAAGCTAAAGCCTGAAGCCATCGCAGCAGTAAAAGTAGCTTATAAAAAAGCTGATGACAAAAACCTTCCAATGTTCAAGTCAAAACTTAAAGAAATAAGATATGACGAAAAGACTCTTGAAGAGTTTAGAAAAGTAGCTGGTAAACCTGTTTGGGATGCCTGGGTTGCAGAGAACAAAGATCAGTTTGATGCCCAAGCTTTAATTGACTTAGTTTTTGAAGCTGCAAAATAAATCATATGTATGTGCAAAAATTACTTTGCACATACATCTTTTTTTGAAAATTGAACATTGCTAATATTTATCAATTCTAAATTAAATAAAATAGAAGATTTCTTGATTGTTTTTTCTGGAATAGTAGTTTTTATTGTTATGATCTTAACTTCTTTCCAGATTATTTCTAGGGTTATGGGTTACCCATGGCCTGGCTATTTGGAATTATCAGAGTTATCAATTTCAATTTTTGCTTTTCTAGGAGTTGCATATGCCCAAAGGGTTGATTCTCATATAAGGATGGAGTTAATAGTTGGCAATTTAAAAGGTAGACTTAAATGGTTTGTAGAAGTTTTTGCTACTTTTTTCGGTTTTTTGATAATATTGATACTTATAAAATATAGCTTTTTGTTTGCTTTAGATTCTTATAAAATTGGAGATACCACCTATGATTACCTTTATCCTACTTGGCCTGCCAAGGCACTTGTTCCAATTGGATTTTCAATATGGGCATTAAGATTACTTTTAGAGTTGATTGGATATGTAAGAATGTTGTTTCTTCCAAACTCAGAGCCTTTTGCAATTCCGGTGACTAAATCTCCAGAGGAATTAGCAAATGAAGAAATTAAAGTGATAAGAGAATAAAATGTCTTTTGAAAAATTATTTTCAGGTGAAGCTTCAGGTATTTTTGGTATTGGGTATGAAGACCCAATTTTAGTTGGTTTAATTTGTACTGGAATTTTACTGGTTCTGGTACTGTCCGGAGTAAGGGTGGTTTTTGCATCAAGTTTTGCTGGAATCATTGGTCTTGTTGAACTAATTGGTGTTGGCCCGGCACTTGGAAATGTAGGTGCTATTCCATATTCTAAGTCAGTTACTTTTGTATTAGGTTTATTACCTATTTTTATATTAATAGGTTTTTTAGCTTTTCAAGCTGGTTTAACCAGGCAATTGTTTGAGGCTGCTAAAAGATGGGTTGGATTTGTCCCAGGTGGATTAGCCGTGGCGACCGTCTTTGCTACTGCTGGATTTGCTGCAGTTTCTGGTGCTTCAACTGCAACAGCAGCTGTTTTTTCTAGGGTTGCAATTCCTGAGATGTTAAAAGAAGGATATGATAAAAAATTAGCTGCAGGTGTTGTAGCTGCAGGTGGCACATTGGCCTCTCTTATACCTCCTTCAGCCATCTTAGTTATATACGCAATCATTGTTGAGGAATCTGTAGGAGCTCTTTTGTTAGCTGGCTTTTTACCTGGTGTATTCTCTGCATTCGTCTATGCAGCAATAATTATTGTCTGGGCAAAATTAAATCCTAATTTAGCACCACCTTCAAAAAGGTATTCTTTAAAAGAAAAAGTTATGTCTCTCCCAGGAGTTCTTCCAATTGCTATTGTAATTTCTGTGATTATCAGTGCGATATATGCTGGTTGGGCAACACCGACTGAAGCAGGTGCGCTTGGTGCCTTTGTTGTCCTAATTATAGCTTTATATAAAGGTATAAAAATAGAATCCCTTAAATTTGCTTTAATTGAAACCGCAAAGTTAGTAGCAATGATATTTTCAATTATTTGGGGTGTTTTGATATTTGTAAGATTCTTAGGCTTTTCAGGATTACCAGAAACATTTGCTAATTGGATAATTTCGTTACCATTTGACCCTTATTTAATTTTAATAATGATTTTACTAGGATACGTAATTCTAGGTATGTTCATCGACGCTATTGGTCTTTTGTTATTAACTCTTCCAGTAGTTTATCCTGCTATTATCCTTTTAAATGGAGGACCAGATGTAACTGCTGAACAAAGTGCTTTTGGTATGACTTTTAATCAGGTTAGTATTTGGTTTGGAATTATTGTTGTTAAAATGGCTGAGGTTTGTCTCATAACACCTCCAATTGGCTTAAATTGTTTTGTTGTAGCTGGTGTACGAAAAGATATTCCGGTTACAGATGTTTTTAAAGGAGTTACATTATTCTTTATTGCAGACATTTTAACTATCATAGCATTAATTTTGTTTCCATCTGTTATAACATGGTTGCCAGACTTAATGATGTCTTAAAATATAGTTCAATTCTAATCAAATCTATTTGTTTTTTTACGATATACTAATATTAAAAATATATATGAAAAGTTTTAATGAACTGACAAAAATATGAATATCAATAAGAATATTATTATCATAATAATTATTTTTATTTTTTTTAAAATACCATTCTCTATTGCAAAGGAAAGTTTAACGTTAAGCTATGAAAATATAGACCTTACGCTTAAAGGAAACTTCATCCAGGGTGGATTAGTAATTGGAAAAACAAATTTAAATTCTTTTATCATCTTTAAAAATAAGAAAATTAGACAAACTCCTGATGGTTTGTTTGTAATAGGTTTTGGAAGAGACCATCCTGAAACTGCAAGTTTGTCACTAGAAATTAATAAAGAATTAATTACAAAATCATTTAAAATTAAACAAAGAATTTACAAAACACAAAAAATAAATGGCCTCCAAAAAAAAATGGTAACCCCACCTAAATCATTCTACGAGCGAATTATTAGGGAAAACAAGGCTATAAAAGAAGTAAGAGATTTAGATAGTAATTTAGACTTCGTATTTCAAAAATTTAATTGGCCTACACAAGGTGTAATTTCAGGAGTATTTGGAAGTCAAAGAATATTAAATGGTAAACCAAAGCGCCCTCATTATGGAATTGATATAGCCGCAAAAAAAGGGACAACTGTTGTTGCTCCTACAGAATCAATAGTGAAGATGGCTGAAAAAGATTTATATTATACTGGTGGCACTATAATGCTAGACCATGGACATGGTGTTACATCAGTTTTTTCTCATCTCTCTTCAATTAATGTTAAAGTTGGAGATAAAGTTTTAAAAAATCAAAAAATTGGTGAAGTAGGTTCTACAGGTAGATCTACAGGCCCTCACTTAGATTGGAGAGTTAATTGGTTTGATCAACGTTTGGATCCATTATTATTACTAGAAAATTAATGAACTCAAAATTATTTTCTAGCCTAAGTATTTATCTAAAATCCTTGACAGATTGTTATGGCAAGCTATATTCCGTAAACAATTTACTCTAATGTTAGTAAATCTTATTACTTATTGTAAAATTGAATTAATTTAATTATCGGAATAGTAAAATGTATGCAGTAGTTAAAACCGGTGGAAAGCAATATCGCGTTGAAAAAAATGACGTAGTTTTAGTTGAAAAACTAAATGC
>JADHRC010000114.1 GCA_016777645.1 Alphaproteobacteria bacterium
TTTGGTATTGGAGATGTTCCAATTATAACTAGTGTGATTTTTATATTAATATTTACCTCTTCTTGTATTGGGGTGATTTGGTATATTTTTAAAACAGGATATAGAATTAAAAATTAAATATTTAAGAATTATTTAATTATAAACTAGGAGAGTTTTTAGATGAAATTATATAATTTTTCACCAGCACCCAATGCCCTACGTGTAGAGATGTTTTTAAAAGAGAAAAATATTAAAATTGATACAATTCAAGTAAATTTGCGGGAAGGTGAATTATTTAAAGAACCTTATAATTCAATGAACCCATTTAATTGTATTCCCTTTTTAGAATTAGAAGATGGAACTATAATTACTGAAACAATTTCAATTTGTCGTTATTTAGAAGAAAAATACCCAGAACCTATTTTATTTGGAAGCAACGCTAAAGAAAGAGCAATAGTGGATATGTGGAATAGAAGAATTGAAATGGATGGTTTTTTACCATTAGTTCACTCTATCAGAAATAAAACCTCTTTTTTCCAAGGAAGAGTCATACCTGGAACAAGGAATGAAATCAACCAATCACAAGAAATAGTGACCCGAGGCATTGAAATGTTTAAAATATTATTAGACAGAATTGATCCTCATTTATCTAAAAATAAGTTTTTAACAGGTGATAAGTTTTCAATAGCAGACATAACAGGTCATTTTATGTTTAATTCATCAAAAATTCTTAAAATAGATCTTGAAGACTATAAGCATGCCTTCAGATGGAAATCTGAACTTGAAAAAAGACCATCAAATCCAATAAATGATTTGATATGACCAATAAAATTCTTGGAAAATAATAGAAAAATGAATGAAAATGAAAAAAAATTAGCCATAATTACAGGTGCCGCAAGAGGAATTGGTTTAGCAACTGCCTTTCTATTCGAGGAACATGGGTTTAAAGTTGCAATAGTTGATAAAGACAAGAAAGAAATTGATAATTTATCTTTTGAAAATAAAGACATTAAAAAATTTTGTTACGATATATCTGACAGTGATCATTTAGATAAAATGTATAATAACATATTAGATTGGTACAATAGAATAGATGTATTGGTAAATAATGCAGGTGTAGCTGATTTTGGTAACATTGAGGATACTAACTTTAAAAGATGGAATGAAGTTATGAAAACTAATTTAGATGGAGCTTTTTTGTGTTCTCAAAAAGCTATTAAATATTTAAAAAAAACAAATGGAAACATAATTAACATAGCATCAATTTCTGGATTACGTGCCTCAACACTAAGAGTGGCTTATGGAACATCAAAAGCAGCCGTAATTCAATTAACTAAACAACAAGCAGTTGAATTAGGTGAATTTGGTATAAGAGTTAATTGCATTGCCCCAGGTCCAGTAAAAACAAAACTAGCAATGTCAGTTCATACTAAAGATATTATTGAAGCATATCATGATGCAATTCCACTTAATCGCTACGGTACAGAAAAAGAAATTGCTAATGGAATTTATTTTTTAGCTTCTGAAAAAGCATCTTATATAACAGGTCAAGTCTTAGCAGTTGATGGAGGGTTTGAAGCTACAGGTGTTGGTCTTCCTTCTTTAAGAAAAAAATAAATAATGAAAAAAATAAATTATCTATTAATTTCTATTATTTTAACTTTTTTATTATCCAATAAATCTTATAGTTTAGATAACAATAATGAATTGCAATTGTTAAAAGAAGAACATATTTTTTTTTGTAAAAACCTAAACTCAACTAGTATTAGTAATATTGGAAGAAATTGGAAAATAGAAAAAAAAAGTAAATATTTACAATTGTTAATCGATGAAACAAGTCAGCAAACATTACAAATAAAAACCCTATATAGATCAAACCAAATCCAAAAAATTATATTCACTTATTTTAAAAAATCTAAAATTCCATTCATAGAAATCAGATCTAACAAAAATTGTGAAATACAAAGTCTAAGAAAAATTATCTACAACGATAAATTCATTCCTCAAGAAATTCATACTGTAAATAATGTAAAATACAATATAGACAGTATTAAATTTTTAAACCCTGAATTACCGAAATTTGAAGCCGATCGAAATAAAAATATCATTGCTTTGATCGATACAGGTATTAATTACAATTTAAATGTATTTCATCCAAATATAGCTGTTAAAAATAAGAAAATATTAGGTTTTGATTTTTGGGATAACGATGACAAACCTTTTGATAGTGATCCAAGACAAAATTCTTTTTATCCAAGGCACCATGGTACTACAATATTTAGTGTTCTAGCTCGAGAAGCTCCAAACTCTTTTATCGCTCCTTATAGATTCCCAGCCTTAGATATGTGTAAATTTCAAGAATTGGTCAAACACATTGCTGGCAACTCAATTAGGCTAGTAAATTTATCAATGGGATCCAATAAATTACAAGACTGGAGCTGTTTTGAAAAAGCTGCCAAAGTTAATAAGAATATTATATTTGTAGTTTCTGCAGGAAATAATGGTTTTGATATTGACAAGGAACCGATCTATCCAGCTTCTCTAGATTTAAAAAATATATTAACTGTTACTTCTTCAGATCAAAGTGGGAGATTAGGACGTGGTTCCAATTATGGAAAAAATTCTGTTGATTTCATGATCCCTGCTGAACGTATAGAAGTTATTGATCATAGAGGAGTTAAATCTTTTACTGGAGGTACCAGTTATGCTGCACCAAGGTTAGTAGCTTTGATTTCAAGATATATTGAAAAAAACCCCAACTGCACAAATGATGAAATATATGCTTTTCTTAAAAAAAGAGCTGTTCAAAGAGATAAAAAACTAACTAAATATGGTTGGATACCTGATCCCCTAGATAATTATTTAATTAATTAACTTTAAAGGCTTTATTAATAAATTGTTGTGCTAAAGGAAGTGCCTCTTTATTATGAATAGATATCAAATCTAAAACTTGATCAGACATGTTTTGGTCCTTTAATATTCCAGCAACTTGAACACCTAGCCTAAGTACTTGAGGATTCTCAGGAGTTAACTCCAAAAGTTTTAATATTATAGGCCTCTCTTTATATAAATCTCTACTGATATGATAGGAAATAGCCAAAGAAAGAAGACTGTTTGGGCTATTTGGATCAAGTTGTATACTTCTTTCCAGAAACTTTTTAGATCTTTTGAGGTCTCCTAACCTACCAAAGGTTTGCCCTGCTTGATCAATTAACTGCTTATTATTAGAATTCCAGCAATAACTATCTATATCACTGGCAACTTTTACATCCAAATCTTTTTGAGTATTGAAAGCAGTTTCAAGATTATTAGCGCATATTTTGATATAGTTACCAATTTTAAAAAAATGATCTCTATGCATAGAATTAGTATTTTTAATAACCTTATTTATAAGTAAAAATGGTATAACTTCATTAATATTTCCATCACCGGAGGCAAGTATACCAATTAATTGTCCATTTTCATCCACTACGGCACCACCACTATTCCCCGGTAAACTTTTAGCGTTAGTATGTATTCGGGCTTGAGAAAATTTACTAAAATCTGAAAATGAAATAATTTTTCCTTCATTATAAATTCGATTTGCATTTCTACCCTGGTCAAAAGCAATTACTCTTATTTTTCCTTCAATTTTTTTTGGCACAGGTAATTTAATAAGTTTTTGGGGCTCTTGCCTTAATGACAATAATGCTAAGTCTGAAGGAAAATTATGCGGTAAAGGGAAAGCTCTTTTAATTTTACCATCGTTAAATTTAATTATAAACTGTTTATGATCTTCTACTACATGTCTGTTAGTTACTATAATATCGTCATCAATTATAGTTCCACTAGCAATCATCATAGGTGTTTTAATGCCTACAACTTTGTCTAATTGATTACAAATATTTTGGTTATATTCACATTTTTGAGCATTTGAAAAAGCTTGCTTACTAAAAATAAACGTAGTTATTACAATATAATAAATAAAAAAAATAAAACTACGCATCGATATTTCTTTTCTTTTTAATTAAATATTTATGACAACCTTCAAAAACTAGAGTGTTATCTTGATTTTTAACTAAAGCTTTCATTTCAATAATTCCAGTAGTATTTTGAGAAATAAGTTTGGAAATTATCAGCTCTGGATACAATGTATCTTCTCTATAGACAGGCTTTAGCATTTTACCAGACACCTCAATTAATCCAATAAGGCTGTCTCGAACTTCGGATGGAAATGTTCCTGCACCTGCAGCTGTTTGAATTAAAACTTGTAATCCATGAGCCAACATATCTGGGTGGCCCTTTGTTTTACAAAACTCAATATCGTAGTGAATTGGATCATTATCTCCAGAAGCAGCTTGGAACATTGAAAAAATACCACTTGTTTGGGTTCTAGAAGGTATTAAGTATTTATCGCCAATTGAAAAGTCTTCAAAATATTTACTTTTAATTTTATTTTTATGTTTTACCATTTAATAAAAGTATAATCCTTGCTTTAAAATAGCAAGAAAACTAAGAAACCTTATTTTAAATTACTTTTTATTGAAAGTTGACAAAAAATGGATCGTTTAAAAAATAAAATTGCTTTGATCACTGGAGGAGCACGTGGATTAGGGGCCTCTATTGCACATCATTTCTATAAAGAGGGCGCTGAAATAATTATATGTGATACCAACTTCGCTGATGCTTTAAATTTAGCCAACAAATTAAATGGAACAGCCTACAAAATGGATGTTTCAAAATCCAGTGAGGTTCGTGATGTTTTTAAAACTATATCCTTAAAATATAAAACATTAGACATTTTAGTTAATAATGCAGGGATTAATGGTTTTGAAAACCGGCAAGATTTATTGGATGAAAGGATCAAAATAAACAATCTCCAAAGTAAAGAGTTTTCTCAAACCGGTAAAATTAACAGTCACTTTGATGTGACAGTAAGTATGACTGATGATGACTGGCATAAAATGATTGCTGTTCATTTAAACGGGACATTTTTCTGCACACGAGAAGCGTTAAAAATAATGAACAACCAAGAAAGTGGCTCAA
>JADHRC010000013.1 GCA_016777645.1 Alphaproteobacteria bacterium
GCAGGAACTGGTTTTTACATTTCCTCTAATAATACAAACATTTCTTCTACAAATCTTATTATGACTGCAGCCCATGTCATAAGAAACTCAAAAATTGTTGAGATAAGAGATTATAATAATAAATCTCACAAGGTAGAAATTTTATTAGTCGATTATAAAACTGATATAGCAATTTTAAGGTCGAACAAAACTGGAATACCTATAAAAATTTCAAAAAAAATAATTGAAAATGGAAATGAAGTTTGTGTTATTGGAAATAGCTTTGGTTTAGGTCAAAGCTTATCGTGTGGAATTGTTTCTGGGAAAAATAGAAGAGGTATAGGTTTTAATGAAATCGAAAATTTTATTCAAACTGATGCTGCTGTTAATCCTGGAGCTTCAGGTGCACCTTTGATAAATATGGATGGAGAATTAGAAGGAATGGTTGATGCAATTTATACTAAAGAAGCTGATATTGACGCAGGTGTAAATTTTGCAATAGATAAAGAACTAATTCAAAAGTTTTTAAATGTTAATTATAATCAGTTAAATTAGAAATTAATGACTAATGAATTAACAAATATAGAAATTGCCAGACAAAAACTTTTAGATTCTATAAAGGTCAATAAAGGTAAAAAAGAAGTCTGTCTTACAAAAGCTTTTATGCGCATTAGCTACAGTTTAGTTGAGAGTGATTTTGATTTGCCGTCAACCGCTAACTCAGCAGTTGATGGATATGGTATATCTTCACAAACCTTATTCGATAAACCCAAAACAAAATTTAGAATTATAGGTATAGCAAAAGCAGGTCATCCATTTAATAAGGTAGTAGGAGTTGGAGAGGCTATAGAGATTTATACTGGTGCAGTAATGCCACAAGGAGTTGATACTGTTATTATGCATGAAAAATGCGAAAGATTTGGTAATGAGGTAATAATAAAAGATGTTGTAAAAAAGAACCAAAACATGCGACCTATTGGTGAAAATCTTAGAAAAGGTGAAATAGTTGTTAAAAAAGGAAAATTACTTAATGCAGCAGATATTGGTCAATTAGCTGCTTCAGGTAATAGTAAGTTAGAGGTTTATAAAAAACTTTCTGTTTCTATAATTTCTACAGGTGACGAGTTAATCAACTCAGTTTCTTCTGAAAAGCTAGAAGGACATATTTTTGATTCTAACAAGCCTATGTTGTTATCTTTGCTTAATGTAAATTTTTTAAAATTATTAGATTTAGGTATTGTAAAAGATAATAGAACCCAATTATCTAAAAAATATGCTGAAGCATTGTCTCAAAGCGATGTTGTGATTTCAACAGGTGGTGCGTCAGACGGAATAGAGGACCATACCCAAAATGCGCTTCGAGATATTGGAGCTGAGTGTTTGGTATGGCAATTAGCAATGAAACCTGGAAAACCTATGGCAATTGGTAAACTCGGAAACAAAATCATCTTTTGTTTGCCAGGAAATCCAGTGGCTGCATTTGTCTGTACAAAATTACTTATAAATCCAATTTTAATAAAACTCTCTGGGGGAGTGGAATGGGATCCATTAGCAGTAATATTAAAATCTGATTTCGATCATAAAAAACGGAGTGGTAGAGCAGAATTCTTAAGGGCAAAACTTATAAACCGAGATCATTCTACTTTTGTTAAGCTTCACGGAAGAAAAGGAGCTGGTGTAATCTCATCACTCACGGGAGCAGACGGAATAGTTGAAATCCCTCTGGAAACTGAAACTGTGTCTAAAGGAGATCCTTTGATATTCTATCCTTTTGATCATAGAGGCTTATAGATCATCCTAATCTGGTATTAAATTATTGTCCCATTTAACTATTACGTTGAAAGAAATTGATATTCTAGGAAAGTTTGACATGTTCGGATGGACCAGGTGATGGATGAATGCGGGCCACAATAATAAATCACCTGATTTTGGTAAAACTCTATGCTCTGGATCAACTTGCTTGTCGCCTTTTATTGAATTCATATTAGCTTGAGGCCTAGGGTCAAAAAAACTTATTGATGCAGGGTTTAAATCTGATCTAAAAAGTTCAGCATCTGACTGGTCAGGTACATTGACATAATAAGTACCAGACAACCATGAATGTGGATGATTATGAAGATTATGATAATCTCCTTTCATATTTACATTTCCCCACCCTTGTATTGACCATTTTAATTCATAATTAATTCCGGATTCTATAGCATAATCATATATTGCTCGATCAAGACATTGCTTTAGCCAATAAATTGCTGGATGATCCATATTTAAAATATTTTGAGAAACATAATTTTCTGTCATGTTATCTTGACTGGCATTATTGGATAAAACTACATCTGCAATAACAGGGTTTGCTGTTTCATGACCTGGTAGAGACATTTCCATGAATTGTGTTGGCCATAGATTTAAAAATTTTGGTCTAATATTATTTTGTTTTTGTCCGTCTTCCATTAAATACCTCGAATAATTTTAAGCGATTTTATATTTCTGAATTAAGAAATCAGTTATTGAATTAATATTATTTAAATCAAAAGTAGGTAGGTCTGTATCTATATGTTTATCAGAGGCAATTGCAAATATATCGTTATCCTCTCTAAAAAGTAATGGTTTGCCTAGTTCAGGGCGATGGACCTCAAATTTTGGGATGTTTTCGTTTTTGTAACCTTCAACTATTACTAAGTCACATTTTTTTATAGGTTGTTTTGAAAACATTTCTAACATTTCAAATAAGCTTGTTTCTTCATTTTCATCATTTTCTTGAATAAGAGCAAAACGTTCTTTTGAAGATATAATCATTGGTCTTGCTCCAGACATTCTTAAATTGTAAGAATCCTTGCCTGGTTTATCAATATCAAATTTGTGATGAGCGTGCTTTAAGGTTCCAACATTAATCCCAATTTTGGTAAAATTCTGTATTAATTTAGTTAGTAATGTTGTTTTGCCTGAGCCTGACCACCCCGCTAGTCCAAATAAAGGAGGCAACTTACCTAGAATTTGTTGTGCGAGGATTAGGTCTAGGGGAGAATTTAAGTTGGTAAACGGATCAAATTCTGAATTATTAGAACCATCAAAATCAACATAAGCTTTCTTCAATGGTGCTGTAAATACATCTATTTTTCTGATACCTTCTTTTAACGCTGTTGACAATTTGGTATGAATATCAGCCTTCCATAACGCAATTACTGGATGATTAAACCCTCTTGATTTAGCAATAACTAAATCAATACCTGGGTTTTCGTTTTTTGTCTTTACCATAGACTCAATCAAATTTTTAGGAAGGAAGGGAGTGTCGCAAGGTAAGGTCATAACCCATTCTTTTTGAATATGGTTTGCCCAATTTAAAGATGCTAAAATACCTGACAGTGGACCTAAATGTCCTTCTATCGGATCTCTAATTAGTGTGTAGCCAAATTTTTCAAATTTTTCATTATTACTATTTATATTCAACGCTATTGGGGCTACTTTTCCTGAAACTCTCTCTAAGATATAAGATAATAGTGGTCTATCTAAAAGATTTATGAGTGCTTTCTCTTTGCCCCCCATCCTTCGACCTTTTCCTCCAGCTAAAATTACGCAAGGAATTATTTCTTTAAATTTTTCCAATTTTTTTTTAACCTTTAATTAATAAGAGATCTTTGAGCAGAGATCACATCTTCATTTTTAATGTCTTTAATATCTGTATCAAATACAACTCTATTAATTCCATTTGCAATAATCATTCTTTTGCCTTTTGCCCTACCTATAAGAGTGAGACCTGCTTCTTTAGCAAGGTTAACACCTGATTCGGTAAAGCCTGACCTAGAAATTAAAATTGGTATACCCATTTGTACAGTTTTTATAACCATTTCAGATGTTAATCTTCCAGTAGTATAAAAAATTTTATCATTTGCTTGTTCTTTATTTAAAAACATCCATCCTGCAATTTTATCTACCGCATTGTGTCTTCCAACATCTTCAACATAAATAAGTGGAGAATCGTTTCTGCATAAAACACAGCCATGCAGGGCCCCAGCCTTTAGATATAGACTAGGTCTTGTATTCACCTTTTTAGAGATATTATAAATCCAAGAGGTTTTTATTTTTGTTTTATTATCAAGATTAACAGAAGAAAAATCATCCATAATATCTCCATATACTGTGCCTACGGCACAACCACTGGTACGGATTTTTTTTTCCATCTTTTTTTCATAGTTAGTTTTTCTATTGGTTCTTACAACCACAACTTGTAATTCGTCATCATAGTCAATTCCTGAAATTATATCATCTCTCTTAAGCATATTTTGGTTAAGGAGATAACCTACAGCTAAAAGATCTGGCATATCACCCAAAGTCATGGCAGTAACTATTTCTTGTTTGTTAAGATAAATTGTAAGAGGTATTTCTTTAACTACTGGTAGTTTTATTTTTTCACCAGACTCATTTAAGCATTCAATTGTTTCTGTTAAATTATCGTTGTCTAAATCAGGTGAAATATAAAACTCTTCATTCTTTTTCATTTTCTAACCTTTTATCCTTGAGTTTGCTTTGATGCCACCCAACTAATAAAGTCTTTAGATTCATTAGAGAGTTGTATACTTAATTTCAAATATCTTTCTAAAAGTTCTTTTCCAAAGGGTGTAATAATAGTTCCTTTGCTTCCCCTCTTTTTTTCTAAAATAGGAGTTGGGAATGCTTCTTCAATTGTTTTCAAAAGTAAGGTAGCTCTTTTTGTACTCATTCCCATTGACTTCGCAGCAGAGCGAATTGAACCTTTTTGAGCGACTAAATGAAACAGTTCCATCTTACCAGCTCCTATCATATGACCTTGAACATAAACTTTAATCCTAACTCCATTATCATTTTCATTTACTAAATTGGGGGGTAGAGATGAGCGTTTTATGTGTGTTGATCTATTTTTCATTAACTAATTATAAGATATAATGTTAAATTAGACTAAATATTTTTTATGGTAATTATTGTTGTCTGATTATTTCACTACAGAGGAATTAGCTTCTTTTTTAAGAGTTAAACCTCGCAAAATTTACGATCTTGTTTCAAAAGATCAGGTTCCATATTCCAAGGTTATGGGAAAATTATTATTTTCGAAAAAAGAGATTACTAACTGGATATCAGGAGGGAAAGAATTTATTAATCATAAACAAAACCTTCCAAATGTTTTACTTGGTAGCCATGACCCTCTTCTTGAGTGGGCAGTAAAACAATCAAGTTCAGGAATTGCAATGTCTTTTGACGGAAGCTTGGATGGTTTAGATAGGTTTAAATCAAATCAAGGTATTGCTTCAGGGCTCCATATTTATGATAGCGATACAAGAGAATGGAATGTGAGTGTTGTAAAAACAAAACTAGAACAATATCATTTTGTATTAATGGAATGGGCAAAAAGAGATAGAGGTTTAATTTTTAAACCTGATGACCGATATAACAAATCTTCAATAGAAGATTTTCTAGGTAAGAGACTTGTTACCAGACAAAAAGGGTCAGGATCAGAAAATTATCTTAAGTTTTTACTTAAAAATAGAAACTTAGATTTATCAGACTTTATAAGTACTGAGGTTGCCTTCACAGAAAATGATGCGGTTATGCTTATCTTATCAGGACAAGCAGATTTGACACTTGGTTTATCATCAGAAGCAAAGAAATATAGCTTATCATTTATCCCAATTGTAACTGAACGGTTTGACTTGGTAATTAATAGAAAGTGTTGGTTTGAAAAACCTTTTCAGAAATTGATGAATTTTTGTAGAACTCAAGAATTTTTTCACATGGCTTCCAAGTTTCACGGATATAATATTAAAGATTTAGGTGAGGTTCACTTTAATAGTTAGAGTTTTTTTATGTTTAAACAGATTGGTATGGGATTATTAGGAGTTATGATAATCATATGTTTATTTTTTTTCTTTTTGATGGTTAGAACTCTTATTTATTCCTCAATTTTTTAGGTTTTAAAATGAAAATTACAGGCATTGAAACAATACAGAATACAGAATATTCAAACCTAGTATGGGTTAAAATACACACAGATGAGGGGATAACAGGTTTAGGAGAAACATTCAGAAATCCCCAAGCAATTGTGTCATATTTACATGAAACTTGTGCCCCTTATTTAATAGGAAAAGATCCTCTTAGAATTAATGAACATTCAGATAATCTTATCAATTGGACACCGAATAGATATATAGGTTATCCAACAAGATCGGTTGAATATAGAGGCAATTCTGCGGTCGATATAGCCCTTTGGGATTTAAAGGCTAAAGCAAGTAACCTCAGCTTAGTTGATATGTTAGGTGGCCTTAGTAGAGATAATATACCAATTTATAATACATGTGCGGCTGATGGCTATAATTGGAAATCGGATTCTCTATCTCGTTCAGTTGGCAGTAGCAATATCATTGGTAAAAAACATTTTTATGATGATTTAGAGTTACAAGTTGAAAACCCAGGTGAGTTAGCAAAGAGCTTACTAGATGAGGGTATATCAGCAATGAAAATTTGGCCGTTTGATGAGTTTGCTTTCACAACAAAAGGTCAAATGATTTCAAATGATAATCTAAAGATAGGTTTAAGCAGGATTGAAAAAATTCGAAAAGCTGTGGGATCAAAAATTGATATTATGATCGAGTATCACTCATTATGGCAATTAGCTCCAGCCTTAAAAATAGCACGTAAAGCTGATGAATTTGATGTGTTTTGGCATGAAGATCCTATTAATATGGCTCACCTTAAAGATCTAGCAGATTTTAGAAGTAAAACCTTAGCTCCAATTGCAGGTAGTGAAGCTCTTGGAACAGCTTTGTGGTATAGAGATGCACTGGCTTTGAATGCAATTGATTATATGCATTATGACTTAGGTTGGGTGGGAGGAATTTCAGAAGCTATTAGAATTGCAGGTTTAGCCCATGCTAATAATAGAATGATGTGTCCTCATGATTGTACTGGCCCTATTGTTTGGATAGCAAATTTGCATATAAGTCTCGCTTTCTCCAATTCCATGATTTTAGAAAGTGTAAGATCATATTATAATGGTTATTATAAAAAATTAGTAACAAATCTTCCTAAAATTGAAAAAGGTTATGCTTTTCCTATGGAAGGAATTGGTTTAGGTGCCGACTTAAAGGATTCTTTGTTAAGATCAGTTAATACTATTACTAAACTAACTGAAAAAAATGACTTATAAAAATTTACAAGTTATTACTCTGAAAGATAAAAGCATAGAATTAAATATTTTACCTCAAATAGGTGGGAGAATTAGTAGTTTTATTTTTGATGATTTTCACATATTACGTCCATTATCTCTAGATTCTATAAATTCTGGAAACAGTTTGAAAGGTGGATGTTTTCCTTTGGTTCCTTTTTCAAATAGAATTAAAAATGCAAAATTTAATTTTAATGGATTAAAGCTTCAATTAAATCAAAATGATTTTCCCCATGCAATTCATGGCCATGGTTATTTAAAAAAATGGACTGTTTCAGAACAAACAAAATCATCCTTAACTATAATATATCATCATCAAGAAAATGATTTTGGTTGGCCTTGGTCATATGAAATCACTCAGTCAATTTATTTAAAAAATTCTTCATGCATTATTAAATTAATTTTGAAGAACACTTCAAATTCTAATATGCCTTTTGGTTTTGGAATACATCCTTTTTTTAATTTTAACGATCAAATTATTTTAAAATTTGGGGCTTCTAGAGAGTGGGTCGGACCTCCCGAAAACTTTCCAATTAAAACAAAGCCTGTAGAAAATAGATTCGACATGATAAATGGAAGTTTATTATGGAAAAGAGCAAAAACAGCGTCATATAAGGATTTTGAAGGAGAAGCAGCTATTATTTGGCCTTTTCATAAAAAAAAAATTCTTATCAGAGCGGATAATATTTTCAATCATTTAATAGTTCATGTTCCAAATGGGGCAGAATATTTTTGTTTAGAACCTGTAAGTCATCCAACTGATGGTTTTAATTTGTCTGATCAAAAAATTGAGAATATAGATAATAACTTTTTATTACCAAATGGTTCTATAACAGGATCTATAGAAATAGATCTGTGTAAATATGTTTAACCAAAATAAGGCAAACTAAATCCTTGAACTCCTGGTATTTTCAATGCAAAAATACCACCTGCTTGAGGTTGTTTTTTTTCAGTTCCTATAGTTATATCTTTTCCAATAGAAGTTACAAAAATGATATCTAAATTTTTTCCGCCAAAAGTGATTTTGGTGGGTTTTTCAACAGGCATCTCTATAACCATGTCAATTTTTCCTTTTGGTGTTATTCTAACTATTTGCCAGCCAGATACGCCTGCCATCCAGTAACATCCATCAGAGTCAACACAGCCACCATCTGGTCTACCAGCTATACTTTTAGTATCAAAAAAAATACGCTTATTCCTCCAAATACCCTCATCTAAATCATAATCATATGCCCAAATAGTTCTTATCCAAGGTGCGCTATCAGAAACATAGGCTACGTTCCCTTCAGGAGAAAAGGCCAGACCATTTATAGTATAAAATCCTTCCATAGTTTTTTTTATAATTCCCGAAGGATTTAGGCAGTATAGATTCCCTTTAGGATTTGAATTTGAAGTTGATCCAAGAATTGGCATGGTCCCAGCATAGAATCTACCCTTTAAGTCAACAGTACCGTCATTAAATCTATTACCAGCAATATTATCATCTGGGTTTAAAATAAAAGACATACTCTCATCATTTTGATTTAATTCAAAAAAACCATCAGTTAATGCCAAGATAACATTTAGATTTTTCTTTATAGCAAAACATCCTATTGGTTTTCCTACATCAAAAATTTGATTTTGTCCGTTCGAAGGATCAAATTTACAAAGCTGGCAATTATTTATATCAACCCAGTATAAATTTTGATCAATAATTGACCAAAATGGACTCTCTCCCAGATTAGCTTTAATATCTAATACACAGTCTACATGAATTTGGCCCAAAATATCCTCCATAAAGATGAAAAGTTATCATGATGTTAGCTATTTCATTAAATTGGGTAGGGTGAGTGATATAGCGGGTATAAAAGTAGTAAGCATGAGTGCCATAAGTATTGCAAAATAAAATGGCCAAATAGTCTTAACAGCTCTTTCAATTGGAACTTTTCCAATTGCGCAACCAACAAAAAGACATGCGCCCACTGGAGGTGTACATAAGCCTAAACCTAAATTCATCATTAATATCATTCCAAACTGAAGTGGATCCATACCCAAAGAAACGGCTAATGGAAGGAAAATTGGTGTGCAAATGAGAATCAATGCAGCCATATCCATAATCATTCCCAATACTAATAGCATTAGGTTTATCATTAAAAGAATAACAATTGGATTATTTGAAATTCCATTCATAAAAGTTATCATCTGAGATGGAACTTGATAGAATGTTAACATGTATCCAAAAGCAGATGCAGTAGCCACTAATATCATAACCATAGATGTTGTCTTCACAGAATTTATTACTGCTATCTTAAAATTTTTCCAAGTTAGAGCTCTATAGACAAAGACTGTAACTAAGAAAGCATAGAGAGTTCCAAAAGCACCAGATTCTGTGACGGTAAAAATGCCTGATAAAACTCCTCCAACAATTATAACTGCAGTAAACAGCCCTGGGATTGCACTTACAAAATGTAAAAATAAAGCGTAAAGACCTGGAAATATTTCAGATTTATAACCTCTATGTACAGCCACTAAATAAGCAACTAAAGCTAAGCAAACACACATTACAATCCCTGGAATTATTCCTGAAAGAAAAAGTTGTGTTATGGATACACCACCGCCCGTTGCAACTGCATATAAAATCATATTGTGGCTAGGAGGAATCATAATGCCAGCAATAGAAGAAGTTACTGTTACATTTACAGCGTAATCTTCATCATATCCTTTTTCTTTCATCACTGGAATCAATATAGAGCCTAGCGCTGACACATCTGCAACTGCTGAACCAGAAATTCCTCCAAACAACATAGAAGCAAAAACATTAACAACGCCTAGACCACCTCTTATAGCACCAACAGCAGATGAAGCTAATCTTACTAATCTTACAGCAATGCCTCCATGAAACATTAATTCACCAGCAAAAATGAAAAAAGGAATAGCGAGTAAAGAAAAAACATTTATTCCTGATATGATTCTTTGAAAAGCGACAATTAAAGGTAGACCTTCAAAATAAAAAGCTGAAACAGCCCCAATGCCAAGGGCAAAAGCAACAGGAATACCTATTACAACCCCAAAAGCAAAAATTCCCATCATTATAAATAGGCCCATATCTTTACCTTATTTAACCCTTTTTTTATCGATCACTGTATTTTTATAATTTAAGACGTGACCAATAGAAAAAAGTAAGATCAATCCACCACAAACCATAATTGGTACTGCCCTAAGTCCTTCTGGAATATTGATTAAAGGTATTTGAGTAGACCATTTGAAAATAACTAATTTATAGCTATATATCATCATAATGTAACCAAATATCATCAGCATGAAATGAGTTATTAAGTCAAAAGTAATTTTTAAAAAAAAAGGCATTTTATCTCTAAAGTATGAGACACTAAGATGAGTGTTTCTATGGATACCGATAGCTGCACCTAAAAAACCAATGAGTACTACAAGTAAAAGAGACACCTGCTCTACCCATGTAGGAGTTGAGTTTAATACGTATCTACCATATACTAACCAGCTGAATATTACAGTCATCACGATTAACGCAATTCCTGTTATAATATTACAAACATAAGCAATCTTATCTAGCAAGTTAGAGTAAAAAACAATTAACTTAGAAAGACTTTTATTAATTTCTAGTCTCCATAGACATCTTTAATTCAACGGCCATACGTTTTAAATATGACCGTTGGAATTTATTTATTTAGTGTTTTTAATTAAGTTTACTAATGGAACTAAATCTGGATTTGCTGATAAATATTTTGTATGGACAGGAGTCATTGCGTCCATAAAAGCTTGTTTGTTTGGAATTTCATTAAATTTAACTCCCGCTTTCATGACTTTTTCACGACTTGAAATGGCTCTTTTTTCCCACAAAGCTCTTTGTAATTTTGCTGATTCTCTTGCAGCATCCTTTACAGCTTTTTTGTTTTTGTCTGATAAGTTATTATAAACTTTATCATTAATGCAAACACATTCAGGTATAATTAAGTGTTGAGAAAGTGAATAATATTTAGCTACTTCAAAATGACCAGTTGATTCATAAGAGGGCCAGTTATTTTCAGCTCCGTCAACAACACCTGTTTTAAGTGATTGAAAAACTTCAGAGAATGCCATTGGAGAAGGATTGCCACCTAGAGCAGATATCATTCCTGAGTAGAGATCATTGTTCATAACTCTTACCTTTAAACCCTCTACATCAGATGGCTTCATAATAGGTTTTTTAGAGTTATAAAAGGAACGAGCACCTGAGTCATACCAAGCCAAAGCTATAATACCAATCTTAGCCATTCCAGCACTGATTTTGTCACCTGCTTCTCCATCTAATGCTCTATGCATATGTCCCATATCTTTAAAAATAAAAGGTAATGAAACTACATTTGCTTCTGGAGCCATTGGGCCTATAGGACCAAGATTAAAATTTCCAATAGCAAGTCCACCTACTCTTACTTGTTCAATTGCATCTGGTTGGTTGCCTAAAACACCGGAGTGAAACATTTTTAAGGTTATTTCACCGCCTGTCTTTTCTTTTAATAATTCTGCAAACTTATCCATCGCTACAGTATTAGGATAACCTGGTTTATGAATATTCCATCCTTTCCATTCTTCAGCTATAGCTGTAATTGATAAACTTGATGCGACAGCTAAAGCTGAGACACCTAACATTAATTTTTTTATATTTTTCATAAGAACTCCCCATATAAGTTTTCTTTGAACAATGTTGCATCTAATAATATTAAAGAGTCAATCTTTTATTAACTTATTAAGTAAATGTAATAATTTAATATTTTAGTTTAGAAAGCTATTTGAACTTTCATACTGTTTTCATTTTGATTCATAGCAATTTTAAACCCATCTTCAGCATTTTCAAATGGGATCTTATGAGTTATTAAAGGAGTAACATCAATTAATTTTTGTTTCATCATTTTTACAGCTAATTCAAATTCAGAATGAAACCTAAAAGAGCCTTTTAATTTTAACTCCTTTGTAGTTACTGATACTAAGGGCATAAGTATATCCCCTCCTAAGCCAAGTTGAACTAAAGTACCTTTTGGCTTTAAGCATTTTATAGCATCATTTATTCCTGATGAAGAACCTGAACATTCAATTGCAATATCAAAGTAACCTTTCCCTACTTGGAGTTCTTCAATTTCTTTATAGTTTTTTGTTGTATTGATGATTTTATCTGCACCAACCAAATTTGAAAATTTTAGAGCGTTTTCAGAAATATCAGTAACAACTATCTCTTCCGCACCTGCTCTTCTTGCTGACAGAATACAAAGTGTGCCAATGGGACCAGAGCCAATGATTAAAACCTTTTTCCCGAATATTTTTTTTGCCTGTTTAATAGCATGCAAGCATACTGCTAGAGGCTCTGCCATTGCGGCTTCCTCTGGAGACAGCCCGTCTGCTGGTATGCATTGATATGATTCAGCAATTAAAGTTTCTCTAAAAGCCCCTTGAATATGGGGGAATGGCATTGCAGATCCGTAGAATTGCATGTTTAAACAATGATTTTGAATCCCATCTAAACAAAAATGACATTTATTACATGGTCTTGATGGCGAAACAGAAACTAATTGTCCAATAGATAAATTTTTTACATTTGAACCTATTTTTTTAATATAACCTGAAACCTCATGACCTAAAACCATAGGCTCTTTTAACTTTATTTGCCCAAACCCACCATGTTTATAATAGTGCAAATCAGTTCCGCAAATACCACCTATAGCCAAAGAAACTTCAACCTGACTAGATGAAAGTGTTTCTAATGGATAATCTTCAATCCTTAAGTCTTCTGCACCGTGAATTTTCAAAGATCTCATTCTTTCTCTCCAAAATAATATTTAATAAAGTTAGGTTTACAGAAGAAAATTGGCAATAATTTTATTATTTATATATATTTAAGTTATATTTAATTTGGAGAAAAAAATGGTTTCTGGAATTGAACTATTTAATCTTAAAGGTAAAAGAGCTCTTATAACTGGCTCTTCTCAAGGAATAGGTTTTGCATTAGCAAGAGGTTTGAGTTCTGCTGGAGCAGAAATTATTTTAAATGGAAGAAATAAGGAAAAGTTAGATAAATCAGCAAAAGACTTAAAATCTGAAGGTAGTTTATATAAATTATGTTTTGATGTTACTAATCATGAAGAAGCTAAAGACAAAATTGATCAGTTTGAAAAGAATTTTGGATCTATTGAGATTTTAATTAACAATGCAGGCATCCAATACCGCACTCCTCTTGAAGACTTTCCCCCTGAGATGTTTGAAAAACTATTAAGTACAAATATTTCTTCTGTTTTTAATGTTAGTCAAATTGTTGCCAAGCATATGATAAAAAGAGGGCGCGGTAAAATAATTAATATAGCTAGTGTTCAAACATTACTTGCTAGACCAGGCATTGCTCCATATACCGCAACCAAAGGCGCTGTTGGGAATCTTACAAAGGGTATGGCAACAGATTGGGCAAAGTATGGAATTCAGTGTAATGCTATAGCTCCAGGTTATTTTGACACTCCTTTGAATGCAGCTCTTGTCTCAGACAAAGATTTTACGTCTTGGCTAGAGAAAAGAACCCCTGCGGGAAGATGGGGTAAGGTTGAGGAACTTGTTGGGGCAAGTATTTTTTTAAGTTCAAGTGCATCAGATTTTGTAAATGGGCACACGCTTTATGTAGATGGAGGAATTACAGCATCATTATAATTAAACACTAAATTAGTGCATTAAACTGATTTGAATTTTTATTAAAAATAATGTTGTTGATTAATTCATTATATTCATTTTTAGGGAATGTTGATCTTGGTTTGTTAATTTTAACTATATGATTTTTTGTAATTTTATTATCAAGTACTTTATTTAGTATTAAAACACGATCTGAGATTGCTGTAGCCTCATTAATATCATGTGTAACCATTACAATTGTTATTTTAAGTGATGACCATAAATGTCTCACATGATCTTGGAGGTTACTTTTAGTAAAGCTATCTAATGCGCTAAATGGCTCGTCTAGCAAAAGGACCTGGGGCTGTTGAACAAGAGCTCTTGCTATGGCTACCCTTTGAGCCATTCCACCGGATAGTTGTTTAGGCCAGAGATTACCAATATCTTCTAAACCAACTTTTTTAAGCGTTTCATTAATTTTGTATCTTTGTGTTTCCTTGTCATCATTTAATATAGATAATTTAATATTATCATAAACATTTAACCAGGGCATAAGGCGTGCATCTTGAAACACCATGCCTATATTTGAGCTTGGTTTGTTTATAATATTTTTGTTAAGCTCAACATAACCAGATGAAGCTTTTTCTAAGCCTGCAATAATTCTTAGTAGAGTAGATTTTCCACAACCACTTTGACCGACTAATGAGATTATTTCTTGATCTTCTATACAAAGGTTTATGTCTTTAAGAACATTTTGTGAATAATCCTTATTTTTATAGATTTTGCAAACATTCTTAATGTTAAGCATTATTCTCTTCTTCTTGCATATTGTTCAAAGATGATTTCCATTTTAAAAATGGCTTAGATAAAAAATATATCAACTGATCAGTTAATTTTCCAACTATCGCAAATAATATTAAGGCCCCTATAATTAATGCAGGTCTTCCTGTCATTTGCCCATCTATCATTAGATATCCAAGTCCTTCGCTTGCACCCATTAACTCAGCGGCTATGACAAACATCCAGCCTAGGGCAAGTCCACTTCTAAGTCCGGTTATCCATTCAGGAATAATTCCTGGTATCAAAACCCATCTTATTGTTTGGAAGTGGTTTAAGTTATTTATATGGGCTACTTCAATAATTTTTTTGTCAATTTGTCTTATTCCCATCATAAGATTTAAATAAATAGGAAAAAAAACACCAACTGATATTAAAGCTACCTTGCTATTCTCAAAGATTCCAAACCATAAAATAAATAATGGAACCCAAGCTAACGAAGGAACGGCTTTTAAAGCTTGTATTGTAGGATCAAATAGATTTCTTAAAGTAGGAGAGATACCTGTTATCACTCCTAGAACAGATGCCAATATACCCCCAAGAATGAACCCATTAAAAACTCTATTTAAAGTAATCAAAATATGTGAAAAAAGTTCTCCGTCATTAGTGAGTATTAATATTTCATTAACAACTTCTGATGGAGGTGGTAAGAGGTTGCTTCTGACGATTTCGTTAACACTCAAAAAATGCCAAATAAAAATGATCGTTATAGGAAGAATAGCACAAACACTATTCTGTAATAGCTTTGTAAATATCTTAGTGTGTAAAACATTAAAAGATTTAAAAGGTAATTTTAGGTGTTTGTTATTTAAAATAATATTCATTGATACAAACCCCTACTAATTTTTTTCTAAATAGCTCGTATCTACTAGCTCATTAACAATACCCTTAATTGAAATTGTATCTTTAATTATACCTATTTTTTGTAGAATAGTACCAGCAGCTAAGAATGTGTTTATTTGCTTATCTCCTATGTAAGGGTTAGTTAAGTCTGTTCTTTCATTAAGTTGTTTCTGGGCTACAGCGTCATTAAGTTTTACAGCCTTAATTAAGGATTTTTTGAGATCGTCTTTGTTTGCGAGGGCATACTTACGATTGTCTTCATAAATTTTTAAAACTCTTTTTACAATAGATGGGTATTTAGATGCAAAATCTTCCCTGACGTTAAGTATACCATATGTATTTAGGTCTGAGTTTCTATAGAATAAAGGTGTTTGTGTTTCTAGTTCACCTTTCGCCATATGTGGATCTAAACCTGCCCAAGCATCTACCTGTCCGCTAACTAGAGCTCTATAACCATCTGGGTGTTGTAGCAGGACTGGTTTTATATCTTTTTCAGATAGACCTACACTATCTAGAGCTTGAAGAAGGAAAATGTGAGGGTCAGTTCCTCTTGTGACGGCAACCCTTTTGCCTTCCAGATCTTTAATCTTTTTAATTCCACTGTCTTTATTTGTAACGAGGGCAGTCCATTCAGGTTTTGAATAGACATATATAGCTTTGATAGGTATACCGTTAGCTCTGCCAATAACAGAGGCAGCTCCTGCAGTGGATCCAAAGTCTACGCTTCCGCCATTAAGGTACTCAAGCGCTTTATTTGATCCTAAAGAAAGAACCCATCTAATTTTGATTTGATCTTTTTTAAATTCTTTTTCTAGAGATTTTCTATCTTTCATAAGTAAACTAACAGGATTATAGTAAGCATAATCAATTGTTATAACTTTCAAGCTATTTGAAAATGCGTTTGAAGCTAGTACTAAAGCAACAATTAAAATAAATGTTTTAAATAAATATTTTATAGTTTGGTTTATTATGTTTGTAAGCATTTGAATCTCCTTTTACATTCTTTAATAGATAAATATTCTTTTTCATCAATCAAAATTATTGACATTTAAAATTTATTTTTTATTAAATATAATTTATAGAAATATTTTCTTTTTGGAGGATTAATGTTAGATAATGTTGATTTAAAAATTTTGGCCCTTATTCAAAAAAACTCTAGTTTACCCTTATCTGAAATTTCTAAAAGGGTAGGGGTGTCTGCAACTCCTTGTTGGAACAGAATAAAAAAAATGGAAGAGAATGGGGTTATTTCTGCAAAAACTATTGTATTGAATCGTGAAGCAATAAATTTATCAATAGTTGTATTTTTATCAATAAGAGTAAGTCATCATTCAAAGGATTGGATTTCTAGTTTTCAGAGTCTAATTGGGAAATATGATGAGATTATAGAGGCACATAGATTAACTGGATCAGATGCAGATTATTTATTAAAAATTGTTGCCCCAAGTATTGAGGAATATGATAAATTCCAACAAAAATTAATTGGCGAAGTTGAGTTTACGAAAATGTCTTCAAGTATTTCTCTGCAGGAGATGAAAAATTCTCATGTTTTACCGCTTCAGCAATGTGTTGTTTGATTTGTTAGTTTGCGTTAGGGAAGAATAATTGCTGTCCATTTACTCTAAAATTTTTAATTAAATTTTGTCCTTTTGGGGATATAAGCCAGTTAATGAACTTCTTAGCGTTATGTGATTTGGTGTTTGGGCATTTTAACGGATTAACCATTGTAATTCCATATTGATTAAACATTAGTTTATCCTTTTCGGCGATTATTTTTAAATCACGCTTATTATGAAAATTAACCCAAGACGCTCTGTCGCTTATAGTGTAAGCTCCCATACCACTTGCAACATTGAGGGTTGCGCCCATTCCAGAACCAACTTCTCTGTACCAAGTGCCAGAAAATTGAGTTGGATTTATTTCGGCTTTTGACCAGATAGACATTTCTTTAAAATGAGTTCCAGAGTCGTCCCCTCTAGATACAAAAGTTGAAGAGGTGTCGTATATTTTCCTAAACGCTTCAACAGGATTATCTGATATTAATATTTTAGCAGAATTCTGTTTTGGGCCAATTATGATAAAGTCGTTATACATTAAATCAAATCTTTTGACACCAAAGCCCTTTTCAACAAAATCTAGTTCTCTTTTTTTTGCGTGAACTATGATTACGTCTCCATCGCAATTTGAAGCATTTTTTAAAGCTGCTCCAGTTCCAACTGAAACAACATGAGCTGTTATATTAATTTCAGATTTTATTATTGGCAGTATGTAGTTATAGAAGCCGGAGTTATAAGTGGAGGTTGTAGATTGAACTATAATAGAGTTTTCCCCTAAAGACGGCTTTGAAAAAAGTAGAGTGCAAAAAATGATAAATTTTAGTCTTAGCATATATTTTTAAATCTAATTGAAATGAATAAATTGCTATTTATGTAAAATATGCATAATATTGCAACTTAAAACATAAAAAATCAAGATGAATATGAATATCATTCAAGAAGCCTTAATAAAGGCATTAGATCTAGTTATAACATTTGATGAGAGTTTATTTGAAATATTGCTTCTCTCATTCAAGGTAAGTGGAATATCCTTACTACTATCTTGTTTTATAGGCTTGCCTCTTGGAACGCTTTTAGCAATTAAGAATTTTTGGGGTAGAAATAGTGTTTTAATTTTGTTTAATACTATGATGGGATTACCACCAGTTGTAGTAGGTTTAATGGTATATTTATTGGTATCTAGGTCTGGTCCCTTGGGATGGCTTGGTATCCTATACACTCCAACAGCAATGATAATTGCTCAGATGATATTAATCACACCAATTATAGTATCCTTAACAGCTCAGATAATTGAAGAAATTAGTCAAGAGTATAAAGATCTTTTTGTATCTTTGGTCGTGCCATCTCATAAGGCAATTATGGCTTATCTTTATGATGCAAGATATTCTATTTTGACTGTAATTTTAGCTGGGTTTGGTAGAGCTATATCAGAAGTGGGTGCTGTCATCATAGTTGGGGGTAATATTGATCATTTAACAAGAGTAATGACTACGACAATAGCCCTGGAAACATCTAAAGGTAATTTATCTCTAGCTTTAGCCCTAGGTATTATTCTCTTATTTATAGCTTTGATCACTAACTTTTTATTAATCACTATCAAGATGAATGCTAAACGGCATATGTATGCATAATAAAGATAAATTACTTGAAAATGAGATAACACCAATTGTAGCAGATAATTTGTCTGTTTCATTCGGTAATATAAATATTTTAAATGATGTCAGTTTTAAAATTGAGAACAAACATATTACTGCTGTAATAGGACCCAATGGAGCCGGCAAAAGTATTTTATTACAAACTATTAATGGTTTAACTAATATTCAAAAAGGTAAAATAACATT
>JADHRC010000014.1 GCA_016777645.1 Alphaproteobacteria bacterium
TTTGAAATCGTACCTTGTACTAATCTCTTTCTTGACGCCATCCAGAGCATTTTGAACTGAGGGCATATCTATTTTGCTAACAATATCAAAACTAGGCATAAATTATTTTCCTTTTTCTAATTAAATTTTTAACTTTTTTAAAACAATCTCATTATAACAAACCAAATAAAAGTTGATAGTTTTGATGTTAAAATATAGATTGTAATTTTTAAAACTAAAGTTTTGAATTTTCTATGGATACTTTTTTTAAATTAATTTTATTGTTTCCTTTAATTTTAAGCTCTTATTTTCTTTATGTTAATTTTGGTTTCATTTCAATAATTCTAACTTGGTTTATATGCGGTTTAATTGATGTTTCCCGACATAAAACTATGAACCTCAAGTTAATTAAAGAATATTTTATCGGCAAAGGTTTCCTAACTTTTCTATTATCCCCTCTAAACCTTTTTGCTGATTTATTGTCTTTTAGAAATCTTCATACATTCAAGATACAGGATCTTCCCATAGATCACCAAAACGAAATCAATGAGATTTTAGAACTTTTTGATAAAAACAAAGAAAAGATCTCTGAACGTTTTGAGTTGAGCAAAGAAGATACTAGGACCATGTTATTTTATCAATGGTATGGATATAAGTTAGATGAATCTATTTCTGAATTTACTAAAGATTATAAATATATAAAAACAATTGGGGTATCACTTTTTAGAGAAAAAACATCGACATCAAGACATTTTGGTCCATTACGAATGACATATCGTATATTATATAATTTTAACAAAGTTAAAAAAGAGGGCTCATTTATAGAAGCAGATGGAAGAATAAATAAATGGAAGTATGACCCTTTATTTATTTTTGATGATACCTTAATTCATCAGAGTTTTAATGAAGAAGATAACTTAAGATATTGTGCCTTTATTGATATTATAAGACCATCCTATTTTGATCATTTAATGAAATTAATTCTAAGTGGCATTGGCTTTTTATTAAAAAATACTAGAAGTATATTTTATAAAAATTGGAAAATGATTTAGCGCATCAAGAGTTAGGTGTAAGAATTTGTCTTACAACTTCACCTTTAGACAATTTATCAAATCCTTCATTAAGGTTATCAAAGGTTATCTTACCATCTATCAATTTATCAACTGGAAGCCTTCCTTGAAGATATAGATTTAGAAACCTTGGAACATCTCTTACCGGAACACAAGAGCCCATATAACTCCCTAAAATTGATTTCTCTTGGGCAACCAAGTCACTATGATTGAAGCTGAACTGGGTATTAATAGGAGATAAACCAGCAGTTACAACAGATCCACCATACCTAATGATTTGATAGGCTGTATTCATTGCAGAAATAGCTCCTGCCAAGTCAATTGCATAATCAACTCCTCCATTAGTTAAATCTCTAATAGCCTCTATACAATCATTTTTTCTACTATCAAAACAATGAGTTGCACCAAGTTCTTTTGCCCTATCAAATTTTGAAGGATCAATATCTATAGCAACTATTGTCTCGGCACCAGCCAATTTTGCGCCAATTATTCCGTTAAGCCCCACTCCACCAAGACCAATTATTGCGACAGTATCTCCAGGTCTTATTCTAGCAGTGTTTATAACTGCACCCACACCTGTCATTACAGCACAACCAAACAAAGCTGCATCCTCTATATTAATAGATTTATCAATAACAACCACTGAACCTCTATCAACAACGTTGTATTGAGACATACACGAAATACCAGTATGATGATTTAAAATATTTCCATCTAAATCAGAAAGTCTACTGCCACCAGACATTAACTCTCCTTTTCCCTTAGTGGCAGCTGCAAGTTCACATACCTGAGGTCTTCCTTCAAGACATCTTCTGCACCTTCCACATGATGGCGAAAACTGAAATGCCACATGATCACCCACTTTTATATCTTTAACGGCACTTCCTAACTCTACAACTTCACCAGAACCCTCATGCCCAATAACTAGAGGTAAAGGCATGATTCTGGAACCATTGATAATTGATAAGTCGGAGTGACAAAGTCCTGCACCCATAACTTTAACAAGTATTTCGTTTTCTAAAGGAGGAGAAATTTTGATTTCCTCTATAGATAATGGCTTTGATGTTTTGTAGGGTTCACTTAATGTGTTATCTCTAATAACAGCAGCTTTACATCTTATCGACATTTAAATGCTCCTTTGTTTAATTTTGACTGGGTCACCATGGGGTGTTGATAAATAAGCATTAATCCAATCATCTTTTATAATTGACAAGATTTTAGAGTTTCCTATTTCTTTTGAAATAATGATTTCTTCTAAGGCTAATAGCCAGGAATTAAAATAATCATCATTACCATCTAGATTTTGTTTAATTATCCTAGCTTTATTTAATGATTTTCCAAAATATTCAACAAATTCTTTCCAGGTAAAATTTCCTCTTTCTGATAATTGAACTGTTATAGCAAAAAGCTGACTGTGCCATGGGCTTTGAAAAACAATTTGATTATTATTTTTAGAAGTAAAAGGTAATTTATAATTTGTTTTAAGGTTCATTCTAATCTCAAATATTTTTATTTATTTAGAGTAAAGTATGGTTCCCACAAATCGAGATAAACCAGGTCGTTTTCATTTTCAGCTGAAGATCCCCACAACTCAGATGCTTTAAATTCAACAGTGTACAAAGGTGTTGGGTTTTCTCCATTTCCATGAGCATTTGTGTCTGGTAAAACATGTGATCCATTATAAGAATAAACTTTACCTATTTTTCCCATAGCATAAACTGGTAAACGGGTATGACCTCCCTTAACATCTTTGTTAGGATTGTATTTTAAGGTTATTACATCATCTCCAATTTTATAAATTGGTTCTTGATTAGTCGAACGAAGAGAAGGTCCCCCCCAACCTAAAGTTTTTTGAACATCTTTTGCCAACCAAGTTCTTGGATCAAGATTAATATTTTCTATAGATTTTTGATCTAATTTATTAGTTTCAACTAAACTAACAAATTTTTTTATCTCATCCAGAGAAACAAGTTTTTTATCAACTAAAAGATTAGTTAAAGCAGCTAACCATTTTTCGTAATATGAGTAATTCATATAATCCTTTGGTGGAAGACATTCTCTATAATGTCGACTTATATCAAGGTTCCACTGACCAAGAGCACCTGCGGCAAGAGTCACAGCCCAGGCTTTGGCATGCCAATCATATTTAAATGTTGGTTCATTATCTTCAACTTTATTATTTTCATTTTTGTGTAGTGGAATAGGACCGTTTCCAAAACGTCCACCCATATCATGAAGCCTACTCATTTAACAATCTCTGGTATTCCGGTACCAATCATAGAATTACGAGTTACTAACTTTGCTAATTCATCTTCGCTCATATCCTCAGAACCTATTGGCCTCATGGGCAAGACTAAATACCTTAATTCAGCAGTTGAATCCCACACCTTTATCTGAACATTAGGATCTAAATTTAAACCAAATTCTGAGAGAACTTTTCTAGGCTCTCTAACTGTTCGCGACCTATATTCATCACTTTTATACCATGTTGGAGGAATACCCAAAACTGGCCAAGGATAACAACTGCACAAGGTACAAACAACCACATTATGAATTTCTGGAGTATTTTCGACAACAACCATATTTTCACCTTGCCGACCTTGATAACTTAGTTCTCTAATAGCTGATGTTGCATCCTCTAAGAGCCTCTTTTTATAATCGTTATCAACCCATGCCTTTGCAACTACCTTAGCTCCATTTTGAGGGCCAATGTTGTTCTCATATGTATCTATCAGTTCATCTAAGGTAGCTGAATCTATTAAGCCTTTACTTAATAATAATGTCTCAATTGCTTTCACTCTTAATTCTGGATCTGAAGGCAAATGGGAATGAGCATGATCATGATCATGATCATGATCATCGTGAGAGTGGTTATGTTCTTTAGAATTCATTTTAATTACTCTTTTTTGGTTAGTATATATAAATATTTACTTAGGAATAAGTACAATTCTGCCATTAACTTTCCCTGCTCTTAAGTCTGACATAGCTTGATTGGCAGTTTCTAAGTCTTGTTTTTTAACTGGTATTAATTGAACTTTTCCTGATTTGATAATATTAACAAGCTCTTTTAATTCTCTAAGTTCACCTACATAAGATCCTCTTAAAATTGTTGACCTCATTGGAATTAATGGAAGTGACATTTTTAAAGAACCACCATAAAGTCCAACAACAACAACCATTCCACCTTTTTTAACAAGAGATAGTCCAAGGTCTGTTGTTTCTGGCATTCCTACAAAATCAATTGCAGCCGCAGCCCCTATTCCTATTATATTTCTAATTTTTTCATGATCATCAGGAGAAAAAGCTTTATTAGCCCCTGCTTCAACTGCCTTTTCTCTTTTTTCTTTATCTTTATCGATTACTAAAATTTTAGCTTTGTGTACTGCTGAAGATAACAAAATACCATTTATACCAACTCCGCCTGCACCTATGATTATTATCCAATCATCCGGAGATGTCTCTGGTATTTTTTTTAATGCACTAAAAGCTGTTAAGCCTGAACAGGCATAGGGTGCAGCTATGGCAGGATCAATATCTCCATAGGGCACTAAGTATTTACTATCTGGGACTATTATGTGATCAGAATAACCTCCATTAAGACGTGCACCAAGATATTTAGGGGCTTCACATAATGTTTCATTATCCTTTTGACATTGTTCACATTTGCCGCAACCAATCCAAGGAAAAACTATCCCAGTATCACCTATCTGGACACCTTCAGCCTCCTCACCTATATCTACAACAGAGCCAGTAATTTCATGACCTGGAGTAAATGGGAGCTTAGTACCTCTGTCAGCTAATGTAATTCTTTTCCCTTCCCCTAGATCAAAATATCCATCAGCCAAATGAAGGTCGCTATGACAAACGCCACATGCAGAAATCTTAACAAGAATCTCTTTTCCTTGAGGCTTTGGATTATCATATTCTCTTAGTTCTAAAGGTTTTCCAAAATCAACAACCTGATAACTTTTCATTTTTAATTCTCCACATTGACTTTAATTAGTTTCTCTTGGATGTTTGATACTTACTTGATATCTCATAATAATCTTCAAAACCAACTCTTTTTCTTAAATCCTTAAAATCTAATAGGAGATCAGATCTATCATCATCTTTCATAAGAAGATCTAATGATCTTATCATAGCTTTCATAGCTGAACTCATAACAGTTAAAGGGTAAACAGCCATCTTGTAACCTATATCAGAAAGCTCATTCATAGATAAATTGGGTGTTATTCCACCCTCCACAATGTTTGCTATTTTATTTCCCGGCACTTCATTACAAATAGTGATCATCTCTTTTTCATTTTTAGGAGCTTCTACAAATAAAATATCCGCTCCCAAATCGTAAAACTTTTGTGCTCTTTCTATGGCCTCACTCAATCCATGTGTATGATTAGCGTCAGTTCTTGCCATAATTAAAATATCGAAGCCTTCATTTCTCATATCATTGGCAGCACGAATTCTGTCAAAAGCCTCTTCTCTTCCTACCACATCTTTACCTGGAGTATGACCACATCGCTTAGGTGCCAACTGATCTTCAATTAAGATTCCAGCACATCCAGCTTTTGAACACTCCTTCACTGTTCTTCTAACATTCATGGCATTGCCATAACCAGTATCACCATCAACAATCATAGGTATATCAATAGCATTACATATATTGTTAGCTTGATCAAAAACCTCTGAAAAGGTCATTAGCCCTAAATCTGGTGACCCAATTCTAGAGGCAGAAGCAGCAAATCCAGACATAAAAGTAACATCAAAATTTGCTTGTTCGATTAACTTAGCAGATAAAGTATCAAAACAAGATGGAATAGGAATAAACTTTTTTTCTATCAAAAGTTTTCTTAATTTTTCAGTTTGGGTTTTTTTTGCTTGCATCAGACAAAATTTCCTTTTTTTAACGATAATTTCATAAAAATTTATAATTTAAAAGGTATGTATAAGGCTAAATCAGGCCAAATATACATTATATAAACAGTAAAGATCATCATGACTAGAAAAGGAACAACACCTTTTGCAACTTCACCAAGCTGTGTCTTTGCAACAGACTGAATTACATAAAGATTAAGGCCAACAGGAGGAGTTATCAGAGCACATTCAACCATTATAACCATAAATATACCAAACCAAATGGGATCAACTCCCATACTCATAGCGGCAGGCAATAAAACAGGGACCATAATCAAAACCATTGACAACGTCTCAAAAACCAATCCCATTGCAACTAAAATTAGACAAACACTAATCATAAAAAAAGCCTTGCTTTGAATGGTTGCTTCAATAAACATAGAAATGTCTTGGGGAATTCTATAAAGAGTTATTGCTTTTCCAAAAATTTTGGCTCCGGCTATAATAACTAATATGGCAGCTGTCGTGACCATTGACTCAAAAAGAGCTTTTTTAAAATCAGTTAAGGTTAAAGATCTCAACAAAATTGTGGTTAAAAAAAGAGCCAAAGAAAACCCTACAGCCGCAGCTTCTGTTGGAGTGAAAGCTCCTGTATAAATCCCTCCAAGAATTAAAATTGCTAAAATTATAGTTGGAAGAACTTTAATGGAGTATTTTTTTCTCTCTTCCCAACTTGCTGGTGGAACTTTTTTATAACCTCCAAAAAATTTTGAATAGATAATAGAAAAAATTATAAACAAAGTTATTAAAAAAATACCAGGACCAATACCAGCAAGGAACAAGGAAATTACAGATTCTTCTGTAACAAAACCATATACAATCATAGGTAAACTAGGTGGTATCAAAATTCCTAAAGTACCACCTGCAGCCAAAAGGCCATAAACAAAATTTTTATTGTATCCTCTTTTAATCATTTCTGGAATTGCAACGACACCTATGGTTGCTGCAGTTGCAACCGAGACACCAGAAATTGCAGCAAATATTCCACAAGAAACAATAGTTGCAACTGCTAGTCCTCCCGGCCAATGTCCAACCCATGCCTGGACTGCAGCAAACAAATCTTTTCCACAACCACCTCTTAACAAAATATTACTCATTAAGAGAAATAAAGGAACGGCCAATAATATAAAACCATCTAAAGTTGACAAAATTGCTTGAGGTGCCATCAATGGAGAAAAGCCGCCAATTACAAGCATGCCAAGACCCAACACTCCTAAAGAAAAAGCAACTGGCAACCCCGCTAATAAAAGGGCAAACATTACTCCTAAAACCATTACTACTGTCATAATTTAACCCTTATTAGAAAGAAATTAGTGATCACCTGATGGAGGAGTAATTCCTTTAAACATTTTTTTTATTTCTAAAACAGCTTGAAATATTAGCATTAAAAAACAGAAGGGCACTGGTAACTCAGCCATCCACGAAGGAAGGTCAAGTAAACTGCCAGTTGTTCTACCTCTGTTAAATGAATCTAAAAAAATTTCAAAACCATAAATAACGACATAAACTGAAAAGATAATTAAAATTATCATGGTAATTATACCTATAATCCTTTGACTCTTTTCACTTAACTTATGAATGATAGCATTAATTTGAATATGTCTTCTGTGTTGTAATGCCCATGGCATAGCTAACAAAGTTCCATAAATAAGAGATAATTGGCTTAATTCTGCAGCCCAAATTGTAGGGGCAACAAATAAATACCGAGCCCCTACTTCGTAAGTCAACATTACTCCAGACAAGCCAAATAAAATGGCGGCCAACCAAGCTGATTTTAAAATAAACTTTTCATATATTTTCATTACAAGCACCTAAAAGAGAGATATTTTTAATAAATATCTCTCTAATTTGATTATAATTTAGAAGCTGCGTCTAATAACTGCTCACCTAATTTGCCTGCATTTTTAATATAAGCGTCATAGACTGGCTTTGAGGCTTCTTTGAAAGCATCAATATCAGCTTGAGTAGGAACAACAATCTTCATCCCTTTTGATTTGGCTAGCGCATATGCATCTGCTTCAATCTGTGACATTTTATCCCTTACATCTTTTTCAGCCATTAAGGCAGAACTCATAATAATATCTTTGTGCTTTTTAGACAGAGAATTAAACCATTTTGAATTGGCTACTACTAAAAATTCAATATCACCATGATCAGTCTTTGTTATTGTATCCATAACTTCATACAATTTTCTTGATTTTACTCCAGAAACGCCAGTCATTCCAACATCAACTGTACCACGCTGATATGCCAAGTATTGTTCAGAGCCAGAGATCAAAGTTGGAGCTCCTCCAGAAGCTCGAACAAATGCACCTAATGTTTTTCCAAAAACTCTTACTTTTTTCCCTTTCATATCAGAAGGGTTTTTAATTGCTTTTCCTTTTGATAACATTATTGCTCCACCATAAGCTTGCCACCACAAAACAGTAGATCCAGTCCCTTCAATTGCTTTATCTATTGGCCCTCTAATTGGAGAACCTTTTGCAACTGCTTTTCTAACTTTTTCTTCGCTGTTCAACAAAAATGGTTGATAGAAAAGATCTACTGCAGGAATGTCTCCCACATAGCGAGTTAAAGATGCTACACCAGCCTCAATTGATCCAGATCCAACAGCTGCAGGAACTTCTTTGTCTTTATAAAGCTGTGCTGAATCATAAATTTGAACTTCAATTTCACCATTTGATTTTTTTTCAACATCATTTTTAAATAATAATAAATTTTGACCCAAATGACTTTTCAAAGGCAACTGTATTGAAATTCTCATAGTTACGTCAGCCGCAAAACTTTTTGTTGTAATCGCGAAGAATGCTAAAACAAATAATAATATTTTTGATAAATTAAACATTATAACCCCCCTACTTTCTTAATTTTAAATTTAATAAAATTCTTTTAATTAATATTAAAGCCTATGTTAGAGATGCTATTTGAGTCAATTGCAAATTCAGTAAATAATTCCTTAATATTTCCTGTTTGACCAAAACGATCAACACCTAATGGTATGGTTTTGTGACCAAAAACTGAACCTAACCATGAAAGAGTCATAGGATGGCCATCAATAACTGTAATTAATTTTGTATCTTTAGAGATGTAATCTAAGAGAACTTCAATATGGCTTTGTTCTTTATGAGTGTGTAAATTAGATGATTTATTTTTCCAATCATGAAATAAATTATCTGAGCTTGTAATACTTAGTACTCCAATATCTTTAAACCTTTCACCTAAAATAGAAGCAGCTTCAATGACTTCGTTAGCTATGACACCTTGATAAACTATGACTAATTGCGGATTAGGCCCGGGTTTTTTTAACCAATATCCACCTTTTAAAATATTAGTTTTTAACGACTCATCTATGTGTCTATGTGGTTGTTCAATTGACCTGGTGCTTAATCTTAAATATACTGAGCCACCATTTTCCATTTGAAGATAATCAAAACCGTAGCTCATAATAATTGACAGTTCATCAGCGAAAGCTGGTTCAAAGCTTAGAAGTCCAGGCTGACTTATTCCTATTAAAGGTGTACCTATCGATTGATGCGCTCCTCCTTCAGGTGCAAGAGAAATACCCGAAGGTGTGCCAGCAAGCATAAACCTTGCATCCTGATAACAGGCATAGTTCATGGCATCTAATCCTCTTGCTATAAATGGATCGTAAACAGTGCCTACTGGAAACAATCTTTCTCCAAATAACTCATGAGATAAACCAGCTGCACCTAACATTAAAAACAAATTCATTTCGGCAATGCCAAGTTCCAAATGTTGTCCTTCCTTTGAAAAAATCCATTTTTGTGCAGATGGAATTTTTCTGTCTCTAAAAGTATCTGAACTTTCTACTCTACTAAAAAGACCCTTTCTATTTATCCACGGTCCTAAATTAGTTGAAACAGATACATCAGGAGATGTAGTGATAATCCTGTTACTAAATTCAGTATTGTTTTTTGCATATTGATCTAAAATTTTACCAAAAGCATTCTGAGTAGAAATTGAAGTGTCTTTAATTGAAATATTGCTATCAACTTCAATTTTTTTACTTTTATATTTTCTATGACCAGCCCTTTGAAAGGGTAAACTTTTTATATATTTATCTAACTCTTGATTAGATTTATCATCTAAAAATGTATTCCATTCATTGCCATCTATTACTCCAAGTTTAGATTTAAAAGTCTCCATCTGTACTTTAGTCATTAGCCCGGCATGATTGTCTTTATGCCCAGCTAAAGGAGTACCCCATCCTTTGATAGTATAGGCAATAAAAGCAGTGGGTTTATCATCTTTAATATTTTTAAAAGCATCACATAAAGTATAAACACAATGTCCACCCAGATTAGCCATCAGGTCTAGAAACTCTTCGTCCGTTCTTTTATTAATTAGTTGAGATACAATATTTTGATCACCAATATCGTCCAATACTCTTTGCTTAAAAGTGGCACCACCCTCATATATAAGAGCTGAGTAAAGTTGATTTGGACAATCATCAATCCATTTTTTTAATTGCTCGCCTCCCGGCTCACTAAAAGCTTCTTTTTGAAGTTTTCCATATTTTAATACAACAAGGTTCCACCCAAAAGCCTCAAAAACTGAACTCAAACGTTCTGATAAACCTTCGTGCACAACCCCATCTAAAGATTGTCTATTGTAATCAATTATCCACCAAACATTTCTTAAATCATGTTTCCAACCCTCTTGGAGACATTCATAGATGTTTCCCTCATCTAGTTCTGCATCTCCAACTAGCGCAATCATCCTGCCTTTTGTTAAGTTTTTACCAAACGCTTTATTTTCAATATAATCTTGTGTAAGGGATATAAAACTTGTCATTGCAACACCTAGTCCTACAGAACCAGTAGATATATCAACATCATCAACATCTTTTGTTCTAGATGGATAAGATTGCGCCCCTCCAAAACCCCTAAAGTTTTGAATATTTTCTTTAGTTTGTAGTCCAGATAAATATTGTATGGCATGGAATACGGGACTAGCATGAGGTTTAACCGCAACTCTATCTTCAGGTCTTAAAATATCAAAATATAAAGCGGTCATTATTGAAACTATCGAAGCGGAACTTGCCTGGTGACCACCAACCTTTAAACCATCATCATTCGACCTAATATGGTTTGCATTGTGAATCATCCAACATGAAAGCCATAGGATTTTTTGCTCTATTAATTTTAAGAATTTATTTTTATCAATCATTTTAGAAATTTAACATACTTGTAATGAAATGAATGACTAAAAATTATAATTTTATTTTATAATTTAGCATAATATGCTAATATTTTAATAATATAGATATTATATTCTTAAAAGGCATTAAATTGAGCAATATTGATAGAATAGATCAAAAAATAATTTTTTTTTTACAACAGGATGGTCGACTTACAAATTTTGAATTAGCTGAGAAAGTTGGTTTGTCTGCTTCGCCATGTTTACGAAGGGTAAAAAACCTTGAAAAAAAGGGATTAATTTCAGGTTACACTGCCATAATAGATGAGGTTTCTTACGGCTTTCCTGTAACTGCATTTGTTTCTGTCAGATTGGAAAATCAGACTGATCATATTCTAAAATCTTTTGAAAAAGATATTACCTCCTTAGATGCTGTTATGGATTGCTGGCTTGTTACAGGAAACCGAGATTATCTTTTAAGGGTTGTAGCTGCTGATTTAAAGAATTATGAAATATTTATGCGTGAAGAACTAACTAAAGTAAAAGGTATAGCTTCTATCGAAACAAATTTTGCATTAGGAAGAGTAAAAACAAAAAACAATCTACCTTTAATCTCTTAACTTCTATAATATGAAACAATATGGTGATAGATTTAAAACAAATTAATGCAGGCGATCTCAACATTAGCTACTTTGAAGAAGGACCATTAAATGGTATTCCTGTTATTCTTCTTCATGGATTTCCATACGACATCTACGCCTATGAAAATGTATCAGCTATATTACTCTCCCACGGCTATCGGGTTATTATCCCTTACCTAAGAGGATATGGAAAAACAGTATTTCTTGAAAAAGAAACCTTGAGATCAGGTCAACAAGCAGCTTTAGCCATGGACCTTTTAAATTTAATGGATTCTATTCAAATTGAAAAAGCTATTTTAGCAGGTTATGATTGGGGTGGCAGGGCTGCTTGCATTGTTTCTGCACTTTTCCCAGAAAGATGTTTAGGTCTGGTGTCATGCAATGGGTACAATATTCAAGACATAAAAAATGCAACAAAATCTTCAACACCCTATATTGAACACAAATTATGGTATCAATATTTCTTTCACAGCGAAAGAGGACGAAATAGTTTAAAAACTAATAGGCATGAATTTATAAAGTTTTTGTGGTCAACTTGGTCACCATCATGGGACTATAATGAGATAACATATAACTTAAGTTCAGCATCTTTTGAAAACAAAGACTTTGTAGATGTTGTAATACATAGCTATAAACACCGATTTGGGCTTGCCCATGGAGATGCTAAGTTTGACTCAGTAGAGAAAATGTTATCTAAACAACCAGTAATTAAGGTGCCAAGTATTACAATTGACGGAGCAAATGACGGTGTAACAGGATTGTCAAACCCTAAAAAACTCAAAGAAAAATTTTTAAACCACATAAAACATCAAATTTTACCAAATGTAGGTCACAATATACCTCAAGAAAACCCTAATGAATTTGCCAAAGCTATTTTGGAGTTAGCAATATAATAAGAATATCTATAAATTAGCAATTTGGTTAGGTATCCCGAATTCTTTTTGACATATTTCTGCTAAAAGTTTTATCCCTTCATCAATTTCATCAATAGTTGGGTTACCATAACAAAGTCTCATTTTACGTTTACCGTTAGGATTAATTGACCATTCTTGACCAGGATTTATAGCAACACCTTGTTTTATGGCAATTTCATACAACCTAGAGGTATCTACTTCTTCAGGCATCTCTATCCAAATAAATATTCCTCCATCTGGTTTTTGATAATCAGCTGTTGAACCAAAGTATTTATCTAATGCATCACATATAGCGTCAGATTTCTTTTTTAGTTCGCTTCTAAGTTTATTTACATGAGAACTAAAATTATTTTTACAAAACTCTGCTAAGGCCATTTGTTCTAAAGAGCCGCTACCAGCATCAGTTTTATATGGCAAAATTCTTGATAAAACATTCCAGTCTGCCACTAAATACCCCACCCTTAAAGCCGGAGCAATAGATTTTGAAAAGGAGCCACAATAGATTACGTAGCCTTCATCATCAAAAGACTTTATCGCAGGGGGTCTCTTCTTTTCATATATTAAGTCCGCATAACAATCATCTTCAAAAATAGGGATCATATACTTTTTAGACAGATCAATTAGTCCTTTTCTTTTTTCAACTGACATAATCGTACCAGTTGGATTTTGAATTGTTGGGATCGTATAAATATATCTTGGTTTTTTATTTTCACCCTCAAGTCTATCTAAAACTTTTTGTAAAAATACCAAATCCATTCCATCTTTTTCTAAAGGAATACCTACCATATTAACACCAAGTCTCTTTAACCTGGAAATTGTTCCTCCATAATTTTCTTCTTCTATTATTACCGTATCACCCCTCTTAAGAAAAGTAGTGTTTACTAAATCCAAAGCCTGTAATGATCCAGAAACAACAAGTATCTCTTTTTCAGAACAGTTTATAGAAGCACTATTTTTAAGTTGGCTAGATATAAAACTTCTTAGGGGGATATAACCTTGAGGGCCACTCTCTAAACCATATTTTGCTAATGTTTTACCTTCTTTTAAAATAACATTATCTATAGATTCCCTAAGGGAAACAACTGGTATATTTTCACTATCATTATGGCCACCAATAAAGTTAAATCTTGGATAGCCATTCCATTCAATGGCTGCTCCCAATGCATCTGAATGCAAAAAATTATTAACATCAAACATAATATTCTCCCTAATATTATTAGAATATATTAAAGTTTTTTTTTGTAAAATAATTAGAAAAATTTATAATTTTAAGATGGAAAAATTTTAATGATACCAATAGAACAATGGATAAACAAAGTTAATTCTAATCAAAGGTTAGTTGCAAGTGGTAGGTGGTTAAATCTAAATTTCACATTTGGATATGGTGACGAAGATTATTTGTTTAAAATAAAAGATGGTCAATTAATAACTATATATAAGAGAATTATTCTAACTGAAAGTGGTGTTTTTAGAATTCATGCAGAGAAAAATTGTTGGAAAAAACATTGGCTGGAAACACCTCCCCGAGATTATCATGATATTTTTGCTATGTTGGCCAAAAAGATAGTCACCATTGATGGAAATTTAATTCCTCTTATACAAAATTTACAATATTTCAAAGATATAATTGCTTCCAATAGAAATACGAAAACCCAATTAGGCTTAAAATGAAAAAAGATACAATAGAATTTGAAGACATCATTGGAAGATATTTTACCCTAAATATTAATGATCAAAATTATAGAATATATGTTGAAGAGGCAGGGTCAGGAATACCACTTATATGCCTTCACACTGCTGGTTCTGATGGAAGACAATTCAGACATATATTAAATGATAAAAAAATAACAGAAAAATATAGAGTCATTGTTTTCGACCTTCCTTGGCATGGAAAATCAAATCCTCCCTTAGGTTTTCAAAATTTAGATTATAAACTTACTACTAGTTTTTATAAACAAATCATCATGTCATTTTGTCACAAATACTCACTAGAGAAGCCTGTGATAATGGGTTGCTCTATGGGAGGGCGTGTGGTTTTACATCTAGCTTTAGAACAAAATGAATATTTTAGAGCTGTTATAGCGCTTGAAGGCTCAGATAAACTTGAGCCCTATTATGATTTAGATTGGCTGTACAGACCTGACGTTCATGGAGGAATGGTCCAGGCTGCATTTGTATCATCACAAATTGCTCCACAAAGCCCAGACGAATTTAGACACGAAACTTTATGGCATTATATGCAAGGAGGGCCAGGTGTATTTAAAGGAGATCTATATTTTTACTGGCATGATGGAGATTTTGACGATAGGTCAAGTTTAATAGATACATCAATATGCCCTGTATATCTATTATCCGGAGAGTATGATTGCTCATGTACCCCAGAAAAAACAATGGAAACTGCTAGCAGGATAAAAGGATCAAAGGCAAAAATTATAAAAGGAGTAGGACACTTTCCAATGTCAGAAAATCCTGAACTATTTAAATCTTATATACACCCTATTCTCAATGAAATTTTAGAAAAGGTTTAACCAGCTTTTTCAATGTTTCCACAGACGCTTATAGCTTGACCTGATATATTTTTTCCAAGTGGGCTGCATAGGAAATGTGCCTGTTCTGCTAAATCATCATGTGTAACAAATCTATTAAGTGATGCTCCTGATAATATTTCTTGTTTCATAGCCTCAAATGAAATATTTTTTACCTTGGCTTTAGCTTCTATAACTCTATTTTGCCTCTCACCTTCTACAATTCCTGGTAATAAAGCATTAGCCCTAATACCTCTAGGCCCAAGTTCAATAGCTAAACTTTTAACCATACCTATGACAGCCCATTTCGTTGCAGCATATGGAAGCCTGTAAGCAAAACCTACTCTACCTGCAACTGACGATACAGAAAGAATAGAGCCTTCATCATTCATACGTGGAACCAGAAGTCTCATTGTTTCAAAATGACTAGTCATATTGACCTGAAGACATTCTTGCCATCCGCCAAGAGTTTGGTCACCTACTGCAGCCGTTTCTCCAGCAATCCCTGCATTATTCACAATAATATCAATCTCTTTTAAATGATCAAAACCTTCTTCAACCATAGATGAAATAAGCTGAGTTTGCCTCAAATCACACACGGTAGCTTTGATATTATCATCAACACCATTTGCTTTATTTACAGCTTCTTCGTTTATGTCACAAACAAAGACATGGGCACCTGCTTTTTCAAACCTTTTAGCTATTGCATAACCAATGCCGTCGGCTCCTGCAGTAATTAAAGCTTTTTTACCTTCAAGAAGTTTTTCATAATTCATTTGTAAGCCTTCTACTTAATGTTAGTTTTATCTTTGCCTTTTAAGCCTAACATTTGCCTTGCTTCATCTGGGGTAGCGACTTCCAATGATAATCCATTAAGAATTTCTACAACTCTTTTAACCTGATCAGCATTGGTTTTTGCTAAATTACCCGGACCATCCCACAAAGAATCTTCTAGGCCAACTCTCACATGAGAACCCAAAGCAGCTCCTGTGGCATTAATTTTCATTTGTGTAGCACCCGCTCCAACAACTGACCATTCGTAACCTCCTTCACCAAAAAGCTTATCAGCTGTTTTTTTCATATGAAGCAAGTTATCAGCATCAGCTCCGATTCCACCCATAATTCCCATTACAAATTGGATAAAGTATGGACCTTTTAACATTCCCTCTCGATGAAAATAATGAAGATTATATAAATGACCTACATCATAACATTCGAATTCAAACCTTGTTCCATTTTCATAACCTAAGGTCATGATGTTTTCTATATCCTCAAAAGTATTTTTAAAAAGAGAATGCTTGCTTCTTTCTAACATTTCTTTTTCCCATGGATATTTTAATTGATTATGTTTTTTTAACATTGGGAAGAGACCAAAATTCATAGAACCCATGTTTAAAGATGCAAGTTCTGGCTTAAAGTGCATTGCAGGTTTCATTCTTTCTTCAACAGACATTTGAGGACCACCACCTGTTGTTATATTTATAACCGCATCACAAGAATTTTGAATTGTAGGAAGAAACTTTTGGAATTCTTCTGGATCTTGTGTCGGATGTCCATCTACCTCATCTCTCGCATGAAGGTGTAAAACAGCTGCACCAGCTTCATGAGCTGCCAAAGAATGCTCTATAACTTCATCTGCTGTAACTGGTAAATACTCTGACATTGACGGTGTATGTATAGCACCAGTAACTGCACAACTTATTATTACTTTTTTATTTTTGGCCATCTTAGACATCCTCCCCTAGCTCAATTTTTAATTTTCTTATTAACGCGATCATCTTATTACGTTTTTCTATTCTATCAGATCTATCATGATAATCTAATCTTTGTCTTTGTTCTTTATCTAATTTATTTAAATACTCATCTGAATAAGATGGGACGGTATTTTGTTGTCTAGCGAGATTTTGTATCCCAGTTCTATATCTACTAAAAGAGTCCTTGATTCCTTCTGGAGCATTTAAATCCATTATCTCAAAGGGGCCCATGAAAGCCCATCTTATTCCGAGTGCATGTTTTAGAGCAATATCAATATCTTCCATAGAAGCAAAACCTCCTTCATGAAGTCTAACAGCTTCATTTAAAAGAGCTCCCTGAAGTCTATTTAATACAAATCCCTCTGTTTCCCTTTTTACTAAAATTGCGGCGTAATTAGCTTTTTTATATATATTAAGTGCTTCATTTATAATTTCTTTAGAAGTATCTTGACTTCCTGCTATCTCAACAAATGGAACCACATGTGGTGGCAGCGCAGGATGAGCATTAATGCACCTATGTTTATGTTCTACAAACTCAGAAATTTTGGATATTACAAGATACGAAGATGATGAAGCCAAGATGGTGTCTTTAGAAGTAAGTTCATCTAATTGCTTGTAAATATCCTGTTTTACTTTTAGATCCTCAACAACACTTTCCTGAATTAAAATACTATCTTCACAAATCTTCTCCATTGAACAATTCAGTTGGATATTACTCTTAATTATTTCTGCATCAATATCAGGATCGATGAGTTTTATGTCTTGGATTAGTTTATCAAAAATATTTTTAAAATTTTCAGAACTATTTGGATCATTATCATAAACAAGAGACTTATAACCTGCATTTGCAAAACCAATTGCCCAACTGGCTCCAATAAGACCAGCACCACAGATACCAACTTTTCTCATATTAAATCCTTTTAGAAAAAAAAACCGCACCTTAAGATGCGGTTTTTATAATAATTATCTAGATCAGCCGCGGGAGCCATAGAGCCATTTCTGGTTCGTAGATTACTATAGAAAGTCCAATAAGCTGAATAATAACGAAAGGTATCACACCTCGGTAAATACTCAAGGTAGCTACTTCTGGCGGCGCCACTCCCTTTAGATAGAAAAGGGCAAAACCAAAAGGAGGTGTTAAGAATGAAGTTTGAAGGTTTATTGCCATCAACACCAAGAACCAAACTAAAGTTTCTTTACGACCATCCAATCCAGTTAATTGAGATACATGATCACCAAAATCTAGTAAAACCACAAGCGGCGCAAAGATTGGAAGAATAATTAATGTAATCTCAACCCAGTCTAAGAAAAAACCAAGCATAAAAGTCATGCCCATAAGCAAGAATAATAATCCCCAAGATCCCAATCCTGCTTTCTCAATTAATTCTTCAACAATATAGTCCCCACCAAGAGATCTAAAAACATACGCAAAACAAGTGGCGCTTAAAATAATCATGAACACCATAGAAATGGTAAGACCTGAAGAGTGCAAAACGCTCCTGAGCATTGGAAATGTAAATTTATTTCCAATTATAGCTAACAACGTTGCACCAAAGGCTCCAACAGCTCCAGCTTCACTTGGTGTAGCCCAACCCATTAGAATAGAACCTTTAATAAGAACAATTAATGCAACCGGTGGCAAAAAGGCTTTTAATACCATCTGCGGTAATTTTCCTTTTTCATAAACTAAATCACCTTCTTTAAGTGCTGGAGCTACATTACGATCAATAGAACACCAAACAAAAATGAAAATTAAATACATAAGTGCCAGTGTCA
>JADHRC010000015.1 GCA_016777645.1 Alphaproteobacteria bacterium
AAAGACCGCCTATCTCAATGGAGTTTTTAGATTTAAGGGTCTCATTTCTATCTATAGTCGTATTAGAAATAATGAGACCAGCAATCTTTAATTTATTTGCAGTATGAACAATTGTTTCCAAATTTTCATTAGAAATATCTGGAGCAATTTTTAGGAATATAGGAATCTGCATGAGTGAAGATTCTGAATTAGATATCCCTTTTTTTACAGATTTTATTACTTTTCCCAAGAGCTCCTTATTATGGAATTCTCTTAGGTTAGGTGTATTAGGAGAAGAAATATTAATAGTTATGTAATCGGCAAATTTTGCTAAATTTTCAGACAAAACTTCGTAATCACGAAATCTATCAGGGCTATCTTTGTTCGGGCCAATATTAATACCCATAATAAAATCGCCCCCAACAGGAAATTGTTTTCTATATTTTTCTAATTTTATTTTTGCTTGATTCATACCTAGATTGTTAAAACCATTACGATTAATAATAGCTTGATCATCTTCTAATCTAAACACCCTAGGTTTAGCATTTCCATATTGTGGTAGAGGTGTAATTGTTCCAACCTCGGTAAAACCAAAATTTAAATAATGAATATTTTTAATTACTTCTGCATTTTTATCAAAACCCGCAGCAACACCCAAAATGTTTTTGAATATTAAATTATTTATCCTAGTAGGAATTTTTATAAACTTTAACCTAGGATGAATACCAAACTTCAAAGCGTTTAATGATATTTGATGAGCGGTTTCTGGATCAAACTTCCTTACAATAAAAGTAATAAAACTCCAAATCATACTTATCCTTATTATTTAATGAGATTACCTTTAAGAACATTTTCTAAAAGTAGTTTGGAAGGTTTGATTCCATAAAGTTTAATAAAACTACCCATTCTAGGGCCCTCTGACTGGCCTAAAACAGTTTCATATAAACCCTTAAACCAGTCACGTAAATTATCATATTCTAGTTTTTTTCCTATTGAGAAAACAATAGACTGTATATCATCAGATGAACTATCTTCATTCAAAAGTGACAAAGCTTCAACCAATTCAATAATGCCTTGCTTTTCTTTTTCATTCGGCAATCGATAATTTTTATATGGCTCAATTTTTTCTTTATAGTAATTAACAGCTAACTTCATTAATAAGTTAAGCTCTGGAGACCTTTCTACTTCTGGAGAATAGGATGACACATATCCCCATATAATTTCTGGGTCATTAGCATGACAAACTGATGCTAAATTTAACAATAAAGTATACGTAACTGGTAAATCGTTTTTCTTAGGGTTTCCTCGGTGCAAATGCCAAACTGGATTATCAATTTTTTGTTCTTGAGTTTGATCGTTATATTTTTTTAAGTAAGAAAAATACTCATCAGTTGCCTTTGGAATTACATCAAAAAAAAGTCTCTTTGCTCTTTTGGGATTACTATACATAAACAAACTTAAAGACTCTGAAGAACCATATCTTAACCATTCTTCAATTGAAAGCCCATTACCCTTGGATTTAGAAATTTTTTCTCCATTTTCGTCAAGAAACAGCTCATATGAAAACCCTGTTGGTGGATGTCCGCCTAATATTCTTAAGATTTTACTGGATAAAATAACACTTTCAGATAAATCTTTGCCTGCCATTTCATAATCAACTCCTAGAGCAAACCAGCGCATAGCCCAGTCACATTTCCATTGTAACTTACAAGACCCTCCTAAAACGGAAACAGTTGTTAGCTCCCTGGTTTTTTCATCTATATAACTGACAGTGTTGTTTTCCGTATCTATAGATGTAATATTAACTTGTAAAACCTTACCTGATCTCGGACAAACTGGTAAAAAGGGACTATATGTTTTTTGACGATCTTTTCCTAAGGTTGGTAAAATTATATTTTTAATTTTATCGTAATTTAACAATATAGCTTTTAATGCATTATCAAATTTACCATTTTTGTAACAATCAGTTGCTGAAACAAACTCGTATTCAAAACTATAATGATCAAGAAAGCTTTGTAATTTGGCATTATTGTGAGCACCAAAACTATCAAACTCTTCATAAGGATCTGGTACTGAGGTAAGAGGATGATCGATATATTTTTCTAACAAGGTTTGTTGCGGAACATTTTCAGGCACTTTTCGGAGTCCATCCATATCATCTGAAAAACAAATTAATTTAGTTTGTCTGCCAGTTAAAACCTGAAATGCATGTTGAACAACACTAGTTCTAGCAACTTCACCAAAAGTTCCAATATGAGGAAGTCCTGAAGGGCCGTAACCAGTTTCAAACAAGACAACTTTTTGATTATCAATATTTGATTTAACTAATCTATCTCTAAGATTTCTTGCCTCAACAAACGGCCATGAATTTGATTTTTCTGCTATTTTTTTTAAATCTGAATTATCCATTACTCAACATCTGATTTTTACACCATAGCTATATTAATTATGATTAGTTCGCAACATTTTATAATAAGATTAAAACAAAAAAAAACACCCCTGTTTTTAACACAGAGGTGTTTTTAAATAAATTATTTAGGCTTATTACATCATGCCAGGCATACCGCCCATGCCGCCCATGCCGCCCATGCCGCCCATATCAGGCATACCACCGCCAGAACCAGCTGGCTCAGGTTTGTCAGCAACCATTGCCTCTGTTGTTATCAACAGACCAGCTACGGACGCAGCGTTTTGTAGAGCTGATCTAACCACTTTGGTTGGATCAATAACACCCGCTTTAACAAGATCAGTAAATTCGTTTGTCTGTGCATTGAAACCAAAATTAGGATCTGTGGATTCTAAAAGTTTTCCAACTATTACAGCTCCATCCTGTCCTGCATTATCAGCAATTTGCTTAGCAGGGGCTTTCAACGCTCTTCTGACAATATCAATACCCATTTTTTGGTCTGAATTTTCAAATTTAACTTTGTCTAAAGCCGCTATTGCCTTAACAAAAACAACTCCACCACCAGGAACAATTCCTTCTTCAACAGCAGCTCTTGTTGCATGCATTGCATCGTCAACACGATCTTTTCGTTCTTTAACTTCAACCTCAGTTGCTCCACCAACTTTTATGACAGCTACACCGCCAGCTAATTTAGCTAATCTCTCTTGAAGTTTTTCTTTATCATAGTCAGAAGTGGTCTCTTCAATTTGTGCTCTAATTTGGTTACATCTTGCACCAATGTCGTCCTTAGATCCAGCGCCGTCTATGATAGTTGTTTCTTCTTTTGTAACCTCAACTCTCTTGGCAGTACCAAGCATTTCAAGAGTTACATTATCAAGTTTAATGCCTAAATCTTCAGAAATTAGATCGCCTTTGGTTAATATGGCAATGTCTTCAAGCATAGCTTTTCTTCTGTCACCGAAACCAGGTGCTTTAACTGCAGCTATCTTTAAACCACCTCTTAGTTTATTAACTACAAGTGTTGCAAGAGCTTCACCCTCAACATCTTCAGCAATAATTAGAAGAGGCTTACCTGATTGAACTACTTTTTCTAAAATTGGTAGCATTTCCTGTAGATTAGCTAATTTTTTTTCAAACAATAAAATGTAAGGATCATCCATTACAACTTTCATTTTATCAGCATCAGTTATGAAGTATGGAGATAAATAACCTCTGTCGAACTGCATTCCTTCAACTACTTCTAACTCAGTTGCAAGAGTTTTAGCTTCTTCAACAGTTATAACACCTTCGTTACCCACCTTGTCCATTGCTTTTGCAATCATATCACCAATTTCAGACTCACCGTTAGCTGATAAAGTACCTACTTGAGCAACTTCTTCGTTAGTTGAAATTTTTCTAGTTCTACTTTCTAAATCAGCTACAACTGCTTCAACTGCTAAATCAATACCTCTTTTCAAATCCATAGGGTTAAGACCTGCAGCAACAGCTTTTGAACCTTCTTTAACAATAGCTTGGGCTAAAACGGTAGCTGTAGTAGTTCCATCACCGGCAACATCATTAGCTTTAGATGCAACTTCTCTAACCATTTGCGCTCCCATGTTTTGAAACTTATCTTTAAGTTCAATTTCTTTAGCAACAGTTACACCATCTTTGGTTATTCTTGGAGCACCGAAAGATTTATCTATAACAACATTTCTTCCTTTTGGACCTAAAGTAACTTTTACAGCCTCAGCAAGTATGTCTACACCTTCTAACATTTGTGCTCTTGCATTAGCACCAAATTTGACTTCTTTAGCAGCCATTTTTATTTCCTTTCAATTATTAAAGTAATTATTATTTAATTGGGGGTTAAAATTATCCCATTATTCCCATGATATCGCTCTCTTTCATGATCAACAGATCTTTTCCATCAAGCTTTACTTCTGTGCCGGACCATTTTCCAAAAAGCACAACATCACCCTCTTTAACATCTAAAGGTTGAACTTTACCAGTTTCGTCTCGAGCTCCAGAACCTGCTGCAATAATTTTACCCTGCATTGGTTTTTCCTGTGCTGAATCTGGTATAATAATTCCACTAGCTGTTTTTTCTTCAGCTTCAAGACGCTCGACTACAACTCTGTCGTGAAGTGGTCTAAACTTCATGCCTTATCTCCCTATATAAAAAAGTTAAATTTAAACAATAAGTACGTTATTGATGGAGCTTAAATAATGAGAGCATCATAAACTTTCAAGATTAAATAAAAAAAAAATTTAAAATATTGAAATTTTTAAATTTTATGTCACTTAAGTATTAAAAGCTAAGCATAGAGTATATGACAACTAATATTATTTACAAATCAGACAAATCGATCTCAATATGGCTTTTAAGTATCATTATTATGGTCTTACTGATGATCATAATTGGTGGAATTACAAGATTGACTGAGTCTGGATTATCTATGGTTGAGTGGAGACCAATTTGGGGTTTCCTGCCACCAATGTCTGATAGTGAATGGAATAGAGTATTTCTATTATACACAAATTCTCCTGAGTATCTAAAAATAAACATAGGTATGAATTTAGAAGAATTTAAAAAAATATTCTTTTGGGAATATTTTCATAGATTATGGGGAAGGTTAATTGGTATTGTTTTTTTTATTCCTTTAATTTTTTTTACAGTTTTAAAAAAAATACCAAAACAAATTTTACCTAAACTTTTTATTATTTTGATTTTAGGTGGACTTCAATCAATTATTGGTTGGTGGATGGTTAAATCAGGATTAGTAAATGATCCTACTGTTTCACAATACCGCCTAGCTGTTCATTTATCTAACGCACTATTAATATTATTTTTTTTGGTTTGGGTATACCTAGAAATACAAGAGGGGATTTCTAAAATAAAACTAGATTTTTCTTTCTTTGTTTTTTCCCTAATATCAATTACCATAATTGCTGGTGCATTCGTTGCAGGAATGGATGCTGGTTTGATGTATAACGAATACCCAATGATGGGAGAAGGACTACTACCCGAAAATTATGGTGAATACAAATTATTAGATCCGTTTGAAAACCCTGCATCCGCACAATTTCATCATAGGCATCTTGCCTTATTAACTACAATTATCACTTTGATTTACAGCTTCAAACTTTATAAAAATACAATAGATAAAAAAATAAAAAATATTGCTTTAGTTATAGCTGTGATTGTCTCTCTTCAATTTTCATTAGGCATCATTACATTGGTAAATATGGTACCTGTATATTTAGGAGCACTTCATCAAACTGGTGCAGTTATTTTATTTTTGGCAGTTATAAAGTTAATACACAGACTTAACTTAAAAAATAGTTAACGTTAATTATTTTTTCTTTTCTCTAATGTAATACCTAATTCTTTAAGCTGAATTGGATTAACCTCATTAGGTGCATTCATCATTAAGTCTTCTGCCTTACCATTCATAGGAAATAAAATTACCTCTCTAATATTTGGTTCATCTGCAAGTAACATTACAATTCTATCAATGCCTGGCGCTATGCCTCCATGGGGAGGGGCACCAAATTTAAATGCATTAATCAAACCAGGAAACTTATTGTCAACCACATCAGGCTTGTGACCTGCAATTTCGAAAGCTTTATACATTATTTCTGGAACATGGTTTCTGATTGCACCAGAAGATAACTCAATACCATTACAAACCAAATCATATTGGAAGGCTAAAATATCAAGTGGATCTTTATTTTCAAGGGCTTCCATACCACCTTGAGGCATTGAAAAGGGATTATGAGAAAACTCTATATTACCTGTTTTATCATCTTTTTCATACATTGGATAATCGACAACCCAACAAAATTTAAACGTATTTTTTTCAATTAAATCTCTATCCACTGCTATTTTTGTTCTAGCTTTTCCAGCTAGTTGGGCAGCCTCATTTTCTTTTGAGCAAGAGAAAAATAGAGCATCACCATTATTTAAATTAAATAATTTTTTCAAAGTTAAAGCTTTTTTTTCACCAATAGCATTAGCGATTGGGCCTTTGGCTCCTTCATCATTAAATATAATATAGCCCATTCCTGGAGCACCCTCTCCTTGAGCCCAACTATTCATTTTATCTGCAACTGATCTAGATCCACAGCCAGGCCCTGGTATTCCCCTTACAACAGAACCATTATCAATTGACTTTGCAAAAATACTAAAACCAGAGTCAGCAAAGATTTCAGTAACATCTTGTATTTCAAGATTAAACCTCAAGTCAGGTTTGTCATTACCATATTTTAACATGGAATCTTTGTATGTAATTTTTGGAAAAACATCATCTATTTTTTTATTTGAAAATTTATTGAAGACTTCTTTTATAACTGGTTCTACAGCTTGAAAAACATCTTCTTGCTCAACATAGGACATTTCCAAGTCTAATTGATAAAACTCTCCAGGAGACCTGTCAGCTCTACTATCCTCATCTCTAAAACAGGGTGCAATTTGGAAATATTTGTCAAAACCAGAAACCATTATTAATTGCTTAAACTGTTGAGGTGCTTGGGGCAAAGCATAAAACTTCCCCTTATTTAATCTAGATGGAACCAAAAAATCTCTAGCACCTTCTGGGCTTGAAGCTGTTAAAATAGGGGTTTGAAATTCAATAAAACCTAATTCTATCATTTTGTTTCTTATAGTTTGAATAACATTTGATCTTAAAATTATATTAGAATGAGGCCTGCTTCTTCTGAGGTCTAAATACCTAAATTTTAACCTGGTTTCTTCACCATAATCTTCATCAGAATTAACTTGTAAAGGTAAAGTGCTAGATTTAGATATTATTTCCAATTCTGATAGGTTTACTTCTATGTATCCAGAAGGCAATTTTTTATTGATTGTATCCTCAGACCTTTCAACAACCATTCCAGTAATAGTTATAACACTTTCAAGAGATAATGACTCAGCAACTGAAAAATTTTTATTTGAGGAGTCTATAACTACCTGTGTCAATCCATAATGATCTCTTAAATCTAAAAAAATTAATTGTCCATGATCTCTTTTTCTGTGTATCCATCCAGATAACCTAACAGTTTCATTAACATTTTTAAGACTAAGCTCATTACACTTATGTGTTCTGTATTTATGCATTTTTTATAATCCCATCATCTTTTTGATATAGATCTATGAACAATCTCATTAATTATTTCCAAGGCTTTTTCATTATTAATTTGTGGCCACATTGCAATTTCATCTTCTGATCTTAAACAACCAATGCACAATTTACTTTTGTCATCAATTTTACATATACCTACACATGGACTAATCATTTTTTGATTGCTCACTTATTGACCTGTTTTAATTTTTATTTTCTTTAATAGCCAGAGCCAACATTTCTAAAAGATCTGATATACCTGCTTCACCACTAGTTGCACTAATTAAATTTCTATCTTTAACTGTTGGTTTATCTATAATTTCAGCTCCAGCAGCTATTAATAAAGCACTATCAGCATCAGAAGCCGCCACTTTCCTATCCTTTGCCGCATCAATTGTGGTCAACAACATTGTTGAAACTCCAGCTAAAGCAACAGGCTCATTTTCTCTAAGAAAAGCTCTAAGTATTCTTCTTACATGAAGATCATTACTGAGGGTTTCAATTTGATTGGCTCCACCAGGAACTATAAGAGCATCATAGTCTATTGCTAGAGTTTCAGAAACAGGTTGATCAACTGGATATGATAAACCCCATTTTTCTGATGCCCATCCATTAGTAGTTCCAATATCCCTTGAAATTATTGTGTATGAGCCTTCTGCAGCTAATATTGTTTTTTGAATAATTAAAAACTGTTCCTCATTAAAACCGCTAGCTACCATAATAGCAATTTTTTTACCCTTAAAGGCCGAAAGATCAGACAAAACATTCTCCTGTATTATTAAACTAAGTTCTATAAAAGATTTAATTGAGCTTATCAAGTAAACTAAACAAATTTAAAATTTCCACTTTAAAAAATTGTTGTTATACCAACCCACAATTAGTAGTATTAAAATTGGAATAATAATCTGAAAAAACGTTGCAACACCTAGATCTTGCTTTGATCCACTTAAGGCTAAATTTAATGCTTCTACTGTTAAAGTTGTTACTCTTCCTGCACCAATAAAATACACTGGTGTGTACAGAGCAAAAGAAACAAGCATACCTATTGCAACAGATAATAAAAAAGTAGGCATTATCATCGGGATTTTTATAAATATTAGTATTTCAAATTTGTTTTTACCTAGACTTGCAGCAACTTTTAAAAAATCTTTACTAATTTCTCTTAAAGATGGCACTAGAATGATAAAACAATAAGGTATGACGTATAATAACTCTACAAAGATCAACGGCACTAAAAAATCACTGAAATTTAATGGTATCAGAAAACTTTGTATTCCAATTAGAAATGAAATTTGTGGTATAAATAAAGGTAGAAAGATAAACCACTCAATGTATTGTCTCTTTTTCTTCAAACCATCTGTTAGCTCAACCCATATTATTACAAACAAACATGCTAAAAGTGAAACTATTAAAGAAATAACAATAGAGCTAAATATGATTTTTTTATTTTCATTAAAAAACTCTACAAGATTTTGAATATCTAAAGTTTTAGGAAGAAAATTTGGGAAGTACCAATCACCCGCTAAACTCCAGAGAAAAGAGCTTATTAAGACTAGTAATGATAAAAAAAATAAAATTGACACTATTATAAAAGTTAAATTTTTTATCAAATTGTTTTTGAATGTTAAGCAATTAACAAAAATTGTAAAAAATAATTTATGACTTACTATTTTCTCTATTAGAACCCAAAACAATATTAAAATGATTATAACAAGAAGTTGTATTAACGCCAGATTAGAAGCAATAAATAAAGAATTAGTCTCAGAGGCTTGATATTTTTGTAAAATCTGTATTGCCAATGTTGATGGTGTAGAAGGAGCTAAAAGTAGTGACATGTCTACTACTGATGCTGTAAAAGCTATCACGATAAAAACAATTAATCTAATTCTCCGATATATCAGTGGGAATAATAAAAAACACCAAACTGACAAAACTGAATGTTGAAGAGATTTACCCACATTAAAAATTTTCTTAGCAGAAAACTGCTCAATGGCTGATATTGAAACTAAAATAAAAAAAGGAATTTCCTTTAAAACTAAACCTAATATTAAAAAAAAACCATAATCATCAGGTATTATAAAAAAATTAGGAGGCCTTTCAAAACCAGTTAACCAAGGTGAAAAAATTCTAAAAAATAATCCACTAGGGGTAAATATGAAAATTAAACCAATTGCCATTGTTACATGAGGCATTGCAAGTAACGGTGCTATTATTTTTTTTATGAGTTTATAAAGTTTAGTTTCGAAAATATTTAAAATAATCACTTGAGATAAGATTAAAGCTAATAAAGTAGATACAAAACCTGTAAAAAAAGATAAAAAAATGGACTTTGAAACTCCTGGAATATTAGAAGAAATAACAAAATAATTTAAACTAAACTCGTATTTATCTAAAATTGGAAAATAACCAAAAGATGGTAATAAGAAACCTAAAATACCAAAAAAGATTGGGGTTACTATAATAGCAATGAGAAGAACGAGTAAAAACTTGTTTAAGTAGCTATACATATAAAATAATTAAAAATTAATTCTTTGAGCCATACCTTCTTATCCATTCTTCTTCTATGACTTTAACCCAAGAAGGATGTGGTTCTTGAAGTTTCATTTTCAAATCTTCATTAGATAAAGTTGCAACACCCCTTGGAATTTGATTAAATTTATTCTTCCACTGATTGTTTAATTTATCCATCGATAATACACTTGGATCTCCCCAAAAGTTTTTATCCTGTTTTCTTAATTGAGCAATAGGAGAGATTAAAAAATTTATAAAAATTTTTGCTGCTTCTATGTTTGATGAATTATAAGGGATTGTTAAAAAATGAGTGTTAGCTAGAGTTCCTTTTTCATGTATGTAACTCCTTACAGTTTTAGGCAAACGATTAGCCAAAATAGCGTTTGAAGCGTGAGATATATTAAAGGCCATTCCTATATCTATTTCTCTATCTGCTACCAACTCGGTTAGAGCCAAATAATTACTGGGATAACTTTTACCATTCCTCCACAAATAGGGGGTAACTTCATCTAACCAATCCCAAAGGGGTTGAAGGGCTATTTGATGTTTTGCCTTTTCATAATTTGATTGTAATAAATTTTTATCAGATATTAATTCTATTAATACTTGCTTTAAAAAACTAGTACCAACAAAGTCCGGCGGCTGAGGAAAAGTGAATCTACCTTTATTACTTAAAATATAATCCTTTAACTCTATAGAGGATCTAGGTGGAATTTTTATATACCTACTATCAAAATAAAAGGTAAGTTGAGACAAACCCCATGGCATTTCCATACCTTCAGTATCAACACCAAAGTCATTAAGAAGATTAGGATTATTTTCAAAATCTAAAAATTTTGAATTGGGGATTTTAAATATCCAGTTTTGGTTAAGAAGTAATCCATTATTTTTCATCATAGAAAAATTTTCTCCATTAATCCAAACTAAATCTACAGCCCCATTGGTATTTTTTCTTGCATTCTTTTCAGATAATATTCTAGCTACAACATTTGAAGTGTCTGATACTTTTACATGCTTTACACTTATATTATATTTTTTTTTAATTTCATCGGATGCCCACTTTATATAACTGTTTATATTTTTATCACCTCCCCATGCATGAAAAAAAACAGTGTCCCCAGATGATTTATTTAAAATTGCTTCCCATGAATTTTCATTTTCTGAGGCATAAGAGGTTAAAGAGAAAAAAATCAGGCCAAAAACAAAAATAAACAAATAAAAATCTAGTAAAAATTTTTTGCTTGTTTTCAATAATTGAAATCCCATTTTAAAATTTCCTTAAAGTTAGACAATTTTTTCTTTTAAACTATAGTAATCTAGTTTTTAAATATTATTTGAAAGAAATATCATCAATTCACCATAGTTAATATGAACGCTTTATTAATACTCATCAATGAAATCATAACTTTATATCTATACACACTATTTGTGTATGTGATTATGAGCCTTCTTATTCAATTTCAAATGATAAATAGTTATAACAAAATAATAAATACTATTTTTAGAGCCCTTATTTCCATTCATGAACCTTTGTTAGGTAAAATAAGACAATTTATACCTTCACTTTCAGGAATCGATTTGTCTCCAGTAATTGTTATTTTATTATTAAGTTTTTTAAAAAATTTAATCCAAGATTTTAGAATGGGATTATAAATTAGGCTTATGAAAAATTTAGATAAGATTATTGATGGTAAGTACTATGCAGATAAATTACTCAAAAAAGTCCACCCTCTTTGTGAAAATTTCTTCCTTAAATTTAATCGTAAGATTTGCCTTGCCGTCATTCTAGTAGGTGAAGACCCAGCAAGTAGAGTTTATGTTAAAAACAAGCTTCTCACAGCCGAAAAAAATAATATTAAATCTATTGAAATTATTCTGCCAACTGAAACGTCTGAAGATGAACTGCATAAAGAAATTGTTTCACTTAATGAAGATATGACAGTAGATGGGATATTAGTTCAACTTCCTCTTCCAAAACATATTTCTGAGAAAAACGTTATAAATAGTATTGATCCAAACAAGGATGTAGATGGTTTCCACCCTATAAACTTTGGGAAACTTTACATGGGCAATCCTAACTTCATTCCCTGCACACCCTTAGGATGTTTATATGTAATTAAAAATGAGCTAAAACAAATAACAGGTAAACATGCTGTAATAATAGGAAGATCCAATATTGTTGGGAAGCCTATGGCATCACTTTTATTGTCGTCTAACTGCACTGTTACTATAGCTCATTCAAAAACTAAAAATCTTAAAGAACATTGCATCAGAGCGGATATTTTGATTGCTGCTGTTGGCTGCCCAGAAATGATAGACGATACATACGTAAAAAAAGACGCAATTGTTGTAGATGTAGGAATTAATAGATTAGAACCTTCTGAAGAAAACAAAAAATCAAAACTTGTTGGTGATGTGAACTTCACAAAGGTCATAAATAAGGTTAAAAAGATTACTCCTGTACCTGGTGGAGTTGGTCCAATGACAATAGCATGCCTTATGCATAACACGGTAAAGGCAGCATACAAAAATGAAGGTCAAAATTTTATTGATATACTAGAAGGATATCTATAATGGAATGGTATAACGCTATACTTTACGTTTCTATGATAATGGTTGTTCTTATTCTTGCTTGGGGATTAATAACTATGGCTAGAGGTGGAGAATACAATAAATCAAAAAGTAATCTTTTGATGAGGTATAGAATTGTTTTTCAAGCTTTTGCTATCTTAGTTTTTGTATCCATACTAATGTATAAGAAATATTCTAATGGTTAAATTAAATAAAATTTATACTCGTACCGGCGATGACGGAACAACCGGTTTGACTGATGGTAGTAGAGTATCAAAACACTCGTCAAGACCTCAAGCATATGGAACCGTTGATGAATTAAATTCGTCTTTAGGTTTAGTTTTTCTGTCTTTAGATAAAAAGAATACTAAAAAAGAAATTGAAATTAAGAGCTTAGTTAGAAACATTCAAAATGACTTGTTTGATCTTGGAGCTGACCTGTCAACACCTATATCAGATGAAACACCAAAATATAAACCTCTTAGAATTAGCAAAAACCAAGTTGAAAAAATTGAAAAAAAAATTGATAAATACAATAACCAGTTAAAACCACTAAATTCATTTATTCTTCCTGGTGGTTCAGAAGCTTCTTCTTTATTTCATATCTCAAGAACCATTGCTCGAAGAGCTGAGAGAGACGTGTCATTATTATCTAGTAAAGAAAAAATCAATAAATATTCACTGGTTTATTTAAATAGATTATCAGATTTACTATTTGTTTTAAGTAGAGTTTTAAATGAAAATGGATTAAACGATGTATTATGGGTACCTGGTTTAAATCAAGAATAGTGATAATTTTTAAAAATGGAGTTTAATTTGAAAGTTTTAGTGCCTGTAAAAAGAGTTGTTGACTATAACGTCAAAGTTAGAGTTAAAAATGATAACTCAGGAGTTGAATTAGACAATGTTAAAATGTCGATGAATCCTTTTGATGAAATTGCAGTAGAGGAAGCTTTAAGACTAAAAGAAAAAGGTATAGCTACAGATGTTATAGCTATTTCTATTGGATCCTCACAAGTACAAGAAACTATAAGAAATGCCCTTGCTATGGGGGCTGACTCAGGAATTTTTGTTGAAACGACTGAAGTTTTAGAACCACTTAATATTGCTAAAATTATTTCATCTATTGCTATAAAGGAGAAATTTGATCTTTTGATTTTAGGCAAACAAGCTATTGATGATGATATGAATGCCACAGGACAGATGATAGCTGCTTTATTAGATTGGCCACAAGCAACCTTTGCTAGCAAAATTGAAATTAAGGAAAAAAAAGCTATCGTTAGCAGAGAGGTTGATGGCGGTATTGAAAACATTGAAATCAGATTACCAGCAGTCATTAGTACAGACCTAAGATTAAATGAGCCTAGGTATGCAAGTCTACCAAACATAATGAAGGCAAAGAAAAAACCAATCAATCAAATTACAATAGAAGATCTCAATATTAATATTAAAAACAGATTAGATATTCTAAAAGTTGAGGAACCAGCCAAACGTCAATCTGGAATAATGGTCCAAAACGTAGAAGAATTGGTAGATAAATTAAAAAATGAAGCTAAAGTAATATAAGCTAAGAAGGGTTTTAAAATGAAAATACTTGTTGTAGCCGAACATAATAACTTAGAATTATTACCATCTACTTTACATACGGTTAGCGCTGCTAATATTATTGGTTCATCAGATTTGCTAGTGGTAGGTAGCAATTGCCAAAACGTCATAAATTCATGTAGTAAGATAAATGGTATTAATAATGTTTTATTTTGTGATAATGAAATCTACAAAAACCCATTAGCGGAGAATGTATCTATCCTTATAAAATCTATTGCAAAAGAATATTCTCATATCTTGTTTCCTAATACAGCCAATGGTAAAAATATTGCGCCTAGACTAGCCGCTCTTTTAGACGTAATGGTAATACCGGACATAATTGAAATTATTGATGATTCTACATTTAAGAGACCTATTTATGCAGGTAATGCTATTGCAACATACAAAAGTAATGATAATTGTAAAGTAATTACTGTTAGAACCACAGCTTTTGAAAAAGCAGAGTTAAAAAGTGAAGAAAGTGAAATTCTACCATTAGAACCCGCTACTAATTCTGAGTTATCAAAATATATTAGTTCAGAACTTTCTAAATCTGAAAGACCAGAATTAACTGCAGCTGATATTGTTGTTTCTGGCGGTAGAGGCCTAGGATCGAGTGAAAATTTTAAAGTTCTTGAAAAATTAGCTGACAAGCTTGGAGCTGCCATGGGTGCAAGTAGAGCCGCTGTAGATGCAGGTTATGTTCCAAATGATTGGCAGGTTGGACAAACTGGTAAAGTTGTTGCACCAAATTTATACATTGCAGCTGGTATCTCTGGAGCAATACAACACTTAGCTGGAATGAAAGATAGCAAAGTTATAGTTGCTATTAATAAAGATGAAGAAGCACCTATATTCACAGTTTCAGATTATGGTCTATCTGATGATTTATTTAAAGCAGTTCCAGAAATGGAAAAATTAATAGAATAAATCTTTTACTTGTCTAACGATTATTTCGTCTCCCCATTTTAATATTCCTTCGTGAATTGACAATACATTGCCTTTATTATCTACAAAAACAGTAGTTGGAATACCCCTTAGTTTTAAAGATTTAAAAATACTCATTTTTTTATCAAAAAAATGAGACAAATTAGATGCGCCATTTTTTGATAAAAACTTAATTTGGTCTTCTATATTTTTTTTATCTATTGAAATAGTTAAAATTTCTATATCATGTTTTTTGATTTTAGACTGAAGCAAACTCAAATCTGGAAGCTCTTTTTTACATGGAATACACCAGGTTGCCCAAAAATTTATTACATATCCTTTAGTTTTTAAATTTTTATTAAATTTTAAATTTGATTGATTTCCTTTATGATCAAGAACTGTGATGTTTGGGAATTGGACATAATTATCAAGCCTTTTTAAGATCTCAGATGCGAAGGCGTTTATACTTAAAATAATGAAGAAGAATAATAATATTATTTTTTTGTATAAATTTGATGTATGCATGTTAAAAATTAATTTAAACTTATTAAAACTGATGTTTCATTATAAATAAAAATATGAAAAAAAATAGTTCTGAAAAAAATGTTAGTAATATATGGGGTGGAAGATTTTCTTCTGCTACTGATAAAATTATGGAGGAGTTTAATTCTTCTATCATGTTCGATCAAATCTTGTATGTGGAAGACATAGACGGATCATTAGCCCATTCTGAAATGCTATCAAGACAAAATATAATTTCTAAACAAGATTTCGAGTTAATAAAGTCTGGATTAAATCAAATACGTACAGAAATATCTAATAATCAATTTAATTTTTCTTTGAAACTAGAAGATATTCATATGAATATTGAAAATAGACTAGTTGAGATAATCGGAGAGCCTGGTAAAAAACTACATACAGCTCGTTCAAGAAATGATCAAGTTGCAACAGATATAAAATTATGGCTCCGTAGAAAAATTGATGAGATTGATTTAGACCTAAAAAATCTTCAAAAATCTTTAATAGAAAAAGCAGAAATATACTATGACTTATTAATGCCAGGATACACTCATCTCCAAGTGGCTCAACCAATAACATTTGGTCATCACCTATTAGCGTATGTTGAGATGTTAGGAAGAGATAGAGGCAGGTTAGCTGACTGTCGAAAAAGATTAAATGAGTTACCTTTGGGCTCTGCTGCATTAGCTGGTACGAGCTACCCTATTGACAGGGATTTTGTTTCCACAACATTGAATTTTGATAAACCAACTGATAATTCAATGGATGCTGTTTCAGACAGGGATTTTGCTGTTGAGTTTATGTCAGCTTCTTCTTTGATCGCTATTCACTTGTCAAGGTTAGCTGAAGAGTTAGTCATTTGGTCCTCTGATCGATTTAATTTTATTAAATTACCAGAAAGTTTTACTACTGGCTCAAGTATTATGCCTCAAAAAAGGAACCCTGATGCTGCAGAATTAATTAGAGCAAAACCGGGGAGAATTTTTGGAAATCTTTTTAATTTAATGACAGTTCTTAAAGGACTTCCAATGACATATGGAAAGGACATGCAAGAAGATAAAGAACCATTATTCGACACTGTTAAAACTATTAAATATTGTGTTATCGTTATGGAAGGAATGATTAGTAAACTTGAAGCTGTTCCAGATAAAATGATGGAAGCACTACAAAAAGGTTTTCCAACTGCAACTGATTTTGCCGACTATTTGGTAACTAACTTAGATATTCCATTTAGAGATGCTCATCATTTTACGGGAAAAGTTGTTTTGTTAGCTGAAAGTAAAAAATGTTCGTTAGAGCAATTAACTTTAGATGAAATTAGATCAGTTGTTCCAAATGCAGATACAAATATTTTAAAAATTTTAAAAATCAAAAATTCTGTTTCTACACGCACATCTTACGGCGGCACTGCCCCCAAAAATGTCATTGAGGCGGTCAAAAGAGCTAAATTAAAGTATCTAGGGAATTCCATAATATGAAAATTAAAATAATAATCCTTATTATATTATTTTTTTCAATAACAATAAATGGTTGTGGAAGAAAAGATACTCCTATCAAACCCTCTGAAATAATTGAAAAAAAATAGAATTTATTATGCATTGTTTAGGTTATTATAGAGATACAACTGGAGAGCTAAGTGTACAAGGTATTAAAATATCTTATTTAGCTAAAAAGTATGGAACACCACTATATATTTATGATTCTGAAATCATGAAGGACAGATATCATGCATTTTTAAATGCTATAAAGGAAGTTAAGGGCAATATTCATTATGCTGTTAAGGCAAATGACTCTATTAATATTATTAAATATTTTTCTAAATTGGGTTGTGGGGCTGATATAGTTTCAATAGGAGAGTTTGAAAAGTGTATTGCTGCCGGAATAGCTCCTGAAAAAATTATTTTTTCTGGTGTTGGTAAAGATAAAAATGAAATTGAAACCGCTTTAGAAAACAATATTTTACAATTTAACATAGAGTCTCAAGAAGAACTATATGACATTCACTATATTGCTTCTAAAATTAAAAAAAATGCAAATATATGTTTAAGAGTAAACCCTGATATAGCTCCAGATACACACAAAAAAATATCGACTGGAGAAAAAGAAACTAAATTTGGAATTGATTTTGAAAATGTTAAAGCAATTTATGAAAAATTACACCAACTTGACTTCATAACCCCAGTTGGTTTAGGTGTTCATATAGGTTCACAAATATTTGATTTTAATTTCTTTTATAAAGCATATTTAAATTTAAGAAATTTGGCTGATGAAATTAAAAAAGTTGGTTTTTCCGTCCCAACTTTAGATTTAGGTGGAGGAATTGGGGTTGACTACAAAAATGATACAAAAACAGATCTAACTAATTATAAAAATATTATTTTAGAATTATTTTCAGAATCTAATTTTAAACTCAGTTTTGAACCTGGAAGAAGCTTAATTGCTGAAGCAGGTATTTTAGTTACAAAAGTTATAAGAAATAAAAAAACTAAAGATAAAAATTTCGTAATTGTTGATGCTGCAATGAATAATTTAATTAGGCCAACATTGTATGATGCGTTTCATAAAATTGAAAATGTACAAACAAATAAAACCGGTGAAATAGTTGCTGATATTGTAGGTCCTATTTGTGAAACTGGTGACTATTTTGCATTAGATAGGACTATTAACCATATCAATAAGAATCAATATTTGGCAATTAAAACAACTGGGGCTTATTCCTCAGTTATGAGTTCTAATTATAACGCCAGAACTGACGCTATTGAAATAATGATTGTAAATGGACAAGATCACAAAATGAAAGAAGTTGATACCATTAAGGATATAATTTCAAAGGAAACCTTAATCGATTTTGATTAATAATCAAAAATTTCTTTTAATAGAGTTGCTTTTACGGTTATATTTTCTGTATTTATTTTCAATTTAGCTGTATTTTGAAACTCTATTTTAGATTTAGGTTTAATAATTTTCTGCTCAAGAACTAAAATTTCTTCTAATATTATTTTCCTATCTTCTCTAATAGCTAAAATTTTTATTCTAGGAAC
>JADHRC010000016.1 GCA_016777645.1 Alphaproteobacteria bacterium
TATTTCTCATAAACCTGATGTATGGGATGATATAAAAGATAAGACTGATTTAATGCTTTCAGGACACACACATAATGGACAAATATTTCCCTTTAACTTAATCGTTAAGTTAAGATTTAGATATATTTATGGATTATATAAAAATAAACTCTCCAATCTTTATGTTTCTTCTGGATCAGGATGCTGGGGTCCAAGAATTAGAATAGGTTCATCAAATGAAATAGTTAATTTAAGATTAAAAAGAACTAATTGACAGTTATATCAGACCTTCAATATTTACTGGCAATTCATTACTTTCAATTTCACTTATAATTTTGTTTAAATGATCAGTATTTTGAGTTTCAACAGTTATATTTAGCTTTGCTAAACTTGCAGATAAGTCCATCGCAAATCTACTATGTTCAACTTGCAGCACATTGGCTCCGTTATTTGCACAAATTTTAGATATGATTTGGAGTTGTCCTGGCTTATCTGGCATAGTAATGCTTAAGGTTGTTACTTGCCCAGATCTAACTAAGTCTCTCATTAAGATTGAGGATAAGACTTTAGAGTCAATATTACCCCCACAAACAACTATTCCTATTTTTTTGCCTAAAAAGTTTTCATTATTTTGTAAGATTGCAGCTAACCCAACTGCACCGGCACCTTCTACTACAGTTTTTTCATGTTCAGCTAACATTGCAATTGCTCTCTCAATTGATTTATCAGACACAGTCACAACATCATCAACAAATTTTTTGATAATAGAAAATGGAATATCACCTATTTCTGATACAGCTATCCCCTCAGCAAGAGTGGACCCCTTACATTTTATTTTTTTATTGAATATTTTATTTGTAAGAGAGGGATATAATTCAGATTCAACACCTATTACCTTAATGTTTTTATTCATTGATTTTGCAGCTAATGCACAACCTGCTATCAAACCTCCTCCACCAACTGGTATTAGCAATACATCAATTTCATTAAAATCTGACAACATTTCATAAGATATGGTTCCTTGACCCGAAATGACATTTATATCATTGTAAGGGTGTACTTCAATAAAACCTTTCTCTTTTATAAGCCTTTGAACATGTTTGTATGAAGCATTTAAATTTTCTCCCTTGATTATAACATTTCCACCAAAATTCTTAGTTCTTCTTATTTTGGTAAAAGGTGTGCCTTCAGGCATTACAATATTAGAATTGATATTCATTTTTTTAGAAATAAATGCTAAACCTTGAGCATGATTTCCTGCAGACATAGCTACCACACCCGATTTTCTTTCATTTTCAGATAGAGAAAGAAGTTTCGAATAAGACCCTCTCACTTTAAAAGCCCCAGTGAACTGTCTGTTCTCAAATTTAAAGTAAATATCTATTCCTAGCTTTTCTGAAATTGAATTTGAAAAGCTTGTCTCTGTCCATTTAACATTATCAGATATTTTTTTATGCACTTTTATAATATCATTTAAAGTCAATTCCATTTTTAACTCTTTTTGTTTAACTTAATAAGTGGGTATTGCTAAATGACTACTTTGTCAATTATATTGAGATTTGTTTTTTTATTTTGAGAAATATAATATGCCAAATTTTGAAATTAATAAAATAATGCAGGAAAGTCCTCCACCAAATGAATATCAAGTTTCCTTAGAAAACTGGAGAAAATATCCATATTGTAAATGGTCTTTTTTAAACGTAAGAAATTTAATCCCAACAGCTCCTATTTTAGGAAACAGAAAAAGTGATATTGAATTCACAAAAGACCTATTAGATCTAAGCGATATGATTATAAATCATCAAGGGAATAAATTAAATCTATTAAGCGTCTTCAAACAATGTGATACAGATGCTTTTTTGGTTATGCACAAAGGGAAACTTAAGTTTGAGTTCTTTGAAAATTTCACAAAAAAAGATACACCACATATTATTTTTTCATTATCCAAATCTCTAACTTCTTTATTGGTAGGAATACTCGTAAATGAAAAAATCATAAATTTAGATACCCCCGTTTCTTACATAATAAAAGAAACAAAAGGAAGTGCATATGAAAATGCAACAGTTCGGAATGTTTTAGACATGAATGTGGCTTCAAAATTTATTGAAGACTATTCAGGAAACGCCCAAATTTTCAAAGATTATAGAGCATCAACAGGTTGGGATCTTCCTAAAAAAAGTTTAGAGCTAAACTATTTGGGTTTACATGATTTTCTATCAAAATTACCAAAAACAAATATGGGACATGGAAAAAAATACCACTATTGCTCACCTCATAGTGATTTATTAGGTTGGATAATTGAAAGAGCTTCCGGGAAAAAATATTCTACTATAATGTCTGAATTGTTGTTTAAGCCAGCTGGTGTTAAATATGAAGCTTATGTTACAGTTGACAAATGGGGCGCATCAAGAGCGGCTGGAGGAATTAGCATATCGCCATACGATTTATTAATTCTTTCTGAATTAGTACGTTGCCATGGTACCTCGAATAATAATCAAATAATTCCATCCTCTTGGATAGAAGACATACAAAATTATAAAAACAATACCAGTTATCTCAATCAAGATAATCTGGAAAGATTTCCTAAAGGTAATTATAGATCAAAATGGTATCAAACTGGTTTTAATGATAATGAGTATTGTGGAATAGGTATACATGGTCAAAATATTTGGATAAATCCAAAAAAAGAATTAACAATAGTAAGGCTATCTTCTGCTTCAAAGCCAATAAATATTAAAACTGAAGAATTAATGTTTAGTGTATTTAAGGAAATTGGTAACAATTTAAGTTAAATAATTAAAAAGTAATAGGAAACTTTTTATATAATTTATTTATCTCTAATAATAGTTCTTCTGAGAGGACTAAATCTAAACCCTTCAAAATTTTGGATAGTTGCAAACTGTCAGTTGATCCAAAAATTACAGAACCCATAAATGGGCGCTGGTTACAGAATGCTAGTGCCATATGTATAGGATCTATATTGAACTTTCTTGCGAGTGCAACATACTCTTTTACTGCCAATGTTGAGTTTTCATTAATTCTTCCAAATAAACTAGAAACTCTAGAAAGCCTTGAGTTTTCTGGAATTTTTCCATCCAAGTATTTACCAGTCAAAAAACCTCCTGCCAAAGGGGAATAAGCCAGCAAACTTATATTTTCATGATGGGACATTTCTGCCATATCAAGATCATACAATCTACAAAGTAAACTGTATTCATTTTGAGTAGAAACCAACTCAAGATTTGGGAAATATTTTAAATATTTAATAAATTGTAATGTTCCCCAACATGTCTCATTAGACAACCCAATATACCTTATTTTTCCTTCATTATGAATTTCTGACAAAGACTTCAAAACTTCTAGAATATTATCATTAGAATTTTTAGTGTCTTGGTTTGAAGGATCATAATTCCAATTTTGCCTAAAGTGATATGATCCTCTATTTGGCCAATGCAGTTGATACAAATCAATATAATCTGTCTTAAGTTTTTTTAAACTACCTTCAATAGCAATTTTTATTGACCGTCCGTTTATTCCTTCTCCATTTCTAACAGCTTCGTAACCTTTACCTGATATCTTGGTTGCGAGAACAATTTCTGATCTCTTTGACTTATTTTTTTTTATCCAATTACCTAAAATAATTTCTGTATCGCCAGTTGTTTCAGCTCTTAAAGGACATGTGGGATACATTTCAGCAGTATCTAAAAAGTTTATTCCTGCATCAATTGATAAATCTATTTGTTTATGACCATCTGCTTCTGAAGTTGTCTCTCCAAATGTCATTGTGCCAAGACAATATGAAGATACTTTGAGTTCAGATTTTCCTAATTTTTTAAACAACACTTAATAATCTCTCTTTAGTAAATAATAATAATACTTTGAGAAGAAATGAATAAATCAAAATCAATAATGGGACCTTAGTACATTAAGAGGCTTAGAATAAATTAATTTCAACATTTTAAATAAACTAAAAATTGTAATAAAAATAGGTAAAATCAATAAAAGAATAACTAAAGTTAAATAATTTAAATAAAATTCAACATTAAACAGATAATTCAGTAATATGAAACTAACTAAGCATCCTATTAAAATAGAAATTAATGAAGATAGAAGCCCAATGGTCATATACTCATAAAACCATAAAAGAATAATTTTTTTTGGTTTTGAACCAAGTATTTTAAAAATTGCCACCTCATATAATTTATCTTTTTTGCTTACATCCAAAATAGTACTCAAAACTATTACACCTGAAAAGAGTGTGACAAAAGCTATAGTATTTATAATAATTATTAATAATTTTAACAATGATTTGATAGTTTTATAGCTTTCTTCAATTGATATAGATGAAATATTTGAGAATTCAGAGACTACTTTTTCAACAAATTCACTACTAGTCACTTTATTTTTATTTTTGCTTGTTGCAATCAAAGTGTGTGGTGCGTTTTTAATGATACTATCACTCAAAACAAATATAAAATTTATTCCCATACTTTCCCAAACAATCTCCCTTGTATTATGAATTGTAGCTTCAAAATTTCTTCCTAAAATATTAAATTCTATTTTATCTCCAATCTTTACGTTCAAACCTTTTGCAATTTTATTACCAATAGAAACTAAGAGAGGGCCTTTGTAATCTGGTTCCCACCATTGACCAGTAATCAATTTATTATTTTGGGGTTTGACGTTACTCCATGTAAAAGCCCTATCTCTCTTTAGAACCCATTGTACGTCTTTATCAACTTTTAATTTTTCAACATTCACATTATTTAATTTTGTTATACGCCCTCTTAACATTGGTTGAGCATTGAAATTGTTACTACCAATCGAATTAATAGCAATTTTATTTATTTCCTCAATTTGACTAGGTTGTATATCTATGAAAAAATAATCTGGTGCTTCTTGATTGATAGTGTCATAAATTTTTTTGTCTAAACTTTCTTGAATAATATTCAAGGTGACCAAAAGAGAAAGACCTATACTGAATGAAATTACTATAGATTTTGAAAACATATTTCTATCTACAATAGATCTTCTAATGGTTTCTAACAAAGAACCTATTTTAAACCTTATTTTTTTGAAAATAATAAAAAAGAAATTAGTAAAAAGTGTTAAAATGGTTAATGAAATAAATAAAGATATAAAAATATAAAACGCTAATTTTATATCACTAGTAAGATTAACAGTAAGAAAACATAAACAACAAATTAAAAAAATTATAAATATTTTAATTTTGTTAGAATGCTCATTATGAATTTTATCTCGAGATACCCTTATTAAGTGTATTGGTTTTATTTCATAGGTCTTTGATAAAGGTATAATTGTAAATAATAAACATACAATGAAACCATAGGAACAACTTATAAAGATTGGTTCAAAGAAAACTTTGGCTTGGAATGAAGAAAACAATGTTTCACCGATTAAAGGTGAAAATAAAAATGGAGTGGAAATTCCTAAAATTACTGCTGGTATTATTCCAATTAAAAACACTGAGAACATTTGTAAAAGATATATTTTAAAAACTTGATTATTTTTGGCACCTAAAGACTTTATTATAGCAATATTTTTTATTTTTTTTATTAAGTATCCTTTTACCCCATTAGATATCCCAACACCTGAAATTAGAAGTGTTATAAGTCCAACTAAAGATATAAATAAAGTTGTCCTTTCAATGAAAGTATTAAAATTATTAGTACTATTTTTTATGTTTTTGATTGAAACGTTTGTTCCTTCGATTAACTTATTTAAGAAAGATAGTTCTAATTTTTTATTATTTGGAATAAACTTAATCTTATATTTCACTAAAGATCCAGGTATAACCAAGCCTGTATTTTTTAAAGTTTGTGATGACATAAGTACGCGGGAACCAAAATTAGCAAATGAGAAAATTCTATCTGGTTCTTGTTTGATTATACCCTTTACTTCTGCTTCAATTTTTCCTAATTTTACAATATCTCCAACAGAGATATTGAGCTGATTTTTAAGTCCTTCATCAACAAATATTTCATTAATCTTTTCATTTATATTTGTGCTAATTAGGCCACTATTTTCTGTTTCAACTTTTAAATTACCTATTAGAGGCCAATTTTTATCAACAGCTTTAAGCTCTACAATGCGACGTTTGTTGAGTGAGTTTTTTTTTGAAGAGAGCATAGTACGCATTTCAACGATCTGAGAAACTTTACCATTCTGCTCCAACCAATTTTTGATTTCCTTTGGAAATTCTTGATAAGTAGTCGAAAATTCATAAGTCCCACCAAGAAGTTCTGATCTTTTATTATCAATCTCATATTGTAAGTTTTTTGATAAACTACCAACACCAGTAATAATAAATACACCAATAAAAATTGATGTAATGACTATTTTAAATTCATTAAATGACCCCCTTAACTCCATAACAGAAAGTTTTAAAAATAAATTTTTTCTAAAAATTATATTTTTAAAACCTGACATTTATAAAATTAAACCATTATCTAGAGTAATAATTTCATCACAAAAATTAGCTATGGATTTATCGTGTGTTACTAAAATTAGGGTTGAATTATGATTTTTTTGAAGTTCAAAAATCAGTTTTATAACTGCTTCACTGTTTTTTTTATCTAAGTTTCCTGTTGGCTCATCAGCAATTATTATCTCTGGTGATGAAATCAAAGATCTAGCTATAGCAACTCTTTGTTGTTCTCCCCCAGATAATTCATGGGGATAGTGATTAATTCTATTTTCTAAACCAACAGATTCTAGTAATTTAATACTTTGTCTATCGTCAATGAAATTTCCAGATATTTCCAAAGGTAAATTAACATTTTCTAAAGCCGTCATAGAAGGTAATAAATTAAAGGATTGGAATATAATCCCAACATTTTTGGCTCTATAATCAGCCAGGTCATCTTCTTTCAAATCATGAATAGGTTGATCTTTATAAAAAATCTTACCTTTTGTGATATTTTCTAAACCAGCAATAGTCATTGCTAGTGTTGACTTTCCTGCACCACTATGCCCCATTATACATATACTTTTATTAGCTAAAATGTTAAGGTTAATACCTTTTAAAACTTCAATGGTTTCAATATTGCTTTTAAGATTTACAAATACATTTTCTAATTTAATTATTGTATTTTGATTCATAATACTCATTTATAAATTAACTGATTTAATATATTCATTTTAAATAAATATCCTTAGCTGAGATAGTAAATAAAAGATATGAAATATATAATACAACTTAATTTTACAATTTTTTTCTTTTTATTATTACTAATGCAAACATCATATTCCAAAAATATTAGGGTTTTAATCTTAGGTGATAGTTTAATCGCTGGATATGGATTATTAAAAGAAAATGGATTTGTTGATCAATTACAAAAGAAATTTGATAATGAAAAATATAATATTAACTTAGTTAATGGAGGTGTTTCTGGAGAAACTTCAACAGGACTTAATAATAGGTTTGAGTGGATACTAGATGATAAATTTGATGGTATCGTTATCTCTACAGGAGCTAACGATGCATTAAGGGGCATCGACCCTCAAATAACTTCAAAAAATATTGAAAATATTTTGTTATATCTTGAAAAAATTCAGATACCAACAATGCTAATAGGGATGAGAGCTCCAAATAACCTTGGTTCAGACTATGTGAAAGAATTTAATAATATTTACCCAAAATTAGCTGAAAAGTATGAAACTTTTTTTTACCCATTTTTTTTAAAAGATGTTGTTCTAAAACCTGCCTTGAATCAAAAAGATATGATACATCCTAATGAACAGGGGGTAAAAATAATAGTTGAGAATATATATCCACAATTTTTGCTTTTTTATAAAACTTTAAAAAACCAACTATCTTCTAAAAATAAATAATCTTAATACTCTTATAATACTTCTCAAAGCTAAGGATCTAACTATTGGATTTTTTAAAGATCTTTTTAAATAAAATACAATTTTAGGGTAATGATCTTTGAAGATGTAAATAATAATAGATACAATAATAATGAATAATATAAATTTTATCATTCTATGCTTAAATTAATTGATCCTAATACTCCGAAATCTGCTGTGATTTTATCACCACTTTCTATATTTAATGGTAAAGAACAAGTGCCAGTAGAAACTATCAGACCTTTATCAAGAGTTATATTATTTTGAGATAATTCATTAACTAACCAAGTTAGAGCAATGATTGGACCTCCTAATACATTCTCCCCAATACCATCATGAGAAAGATTATTAGAATTATAAATTTTTACTTTATGTTGAGATAAGTCAATAGTTTTCCAATTAAATTTTACAGCTGATGAAATAACAAATTGATGAGCACAAGCATTATCTGCAATTAGGTTTAATTCTCCAACTTTAGAGAAATCTTCAAAACGTGAATCAGGTAATTCTATTGCTAAATATAAATCATCAACAAGGTTTATTACCTCATCAGGAGTATATAAATGATTTGTAGGTTTTAAGTTTGAAGAAATTTTGAACGCAAATTCAGGTTCAGCAACAGCCATTTTATTCCCCCCCAAAACAAGTGTATTATTAGGGCTATAAGTCTTATCTTTTAAAATTCTTCCAGCCAATGGCCCATTTACACCGATGTGTTTTTGTCCATCTTTACTAGTAGCTGCTATCTTCCAACCTACTAGATCAGAATTACTCAAAACTTGAATGTCTTCTTGTATTTTATAGGCATCAATTCTATTGAGAGGTATCAGTTTGCTTGGTAAAAAATTAATTTTTTTACCATTTTCCCAGCAATTCCAAATTAACTCAGCAGCTTTCATATTTAAAATCTTTCAAAAAAATTACCCTTTTAATTTTGATTTTTCCCAAATTGTTATATCCTGAGCAATTGGTGGCAAGGGAATTTGACCAAACATTTCAGCAATAATTCCTCTATGATAACCAGCATGCATAACAAGATGTGTAAATATCATAGATCTAGTTATCAATACTTTATTTCCACCTATTAGTTCACACTCAACACTTTCTTCTAATTCTGCATCAGATAGATCAACCGCATATTTTTTTAATAATTGCTCTTCTTTCTTCTTTTCCTTCCAAAGTTGTTTCATATCGTTAAACAAAATAGTTTGTAAATTAGAAAAATTATGTCTTTCTTTTTTCATATTAGCTAGCCAAACTTTATCTATAACCAACAAATGGTTAAGAGAATTTCTTATGCTGTTCATAAAAGATTTTCGTTGCTTGTTTATTTCTTCCGACGACAACTTTGTAATTACTTTAAAAAATTCATCATTAGCCCAACTATTATAATCTAGAAGATTAAGAAGATATCTTTTATGTTCCATTAATATTCACCTCAAATATAATTTTATTTTTTATGATCTATATTTTTGAAAAGGAGTTTGAATAAATTCTTCTTTTGATTATTTTGAAAATTCCATTTTTTTTTCAAAATTCTATAAAGGAAAAGACATACTATGCCAATTATTAAGTACAAAAAAGCTTGGGGATCTTCCATAAATTAAACCATTATCTAAAAACCATGACTAATTTGATATGTTAAGCTTAACAAGTCAAGCAACCTAATTAATTTTAATAATGTGGTGGAATTTCATTTATAATATTAATATTATCTTTATCTATATTTTCTATATTTTGTACGGTCAACTTTAATACTTTAATTTGTAACTTTAAATCTTTAATTTCTTTTTGTTGATTATAAATTTCATCACTCATACTATTTAAATCATTTTGAAGAACTTCTAGTTTTTCTTGCATTTTTTTAAAGTTTTTCATTCATATAATTACCTAAAATTTCATTTATTAAAAATACTATGCTACTATTAATTCATGAAAGTTGTAGTAGGAATATTCTTGTTTTTTTGTTTATTAAACATCGCAATGTATTCGATGTCTTTTTTTGGATAAAAAATTATTCCGGTAAGGCTGGACACCTTCCTACTAAGTTAAGTTGCCAAAAAGCTTTGTAAGTATCTTCTATACCCCTTTTCACTGATATAGATGGATAATTACCTATGTGTTTTCTTAATGGATGATCATCAAGGTCTGGAGGGAAAGGAAAAAGTTGATTAGCACAGCTAATATCAGCTTTTTCGTTTAATTCTTTTATCATATGAATCCCATTTTCTATAGTCTCACAACTTCCATTAAGGTTAAAAACATGAGCACCAGTCATATCCTTACTAATAGAAGTAATAAATGCTAAAGCTGCTTCTCCTACATATAACCAGCTATATTTTCCATTAAATGGTATTTGATAACTTTCGTTTAGAACAGCAGCTTGAATAGCCAAAGTATTTTTAGAACTCATACCTTGATCTCTAGCTAAACCATAAACAATATTTGGCCTTATCCCTATAGATGGCACCTGCCAGTCCTGCCAATAAACAAAAGCTGTATGTTCGTTAGCTAATTTATAAGCTCCATACAATGTTTCCTTCCATGGACCTTTAGGAGGCATACCAAGTGCAGCTACCGAGGAAGCATAAACAGTCCTCTTGATACTTGCTTCTCTAGCTATTTCAAGAATATTGATCGTACCTTCAACATTGACCCTAGCTCCTAGTGCAGGATCAGAAGAACAAAAAGGGACTTGAAGGCCTGCCAAGTGAATAATAGCAGAAGGATTATAAGAGGTAATGACTTTTTTCAGTAGTTTTAAGTTTGTAATATCACAAACTTCCCATTTAATTTTTGATGTTTCTTTACCAAGAATTAATTCCAGACGATCTTTTTGATCAGACAAATCAACTCCAATACATGGTATCCCAGATCTATAAAGTATTGTTAGTATCCAACTTCCTATGCAACCGCCTGCTCCAGTTACTATAACTGGTCCATCAAAATTATTAGTCTTAATTAGAAGATCATCAGTTAAAAAGTTCAAATTCATTTCATATCTCTCAAAAAAATTAAAAGGAATATACTCACATATAAAAAAATTTAAATAAATATCTTATAAAACTTTCCTAACAAAATTATTTATATCCGCTGCTAGTAAAGCTGGGTTTTCCATTGCAGCAAAGTGGCCACCAGATTTATGGGTCTCCCAAAAAATAATATTATGATAGTATTGTTCAGCCAAACTTATTGGTGGTGAAAAAATTTCTTTGGGAAATTCACTATACCCTGTTGGAACTTCTATTGGATTATCTAAGGATATTGGCCAATATGGAGATCTGTGACGAACAAAGTAGGGCCAAAATGAAGCACCAATGCACCCTGAAAACCAATATAAAGAGATATTTGCTAGCATGGTATCAATATTAATATTTTTAAATAAGTCACCATCATTATCGGTCCAGCTATAAAATTTTTCACTTATATAAGCACATAAACTTACAGGGGATGCATTTAACGCATGAGCCAAAGTGAAAGGTTTAGTCCCTTGAATATATTGATACCCTGCCTCAAAGTGTAAAAAATTTTTTAATTCCTCATAATATTTTTTTTCCTTAGTATTTTTAGGTTTTTTATCTAAACCTCTTGGTAATGGAAGCATATTTAAATGAATACCATGTATTTTTTCTGGGACTTTAACTGACATTATCGAAGCTATAAAAGACCCTAAATCTCCTCCTTGAATAAAATAATTACCGTAACCTAAACTTTCCATTAAATTTATAAAATGATCAGAAATTTCTTCCAAACCTAAGGGAGGTTTATTTTTCAAAAAAGAGAAACCTACGTTTGGCAATGAAGGAATTATGAGATTAAAATGTTGATGATCGAGAGAAGTGTTCTGGAGAGGATTTACTAGCAAAGGTATTAAATCAAAAAACTCAAAGATTGATCCTGGCCAACCATGAATTAATAATAAAGGTATTGCATTTTTTTTGTTTGATTTAATATGTAAGAAATGAGTATGACAGTCATCTTTTTCAAAAACATATTGATCAAATTTATTTAGTTTATTTTCTTCTTTTTTCCATGAAAATTTATTTTGCCAATAATCTAGGATTAACGAAAGCCTTTTGTAAGAAATGCCTGCATCATCAACTGAATATGAGCCCCAGTCTAAAATTCGACTTTTTGAAATTTGAAATTTTAAATTATCTATCTCTCCAGTGGATATATTTGATATAAATTTTTTCATTAATTATTCTCTTATAGTATAATTAAGAGTAATTATAACAGTCTACTAAAGTAAATAAAAAATAAATTTAAACTTTAATTGTGTCTCTTCTAAAGCTATATAGACCGGCTAAAACGACTACCAGAGAGCCTAGTAAAACTGGTATTTCTAAAACTTCATTAAAGAAAATCATTCCTATTATAGAGACAAAAACAAGTTGAAGATAGTTAAATGGCTGTAATATAGACGGTTGCGCAAGTTGATAAGCCTTTATAATAAAAAAATGTGCAGAAGTTCCAAGAATGGCAATCATTAAAATCAATAACCAATCAAAATTTTTTACTTGTATAAAGAAAAAAGGACCTACCAATGATAAAATAAAAGCACCTGCCATACCTGTATAAAAAAAACTAGTTGTAGGGCTATCATGACCCGATACATAACGAGTGAGAATTTGATATGTTGCGTATGAAAAGGCACATGCCAAAGCCAAAAATGATAAAGGATCAAAACCTCTAAAACCTGGTCTTAAAATAATTAAAATACCTATAAAACCAAAAAAAATTGCAAGTATCCTTTGCCAATCTACTTTTTCATTTAAAAAAACAATTGATAAGGCAGTAACTATAAGAGGACCTACAGCAAAAATAGCTGAAGTTTCTATTAAACCTAGTTTTAAAAAACAATAATGTGCAAAACACATTTGTATTGCCAATAAAGAGCCCCGAAAAATTTGTAAATATTTCTTTTTACTATTTGATATGATAATTGTGGATTTATTATTATATGTGTTTATTAAAATTAAAATTAATGCAAAAAACCAGTACCTAAACATATTTAAAGTGATAACATTATAGGTCTCAGATAACTGACGGGTAATACCATTCATGATTGAAAAACATAATACTGCAGAAATTATAAATAAAATGCCTTTTATATTATTTGAAAGTAGCAAAATGAACAACCTTTTAGGTTAAATTGAAATATTCGTTATAAGTTTGTTTTTATAGAACAGGATAGAATTATGAGAAGATATATCATTAAAGTTTTTATTATTTTTAACATTTATATATTAACTTACTTTCCATCCTTTGCAGAGACATTTATTTATTCAGGTGGTTGTTTTTGGTGTACAGAAGCTGATATGGAAAAAATACCTGGTGTTATAGAAGTAACAAGTGGATTTACTTCGGGTACTACAGAAAATCCAAAATATATTCCAGGACAGTGGGGTGATCATAGAGAAGCTGCCTTAGTAGAATATGATCCCAAAATAATTTCTTTTGAAGATCTAATAGTTCATGTCTTTAAAACTATTGATTATGAAGATGGTGAAGGACAATTTTGTGATAGAGGTAGGTCTTATTCACCTGCTATTTATTACAAAAACAAAGAAGAAAAAAAAATAATCTTATCTCTAGCCCCTAAATCATCAATTGTCCCAATTGAAAAAGAAACAGAGTTCTATCCTGTAAGATTAGAACATCAAGATTATTACAAAAAAAATACTTATAAATATGAGTATTATAGATTTATGTGCGGAAGAGATAAAAGACTAGAAGAATTAAATAAATAGATTAAATTTTAGCAAAGTCTCTGTTACCTCTAGGGTCAACCCAACCAATCAAACCATCTTCTCTTCTGTAAATCATGTTAAGACCACTATGCTTTTTATTTCTGAACATTAATGCTGAAATATTTCCTAAATTCATTTTTTCTAAGGCTTCAATAACAGTTAATTCTTCAATTTCTGTATTTAACTCTGCAAATATAAGAGGCTCACTTTTAATAGCTATATCTTCTTTGGTGTTAAGATTAGGAGCTTCATTAATAATGTGGAATTGAGCATTCAATGAGCTGGATTTGTTAGTTAATTCATTGTTTTTATAGTTTTTAATCTTTCTTTTATATCTTCTTAATTGTTTAGATAATTTTTCCATAGCATCATCAAGTGCTAACTTGGCTGTGTTTCCATTTGATTGGGCTGTAAACTCCATTTTTTTACTAATGTGTGTAACTATAATTATATAAAAAAAATTATTTTTTTTTGAAAGGCTTACTATAGAGGAAACAGGGTTAGAAAAGTATTTTTGGACCCCTTTAGATAATGTTTCTTCTGCATATTTGGAAAAAGATTGACCTACTCTTACATGCTTTCCAAATATTTTAAAATTCATTAAATTCCCCCCACTTTTACTATAGCAAAACAAGCATACGTTTTGTCAATTATTTATTTATGACATTTTATTTTTGGATATGTATAATATTATTTTAAATATTTTAAACAAAATTAAAATGACTGCATACTTAATTGTTAAATCTGATACCAGCCTTGTGAATCAAAAAGAGTTTGACCATTGGTATCAAATAGAACATCTAGCAGAGGCAAAAGAGGCTCTATCTTCATTAAATGCAAAAAGAGTATGGATACAGAACACTAAATTCCATTTAGCTATTTACAAATTTCAAAATATAAATGACGCACAAAGAGCTGTATCTTCCAAAAACTTAGAAAAATTAATAAAAAAATTCGATGAAAAATGGAATTACCAGGTAAAAAGAACACGCGAATTAATAGAGTTATCTCAGGAAATTTAGTTTCTTAATTTATTATTTGATTTGAAATTTCTATTAAATTCTTATCTGGATCTCTAACATAAATAGATTCTATTGGACCACTAGCACCAGTTTTGAAAACAGGCCCTGATTCAATTGTGACATTATTTTTATTAAATGTTTTTATCCAGTGACTTAAAGGCTCATCAGTTAAAAAGCAAATGTCAAGTGTTCCTGGAAGAGCAACTTCAGCATTTGGTTTGTAAGGGTTAGAAGCCTCATGCAAATTAATTTTTTGCTTACCAAACTTTAGAGATTTTCTATAAGTATTATCAGATTTAGAATAAAATTGATTTATCTCCATTCCAAGAATATCACTATAAAAATGAATTGTTTTTTTCATATCAGAAACAGTTATAACAATATGGTCAATTGAAAGGATCATGATTTTTTCTCAATTTATTTTTATTTATGTTATCAATATCATTACTTAACTCTTTATTTAGAAAGTAGCACTTTCAATGTTTTTAAGAAATTACATTATTATAATCACGTCACTTTTATTAATATTTCCTCTTAAAGTAATGGCAAACGAAATTTATCTTCCCTCTGCTGGCTTTGATTGTAGCGATGATCAATATAAATTTGAGTTTCTGTTTGATAGATCAAAAGATATGGATAACCCAAAAGTGTATAGAAGAGTTAATGGTAAATTCATTAGCATAGGTAATTTAATTGCTGAAAAACAAGGAGCCTACGTGGTTTGGGAGGACAAGGAATTCTTGAAAACAACAGATTTTGCTTGGAGTTTTGATAAGGTAACCTCAAAATTATCCTCAATTGTATTAAGTGTGGGGCTTGGAATAGATAATCTAAATATAATTCCTAAACCTATGACCTGCATGCAAAAAATTTTCTATTACTAGTTAAATTTTGCTACAATTGTTTTGACTTAATTATTTATAAGTAATAATAAATATATGTTTTTTTATGGACGCGTAGCTCAGCTGGATAGAGCAACTGCCTTCTAAGCAGTAGGTCAGAGGTTCGAATCCTCTCGCGTTCACCACTATTTTGAGGAACTTAAATTGTTTGGACTAGGAATTTTAAAAGGAACGGTTATTGGATTAGCAGGTGGATTAATTATTGGATTAACCCTCCGAGAGACTTGTAAATTGATCAATTCAAATAAAAAAAATTCTTACAATTCAGCAGATAATTACAACAACCCTGATGATAAGGAAGAGAAATAAATTTATTAATTAGTTCAAAATTTATTTATTCCAATTTTTATACCATTTTTTGAATAAGTTATATTGTGCTTTTGCAAATTTCTTTTGACTATCACTAAGTTTATCACTTGGGTTAAAATGTAATTTATATGCCTGCTCTCCATTAAGCACCATCAAATATTTGTAATACAATACAAGATCTGGTCCTTCATCAAATGATGATAATACTAATAAGGCATCGTCAAGTTCCTTTGCTTTTTGTCTAGCTAAGGCATCTCCTTTGGCAGCTTTTTCACAAAGGTTAATTAAGTGTAGAACTTCTCTCGGAAATGCGTTGCCAACTCCTGTTATAGCGCCAACAGCTCCACAATTTACATAACCATGATAAACTGTTGTATCAACACCAATCATAAGGGAAATGTTCTCATCTTGTGAGGTAATATGTTCAGCTGCGTAAGTTAAATCACTAGCCCCACCAAATTCTTTGAAACCTACTAAATTTGAAAATTCTTTTCTAAGGTCAAAGAACAGATCTGCTCTAGTAGAGAAACCATAATAATGACTATTATATATAACCGCAGGAAGATCTGGAGCTGCGCTTAAAATTGAAGCAAAGTGGGACCTTTGTGCTGTTAAAGATGGTCCCCTAGACAAAACTCTTGGAATTAACATTAGACCTAATGCACCAACATCTTGAGCATGTCTTGCATGATCTGTTGCTTTTCTTGTATTTATAGCCCCAGTTCCAACTATTGTTGGAATACCAGCTTGTACTAATCTGGAAACTCCCTTTTGTCTATCATCATCAGATAAAAGAGGCCAGTCTCCCATTGATCCACAATATATAACCGCAGACATCCCAATCTGAATTAATTCATCTGCCTTTTTAACAAGTAAATCAAAATTTGGTGTATAATCATCATTACATGGTGTCATAAGTGCAGGCATACAACCTTTAAAAATGTTACTCATTTAAAAACTCCAAAAATTAAATAATGTTTTATAAATTTTAATACTCAACATAATTAATCAATTTTTTTACCCATTAATTGAATATCCACCATCTACAGGAATTGCAGTTCCAGTAATAAAGTCTGAACCTTGACTAGATAAAAAAACAGCAATACCTCCTAAATCTTCGGGAACACCCCATCGTCCTACAGGTGTTCTCTCCTCAACTCTTTTCTGCAGTTGTGGGATATCTATTCTCGCTTGACGAGTTAGTTCAGTGTCAATATAGCCAGGTAAAATTGCATTAACTTGAATATTGTCCTGAGCCCACGTATTTGCTAGACTTTTGGTTAATTGAACAACTCCCCCTTTACTCGCTGAATATGCACTTCCCAAAGGAGCGCCAAACAAAGAATGCATAGAGCCAATATTTATAATCTTTCCTCCACTAATATTTTTAAAATGTTTATAAGCCTCCTTTGAACAAGTAAACATACTTATCAAATTCGTATCAATAATTGATTTCCACTCGCCTAATTCGTATTCCTCAGGTCTTTTTCTAATATTGGTCCCAGCATTATTTACTAAAATATTTAATTTTCCAAAATCATTTACGACATCGTTAATCAATTTTTTACAGGAAACTTCATCAACTACGTTTACTTTGAATGATTTACATTCAATGTTAAAACCCTTAAGAAATTCAATTGATTCATTATTTTTATTTTCGTTCCTTCCAGCAATGATAACACTTGCCCCTGCCTCACCAATAGCTTTAGCCATAGCGAGGCCTATGCCTCCATTACCACCAGTTATTAGAGCCACTTTTCCAGATAGGTTAAAAAGTTTCATTAAATAATTTCCTCCCTTAATCACCAATTTTCTTTGTTAGTTCTTACATCTAATTCAAAAGTCCAAGCTCTCTTATTTTGATTATAAAGAAACATATATGCATCAGTTACGCTTTCTATATCTATCAATCTTCCTTCTTTAACTCTTTGATCGAAGTCAGACAATTTTTTTTTAATTCTTTCCCCAGCAAGTCCACCATCAACTATAACATGACCCACATGAATTGAGTTTTCAGCATATTCTTTTGCAATTGCTTGGGCTAAATTTCTTAGAGCACCCTTAGCAGAATTAAAAGCACCAAAATTAGCTTTACCCCTTAAAGATGCACTGGCACCAGTAAATAAAAGTGTCCCGGGTGTGTTTTCTTTTAAAAAAACTTTAATAACCTCTTTTGAAAATAAAAAAGCTCCAAAGCAACCAGTTTCCCAACTTTGTTTGAAATAATCAGCATCAATATCTATAATTTTACCTGGTGTGTTATTTCCTACATTGTAAACTGCAAAGTCCAAGCCAATACCAACTTCTTTAATCATTCTTTTTGTCTGATTTTCATTAGTAATATCAACGACAATTGGTTTGGCTTTATTTCCATCATCATGAATGCTTTTAACAACTTGATTAATTGAATCTTCAGTTCTTCCAGCCACATAAACTTCAAAATTATTTTTAGCAATTTTTTTACACAATTGACCACCTAGACCATTTAATGGCCCAACACCAACTACTAGAGCTTTTTTCATTTTATTTTATTCCACTTCTCATCTTAATGACCATAGGTTTGAATATTGTTCAATAATGAGTTCAGCCTAATCTTAATGTCTGCCAATTGATTTTTAAGAATTTTATTTTCATTTCTTAATTTTTTAATTTTATTTTTTAGCAATGCATTATTTTGTTGATTATCTGGATTAGTATTTATTTTTAAATCGGCTTTACATGAATTATAAATGGTAATGTCTTTAGCAGATGTGCCTTGAAGGATGCATTCATGG
>JADHRC010000017.1 GCA_016777645.1 Alphaproteobacteria bacterium
ACACCCTCCAAAGGTTGACAGTTTAACTCATTTAAAAAATTACTAATGTTTAAAAAAAGATGATTATAAACTTCTTTATCAATTGAGTTAATATCTAAAGTTGAGATGCTTTTAATAAATTGAAATTTACTATCTAACTGATATCTAATTTTTAAATCATAGGTTTTTTTTGATACTAATTTGAACTCAGGCCCTCTAAATATATTTAATTCTAATTGAATTAGGTAATTATTTACAAAACTATTACTTCCACTTATGGAAGATAAAGATATAGCAGGAACCAAACTATAATCCCCTGCTTGAATTTTAGATAAACCAGTAGTTAATGCACTATAATTAAATGAAGAGTTGATATTTGATTTTTTTAATTCATTAAGTGACTTGTTTTGATTATCAATAGAGTTTACATTTGGTAGTTTGGGAACAATTTCATAAATTTTCTTGTACCATAGCGGGGTATATCTAGCTAATTTCGAGGGTACACTGGAATGAACGTCGTAAATACCTTTTAATAAAGTAATATTAAGAGGTCTTTTTTTACAATTTCGATTTGCTAATTCATTTCCAACAATAGCACTGATTTTTATAGTTAAAAAATCTTTATTTTGACTCTCAGATAATATCTTAAAATCTATAACCCTATTCGTAGCCTTTATAATTGACTGATCATTAATTACTGTATTCGACTTAATAGCAGAAAATCCGTCTATATTAGCTCCACCAGTTAAAGCAGCAATATAAAGTGCATCTTCTAATGCTCTTTTACGTGATGTGTTAATATCGCCTTCAATTAATATTGATCTTCCTGTAGCCTCAACTTGCTTAAAGGTAGAATGAGCGTCAGCTATTGAGAGATTTGAGTTTAGAACTATAAAAGCTAATGAAAAATATATTTTAATATAAAAAAATTTTGAAAAGTAATTAAACATATTTTATTTACGTTCTTCTTGCATTTCTTAACATCATTAGCATCATATCTTTGTCTATCTCTAAAACTGTCTCATAAGTGTCAACGCCTGTTGGGTTTATTCTAACAGTTTTTGCGCCCCTAATAATTCCCTTTACTACAGCTCTAAAAGTATCATTTTGAACCATTAAATCTATAACCGTAGTGTTAGAATCAACCTGAATACCATGAATCTGTTCTGCAAGTTCTCTCATGGCTGCCATTCTAGCTGATCTTATAGCCATAAGTCTTTTTTGTGCATCCGTCCTTCCAGGTTGACTAGACACGACTGCATATCCAACAGCTGATAAGGTTGGTATTTTTTCAACTGAGCTATCAAATACTTCCTTTAAGGCTACAACCCCGTCACTCTCTGATTGAATTTGTTTTGCACTCACGCTGTTACTAGAAGAAAAATTAGAATTAGCAATATTCTGCAAACATCCTGTTCCTAAAAATAACATACTGATAGCAGTACAAACTATAATATTCTTTGGGTTAATCGCCGACATGCAAAACTCCTTGATTTAAAAATTATTTAAAATCTATGCAGATTATATGCCAATTTTTTAAATTAGGATATTTTTACAAAAACTCTTTAGACAACACAAGAGCCTGAAAACTGTATATTGGCATCATTCTTGCTTCTAATATAAATAAAAAAACGAAAAAATAAGGCACTGATTTATATAAGTTTTTTTTAAGAGAATTATTATTAGGAGATGTCATGAATTTGACAAATACATTAGCAAGCCAAATATCACTTCCGGAAAAATTAAAACCTTTTGGTCTTCCTATCGCTGTATTAATGCTAATGGTCATGATGGTTATCCCATTACCAGCTTTTTTATTAGATATTTTTTTTACAACAAATATTTTATTATCATTACTCATATTAATGGTATCAATTCATACTTTTAGGCCTCTTGATTTTTCTAGCTTTCCGACAGTTCTTTTGTTTGCAACTATATTAAGGCTCGGCTTGAATGTTGCTTCAACAAGAATAGTATTAAGTGAAGGCCATACTGGACCAGACGCAGCAGGTAAAGTAATAGAGGCATTCGGTGAATTTGTTATAGCTGGAAACTATGTTGTAGGAATTTTTGTTTTTGCAATACTTATAATTATTAACTTAGTCGTGATTACAAAAGGAGCCGGTAGAGTTTCTGAAGTTTCTGCTAGATTTACTCTTGATGCTATGCCTGGAAAACAAATGGCAATAGATGCAGATTTAAATGCAGGTCTCTTAACTAGCGAAGATGCAAAACAACGTAGAGAGGACATAGCCAAAGAAGCCGATTTTTATGGCTCAATGGACGGTGCTTCTAAATTTGTTAAAGGAGATGCTATAGCTGGTATCCTTATACTTCTTATAAATATTATAGGAGGTCTTATAATTGGTATCGCCCAGCATAACTTACCGGTTTCAACAGCTGCAGAAAATTATATTATTTTATCTGTTGGAGATGGTTTAGTTGCTCAAATACCTTCTTTACTTCTTGCTATTGCAACAGCAATTATTGTAACTCGAGTTTCAACAAGTCAAGACCTTTCAAAGCAAATCGGATCTCAAATTGGAGTTAAACAAGCTTGGTTACCAAGCGCATGTGTTCTATTTCTTTTGGGACTTATACCTGGAATGCCTAATACACTCTTTTTGCTTGGCTCTTTTTTAACCTTCTCTGTTTGGTGGATAATTAGAAAGAAAAATGAGGAAACAGAGGATAAGATAACACTGTCTAACGACAATCAAGACGTAGATGACAAAAAAGATGATAATTCTATTTCATTATCTGATATTGCTGATAATTCAGCAATATCAATGCAACTAGGATATGGATTAATACAACTAGTTGATGATGAAAATGATGGTCCTTTAATAGCAAGAATTACAGGCGTTAGAAAACAAATATCTAAAGAGCTAGGTTTTATAATTCCTCAAGTAAGAATAAGGGATGATTTAACGCTTGAAGCCAACCATTACAGGATAAGAATTGGACAGGAAATTGTAGCAGAAGATAAAATATTTCCACAATTACTTTTAGCTATACCAGGTGATAGTGCTCAGACAAAAATAGAAGGTACTGATGTTAAAGATCCAAGTTTTAATATGGACGCAACATGGATAGAACCACATCAACAAGCGAGAGCTGAAAATTTAGGCTATATGGTAGTTGAGCCAGAGGCTGTAATAGCAACACATTTAAACCAGATTTTGTCTAAACAAGCTGCGGAGTTACTAGGTCAAGATGATGTACAGGCCCTTTTAGATAATCTATCTAAGTCTTCCCCACAATTAGTCTCATCAACAGTACCTAAATTAATATCATTGAACATACTAACGTCTATTCTTAAGTCTTTGTTAGCTGAAAAAATGCCAATAAGTGACTTAAAACGAATATTAGAAGTCTTAGCTAGTCAGAATGTTAAAAACATGTCACCGATAGAATTAGCTGAAGCAGTTAGACCAACAATTTCTGGCTTGCTCATTCAGCAAATTGCCCCTTTAAATAGTCCACTTCCTATCATTACTTTTTCAGCAGAACTAGAGCAAATGATAGTTAATATTGCAAAACAAACTGGAGCTAATGGGTTAATTTTAGAAGCAAATTTAATACAGAAAATTGTGACTGCTATAAATAACGTAATAGAAAAACTACAAAGTGAAAATAGGAAAGCCGTTATGATAACTGCTCCCGTAATAAGACGTGATTTGTCACATATGCTCAGGCAACATATTCCAACATTAGACGTGCTCTCATTTACTGAGTTACCTGATAATAAAAAAATAGAAGTTGTAGCTAATATTGGATCAGATGAAGAAAATAAGAATTAACTATTAGTTAATAGGAACGGAGAAGAAAATGACACAACATAAAGTTATTGCTGAAGACAGCCTATCGGCCATGGATGAAATTTCCAGAGTCTTGGGCAAAGACGCTGTAATATTAAAGACGGAAAAAATTAACGGCAAAATACATATTTTGGGTTCTAATGATATAGAAGACTTAGCATCATCTAATGCAAAAAAATTGAACAAACAAAAATCAAATTTCAGTCATTTGTTTACTAACCATAATTTGCATCAAAAAACACAAGACCGCAAAATTATATCTGTTATTGAAAAAAATAGTATTGAAGAAAATAATGAAAAAGAAAATATAAAAAACCAAGATAATAATTTATCAAAAAACCAATTTGTCGACATTGATACCTTTAGAAGATTTACTGATAAGATAGAAAACCTTCTAAAGAATATGATTATTGCTGATATCGATGAGTTAAGTTCACATAGCTCAAGCTCTCTTTCTATTAAGTTACTGGAAAAAGGTTTCTCAAAACAGATTATTTCAGATTTTAAAAAGGAATTATTGATAGATGAAAACGTTGATCCAGAATTAACATTCTATCATCATTTATCAAAAAAATTAGTCGAGCCATTCGAAAATAATGTTTTAAATTCAGATTTGATCTTTATAAATGGTCCAAGTGGTTCAGGAAAAACTACATTATGCTCAAAGATTGCTTCTCATATTCTTGACAAAAAATTTGTAGGTAATGATAGACATAAACTTTCTATTATTAACTTTGCTCCCAAATCATCCAACCACTCTGAACTCATTAATTTTGGGAGACTGTTAAACTTAAATGTAACATCAATTTCTTCACTTGAGGATATTAGTAGTTTTATTGAAGCAAATAGAGGACAAAGAAAATTAATAATAGACGTGTCTCAAGAAAATAATAACACAACAAGATATCATGAATATATTAACAAACTAACATTAAATAAAAATTGTTCAAATATCGTTGCTATTCAAGCAAGCGCTAATAGAAATATGATAAAATCAGTGATTAATTCTTTTAAAAACTCATTTCCAACAGTTGCCCTAACAAAGTTAGATGAATCTCACATTGGAGCAGAAGAGTTATCAATTTTAGGAGAATTAAAGTGTAAAATTGGTATTTTGTCAGGATCAAGATCAATAATAGGATCATTAGCTTTTGCTAAAAGAGAAGTTTTGGCACAATATATGAAAGACATTAGTTTATAGACCTTTAAATTAGGATTAATTATGACTACTACAATTGCAATTACTTCTGGGAAAGGTGGAGTAGGTAAAACAACCATAGCTGTTAATATAGCGCTAAGCCTTGCTTTGCAAAATAAAGAAACACTGCTACTAGACGCTGATCTAGGTATGGCTAATGCTCATATCTTATTGGGCATTAATCCTAAACTTTCTTTAGAAGATTTTGTAACTGGTAATGCTGAATTAGAAAAGGTGATAACTACTACAAAAGATAAATTAAAATTTGTTTCTGGTGGCAATGCCATTAACAATCTTTTAAATTTAAGTGATCTTGAACGACATAAGATAATAAAAAGCTTTAATGATATTTCTAGTAAACCAGAATTCATGGTAATTGACGTAGGAGCTGGCGCTGAGTCGTCATCAATGACATTCATGGCATCCGCAAATAAAGTTGTCGTCGTTCTCACAGGTGAGCCCACAAGCTTTATAGATGCCTACACCCTCATTAAAACATCTTTCTTAGATTATAAAATGGATAATTTTGGCATTATAGTAAATATGTCGACCTCACCTCTTCAAGCAAAAGTAAATTTTGAGAAGTTCCAATCCATAACTCATAAGTTTTTAGATGTTAATTTAAAATATTTAGGCCAAGTACCCACATCTCAAAAAATTAAAAATTCTATTATTTCGAGATCACCCTTAATGTCATCAAAGATAGAAGGTACTGAAACAAATTCGTTTAAAGAAATTTCTAAAAATTTATTATTACTAGAAAATAACAAAACAGGCACAATAAAATTTTTTGATAATTAACCCTAATGTATAAAGATTTAAAATGAATAGTTATTCTAAAATTGTAAAACCAGACATTAATCAATTAATTCATGATCATACAAACCTTGTTAAAAAAATTTCATGGCATCTTCATGGAAGGGTTAGTGCTATAATAGAAATTGAAGATATAATTCAAATTGGAATGCTTGGACTCATTTCAGCTGCTCAAAACTATACACCTCAAAATGATGCCTCTTTTGCTTCTTATGCTAGTATAAGAATAAGAGGTGAAATTCTAGATTTTTTAAGGAAAAGTTCTAATTTAGATAGAACAACAATAACAATTAAAAAAAATGCTGAAAAAGCTTCTCGTACTCTAAGAAACAGACTTGGTCGTGAGCCCCACGATTATGAAATAGCTAATGAACTTGGTATAACCCCAGAAAAATATTTTGAATGGAAAAATGCATTTGAAGCTAGTGTTTCTCGAAGCTTAGATGATTCTTATGATGAATACTCTAATTGGTTTGTTGCTAAAGACATGAATCCAGAGGAACAAATCAATGATTTCGAGTTGAGACAAGCTCTAAAAAATATTTTAAAAACACTTGATGGCAAGGAAGCACTGATAATACAATTATATTTTGTAGAGGAGCTTAACATATATGAAATAGCTGAAATAATGGAGGTTTCAACAGGTAGGGTTTCTCAAATCAAAACATCAGCAATAAAAAGAATACGAGAGAGTTTAAGTAAAGAAGTGTAAATTTAAATGCAAAAATTAGAGATGCTTATTAAAACAGTAGATGCCCACTATGATAGTTTACACCAAATAGAATGCCTTTATCTTTCATGTAGTCTTTTGAATATAGCAAGAGGCACTTGCAATATGATGATTGTAAATGAAACAAAAGAATTTAGAAATACAATTACTATACAGATCCAAAGAGCAATTATGTCTGGCAGTATACAAGTTAAAAATGATTTTTTTAAATCATTACAAACACAACTTGCCATAAAAAATGAACGTCCAGCAAGACTGGAATTGATAATTAATGATAAATTAAATATTAATAAAAATGGTATTTTATTTTTAGATAAAGAATTAACTTCTGAAATAAATGAGTATAAGTTTTTTATACCACTTTTATAAATTCAAAGTTTATATTCAATAATTATCCATCAATGAGTCTTTTAGTTATATCGACTTCTGCCTGAAGTAATCGTGATACACCGGAAAAAGCTTGTTGTGTTTTTAACATGGTTACCATTTCAGAAGTAATATCTACATTTGCTCTTTCTAAATTTCCTGCTTCAATTTTACCAAATGATCCATTCATTGGAATACCATAATCAGGTACCCCAGATTTAGCATTATTTTGAAAGCGATTATTGCCTAGTGGTGTAAGTCCAGGTCCATTTATAAACGAAGCTAAAGCAAAACTGCCAATAATTACTTCTTCATCTAATCCATATACAGCTGTGATTTTTCCATCAGGCGCAACATTTATATTTGAAATAATAGAAGTTGTTTGGTCTGAGTTTTGTTTAGTTGTTGGTATTATTAAATTTTTTATAACCCCTTTTTCATCACCTAGATAACCCATTACTTTTAGACCATCATTTGTAACAACTTCACCATTTGCTGTAATATTAAATGAACCATCTCTAGTAAAAAAAGGACTATCTATTTGATCTCCTTGAATGACTGGGAAAAATCCTGACCCTGTTATAGCAAGATCAAGAGCTCCACCTGTTGCTTGAAGTGAGCCCTGGCTCATTTGAATACGCGGATCACTAATTCCTACACCTTGACCAGAAAATTTATCGGGGTCAGTGGATTTATGAATAGAATAAATATGTTCAAAATTTGCTGTACTTTTTTTGTAAGCAGTACTATTTGCATTAGCAATATTATTTGAAACAATACCCATTTCTCTTGAGTTTGCGTTTAATGCACTTTTTAAAATTGATAACATATGATTACTCCAATATAGTAGAGTAGAGCAATTTTTATGCCATTGACTTTTTATGGGATAAAATTTTATAAACAAAGTATTAAATTAATCGTATTATAATTTAATCAATGTAATTTATTAATATCTGGAGATATTTCATTAATGAGTTTATCAACTAAAAGCACAGATTTAATAAAAATTGATGATAAAAAATCAAACCTTCCTATCAAATTTAATCCTAATGAAATCAATCAGGTTCTGCAGTTAGTTGATAAAGACTTGTTTTTAAAAAACAGAGAAGACGTTAAAAAATATTTGCCCGACATACTAGGTAGAGTTCTAGCAAGAATCTGGATAGATAAATCATTTAAGGATAGCTTTAAAAAGGATCCTAATAGTGTTTTGAATGAAAATGGAGTTTTTTTGCCCGATGATATGATACTTGAGTTTCAAAAACCAAACTCTGACAGACCTAAAATCATAGTTTATGAAAAAAAACAAAATTCTAATTTTAAAATTCGAGTTGTACAATTGCAACTTGTTATGTTAGCAGGCAGATAAAACTTGATATCCTATTTTGACAGCTTCGGGATAAAATTAAAACTTATATTCTATACTTTTTTGCTGGTCATTTACTTTTCTTTTACACCACAATCCTTTGCAAATGATAATAATAAAAACCTAGAGAATGTTTATCAACTTCTCCAAGAAAAAAACTTTAAAGATGGTTTACAAGAACTTAAAGTTTTAGCAGAAGAAAATAATGTGGAAGCCCAGCTTCTATTCTCTAAAATATTATTTTCAGGAGATTTAACACCTCAAGATTTTGAGGCTTCGTATTTTTGGGGATCATCTGCATTACTTGGAGGATTAAACAAATCGAATATTATAATAGAAAAGTTAAGTGAATACTTAACTGATGATAAAATAAAAAAAATCAAAGAAAACTTAAGAGTTTTTTTAGAAAAAAAAGCGCTGGGAAAAGATAAAAGAGCAATTATTCAAATTGCAAAACTATATGAAACCTTTTTAGAACAGCCAGATTATGTCAATGCTTATACCTGGTATAGTATTGCAGTAGCTCAGGGTATAAAAACAGCTAAAAACAAAAGAGATGAAATTTTAAATGAACTTAACGAGAAAGATTTACTTGAAGCTCAAACATTATCAATTAAGCTCTTTAAGCAAATTAATAATTAATGGAGATATTTATGAAATATAAAGTTCATTGGTTGATTGACGGCCTTGTAGAGGTTGAAGCGGATGACATAGGAGCAGCTGAGAAAATTATAAAAAATAAAATTGAAAGTTTTATAAAAAATAACTCTAAGTTTTTTGAAGAAGTTGGTGCTAAAGCTGTTCAAGGTCAAGCTTATTTACCAGGAACGGATGAAAAGTAAGATGGAGTAAATTTTGTTAATTCATAAAGTAAATAACTCAATATATTATTTTTGTATATTTTTAGCGTTCTCTACTTATTCATCCTTTTCCTTCTCTAAGGGGAAAATATATGGTGAGTCCAAAACACTCTCTAAAGAATATATAAAATACGAAAATTGTAGACTCAAACAAACTTTGATAAATATTAAAGACGGTCAAAAAGATGGTTATAAATGTGTTTATAAAAGACAAGGCAAAGGAAAAGATGTTACAATTTTTCAACCATCAGCGGTTTGTCAAAAATCATTCAAATGCAAAACTGAAATACAGTAGCTAATTTAAAATAACAATATATTTCCTGCGAGGAAGAATTTAATACTATATATAGTATATAAGTCATAATTTATTATTTATTATCAATATGTTATGGATAATTATCTTTTTATGCATTAATATGTTTATATGGAAAATTATGAAATTAATATATTACGTAGAAATGGTAACTGGAAAAAGGTTAAACAAGACGACCTTGTAACGAGTGATGATAACGAAAATAATAAAACTGAACAGAAACAAGAAGAATTTGAAAACTTAGATGATGATTTTAGATTTTATTTAAATCAGGTTAACTCAATTATTAATAAACTCGAAAACTTAGAAAAAGAAAAAAATAATTTAAAAAATCAGTTAAAAATTTATGAACAAGAATTCATAAGCAAAAAAACTGATACACAAAATAAAATAGATCAAATGACTCATGAAAGAGAGATAATTGATAAGACTATAAATATAATTAAAAGCTTAAAATCTTTTTAATTTAAGGAGCATATAAATGTCTCAAAATAAGTCTAAAGCCTTAAATGATGCTAAATCTATTTTTGTTGCAAATGTTAAAGGTGGTGTTGGTAAAAGCACACTAGCTATCATGTTAGCTAGAAGTTTAGCTAGTAAAATACCTCCTCAAAATATAACTGTTATTGACACAGATTTGCAAAGAACTACCACTGAGTTTTTGACAGTAAGTAACCCCGAAATAAACGTTGAATTTTTGCCTATAACACCAGCTTTTGAAAATACTAATATTTCTCTTGTTCAACAATTCATTAAACAAAATGAATTTAGACCTGGGCATGTTGTAATAGTTGACACACCGGCAGGAAGTTCTCAAAGGCTATGGAATTTAGTTGCTGAGGGGTATTGTGTCTTGATACCTACAACACTTAGTAATGCCGATCTTTCTCCTACAGAAAATTTTATTAGGAGTATTGATAAGGTAAAAGCAAGGTATGGGAAGTCTCATCCACACCTTATAGTATGCCCTAATAAAATTCCTTTTGGACAAAAGGATTTTTCAATTATGGCAGAAAGATTAAATAATCACGATGTCGTAATTGGCCCTCCTCTTAGGGATCTGGCAAGTGTAAGGCATTTCTATAACGGTAAAGCAGAAAATTGGGAGAATAAAACTAATAGTAATGCTCTGTCGGATTTTGGACAATTTGGTTCATTCATTGAAAAATTTGTACTAAATGGTGAGCTAGATAAAATTTATTCTAATAGAGATACTAGTCAGAACATTATTCCATTTGGAAAAGTTAGTAATTAATTTCTAACCTACACCCTAACTGACTTAACCATTTTTCTGTTGGAATATATGGTAAGTCTGTTTTACTCTTTTTATTTTTATTAACTATAATATTTTCAACGAATAAGTTTTCTTCCGTTTTACCATCTATGGGTTTTAAATTAATTTCATTAAGTAAAGCATTCATATATTTTAATACGTCATTAGTAAAATTTTGTTTAATGTAACCGTATATAATTATGAATAATAAGGATTAATATTTATGTACAAAAAAACTGTTGAAGACGAAATTTTAAATAAAATCAGTTTAATACTTAATGAATTTGAAGGATATGAAAAACCCTTAGTTAATTCAACAGGTGATATTATTATTAAAAATAAATCTCCTAGAAAACCAAGTAAGGAGAAGTTAGTTTTAACTAATATTTTTAAAAAAATAATTGCTGATGATATAAAAAAAAACAGGGCCTAAAAGCCCTGTTTCGTATTTATGTGAAAATTTGAATCCCAATTATAGGAAAACTTTTACCAAAGGCTGCTCTGATAAATTTAAAACCTCATAAGAACTCATTTCATAAAAAATACTAGACATCAGACCACCTCCTTTACTGTTTGTTAAAATAATAATATTATTAGTAACTTAAAAAAAAAATATTATAAAGTTTTAAAAACATTTAGATAAGACTTGTTTAAAGTAGGATAAAATATCAATGAAAAATAATAAAGAAGTTAAAGCTTATAAAGCTGGTGATATAATTTATTCTCATAATGACCCCGCAGAATTTATTTTTTTAATTCATAGTGGAAAGGTTAGAATAGAGTCTAAGCATGGATTAGAATTGGGAATATTGGAAACAGGAGAAATTTTTGGAGAAGTGGGGCATATCATTGAGTCACCAAGAACTGTAACTGCTGTAGCAGTTACTAATTCATTAATCAGGGTTATAGATGAAAAAACTGTTAAAGAAAAAATGAATAAGGCTGATCCAGTACTGGCAGCAATCGTAAGAGGTTTGTCTCTTAGAATAGGAGATGCAAATGCTTTGGCAGAAAAACACTGGTTAGAGCTCAGCTTATATAAATCCCTTGGTAAATAAATAATAATAAGTTTAAAAAAGAAAGTTATATGGCAGATCAATCACCATCATTAAAATCTAAAGTTATGAATATAAAAAATTTATATTTATATATCATTGGTTTTGTATCATCTTTATTAACGTTATTATTTTTTTATTTTAGCAATCAAATTATTAAGGAAGAAAAAAAAGTAGAAGAAAAGGTCGATATTTATAAAGTAGCCAAAGAGGAAGCTATAAAATTAGGTAGGATGGAACCTGATGAAAAACCAATAGTTCAAGAAATTGGCCCTGACGGAAAAGTTATAATTCCTAGTCTGTCTTATGTAGATATAGGTGGAATGGGAGAAAATGCTAATAAAAGTTTTTGGACAAATATCCCAAACTCAAATTCGTTTATTAGTTTTGATTTAGTGCTTTCTTCTTATCAAGGTGAAAAATTAACCAACTATCTAACAGATTATGATGTTGATTTTAGAAAAATTGTTTATGAAGAAATTAATAAAAAAGAATTAAAGCAATTTGATGGAAGTCAGGGTAAGAAACAACTGCTTGAAGATATAAAAAATGAATTTAACGCTTATCTAGCTAATAAAGAATTAGATCCTATTATATTTGGTGCTTATTTCAAAGTTTTTGCTATTACTACTAGAGGCTAATTAAAAACTTTATAATCAATTTTCTTATTTTTATCTAATTTGTTAGTAACTGCGGGCAATGGATATTTTAATCCAGTTGCACAATTAAAAAGTACAACTTTATCTTGTTTAGTAATTAATTTTTTAGATAAAGCTTTTTCATATGCCCTCATAGTCGCAGCACCTTCAGGACATAAAAAACATCCATCTGTGTATGCTACTCGATCCCTAGTTTGCATTATTTCTTCATCAGAAATAGCAATTGCAAAACCTTTACTCTCGTTTACTGCCCTAATTATTAGAAAATCTCCAACTGCAACTGGCACTCTTATACCAGCAGCCTTAGTATAAGCATCTTTCCATAAAGGTGCATGTTCTTCTCCATTTTCCCAAGCTTTTACAATTGGAGCACATCCTTCTGCTTGAACTGCAACCATTCTAGGGAGCTTTCCTTTAACCCAGCCAAGTTCCTTAAGTTCTAGAAAAGCTTTCCACATTCCAATTAACCCGGTACCACCTCCTGTTGGATAAAATATTACATCAGGGAGCTCCCAATTTAATTGTTCCGCTAATTCAAGACCCATGGTTTTTTTACCTTCAATTCTATATGGTTCTTTAAGAGTTGAAACATCAAACCAGCCCACTTCTTCTTTACCCTCCCCAACTATTTTACCACAGTCGTTAATTAAGCCATTTACTAAGAAGGTTTCAGCACCTAAAGACTGTATTTCTCTTATATTTATATCTGGGGTATCTTCTGGACAAAAGACCGTTGACTTAATACCCGCATGGGTTGCATATGCAGCCATTGCTGCACCTGCATTACCATTTGTTGGAATTGCAAGATGATTTAATTTAAATTGTTTTGCCATAGATACGGCTAAACATAATCCTCTAGCTTTAAAAGAACCTGTTGGAAGACGTCCCTCATCTTTTATTAAAACTAACCCTTTATCTTCTTTATTATAATTTACAGAGTTTATTAACTTAATTAATGGGGTTATTATTTCTCCAAGTGTTACTCTATCTTCAGGATTTTTAACAGGTAACAGAGGTGAATAACGCCAAAGTCCGTCTATTTTGGAATTGGAGATTTCTTCTCTACTTATTTCTTTTTTAATTTTTTCTAAATCATAACGTACTAATAAAGGTCTGCCTACTTCTGATAGCCCTTGTATTTCATTAGCTGGGTATTTTTTACCCGTCATAGAGCATTCGAGATGTGTTACATAATATTTATTCATTTAAAACCCTAGCTATTTAATGATTTTTTCCAGAAATAATATCAATCATGGCCTTTGTTACCTGTTTTGTTGAGCTTTGACCTCCAAGGTCTCTAGGAAGAAATTTATTATCAGAGGTAAGTTTTTCAATGGCAGACATCAACTTTTGAGCAGCTTTAAGTTCTCCTAAATTTTCTAGCATCATTACAGCTGACCAATAAGAGCCAATAGGATTAGCAATTCCTTTACCCATTATATCAAATGCAGATCCATGAATTGGCTCAAACATTGAAGGATGACGTCTGTCTGGGTCTAAGTTAGCAGTAGGAGCAATACCCATGGAACCCGACAAGGCTGCTGCCAAATCAGTTAATATGTCAGCATGAAGATTCGACGCTACAACTGTATCAATACTTTTAGGGTCTAAGACCATTCTTGTGGTCATAGCATCTACAAGCATTTTATCTGTTGTAACATCTTTATAATCTTCTGAAATTTCTTCAAAAATTTCATCCCACATTACCATGCCATGTCTTTGCGCATTAGACTTAGTTACAAGTGTAAGTAATTTTCTAGGTCTGGAGCGAGCTATTTCAAAAGCAAATCTCTGGATTCTCTCTACACCTTGTTTTGTAAATAGTGTAATATCCATGGCTGTATCATGACTGTAACCTTTATGACTTCTTCCACCAATTCCAGAATATTCACCTTCTGAATTTTCTCTAATAAATGCCCAATCAATATCTGTTTCATCTACATCTTTTAGTGGTGAACCTATTCCAGGAAGCAATCTTACAGGTCTTAGATTAGCATATTGATCAAGTCCCTGACATATTTTCAATCTTAATCCCCAAAGGGTAATATGATCTGGGACCTCAGGATCACCTGCCGAGCCAAAATATATAGAATTAAAATTTTTAAGTTCCTCTACGCCTTCTTCAGGCATCATTATACCATGTTTTCTATAATAGTCAGATCCCCAGTCAAATTCTGTAAACTCAATTGGTAGATTAGTCTCCACCTTTGAAAGAGCTTTTAAAACTTCAACACCACTATTTATAACTTCTGTACCAATACCATCGCCAGGTATTACGGCTATTTTATACATCTAACAACTTCCATTTTGATTAATTTATTATTAAAAAAGTTTTAATTAGTATACTAATAAGGTTCATATATTTTAATTATTGAATATAAATACTTACATGAGTTCTTTTTCGAATATTTTTAAAACTCCTCGACATTCATATATGAAATTAATTTGTATTTCTATTATTTTTCTTCTTCTGGCACCGATAATTTCTATTATTTTCTCAAGCTTTGAAAACACTTTTTCTTTATGGATACATTTGATTAATACAAGATTGAACATTTACTTATATAATACTTTTATTCTAATGTTAGGCGTTGGTTTGACAACATTTATTATAGGGGTAAGTCTTGCTTGGTTAATATGTCGGTATGATTTCTTTATGAAAAATATAATTGAGTGGGCTTTGTTACTACCACTTGCTTTGCCATCATACATAGTAGCTTATTGTTATACAGATTTCCTAGAATATAGTGGTTTTCTCCAAACTGTTCTTAGAAATATTTTAGGTTTCAATTCTCCAAATGAATATTATTTCCCTAAGATTAGATCATTAGGAGGAGCAATATTTGTAATTTCTTTTGTATTATATCCTTATGTGTATTTGATAACAAAAGTAGCTTTTAAATCAACACCTGCATCATTATTAGAATTAGCTGAAATTAATGGTAAGAAGCCATTTTATTCGGTGGCTTTGCCACTCGCAAGACCTGCGATAATTGCAGGTCTATCATTAGTATTAATGGAGACTATTTCTGATTTTGGAACCGTAGATTTTTTTGCTGTAGAAACAATTACATTAGGAATTTTTAATCTATGGCTTGGAATGAATAATCTAGCTGCAGCTTCTCAACTAGCAATGGTTGGTTTCACATTTATTCTAGTTCTATTTGCTTTAGAGCTCTCTGCAAGAAAAAAGCAAAGATTTAACGACACGAAGATAAATATCTATAGAGGTTATAACAAAAAAGTTTCAAGTATGAAAAGTTTCTTTATTTTCTTAACTTGTTTTATTCCAATAATAATTGGTTTTTTAATTCCACTTTTCATTTTAATTTTTCATTCAATTAATTACCTAGATTTAGAAAATTTTAATAACTTGGTAAGCATTTCTTATAATTCTTTTTTAATCAGTATTATAACCTCTCTAGTCATTGTTACATTATCATTAATTCTAGCTGTTGGTTTAAAATTTTATAACTTTAAAGGAATGAGTTTTTTTTCAACCTTTGCTGGAATTGGATATGCTTTTCCAGGCATAATCATAGCCTTAGGCACATTATTCTTCGTATCTTTTATTCAAAATACAACAAACTCATTACTCTTTTTTTTAGATATTAATATAGAATTAATTTTAATTGGATCATATTTTATTTTGATATTTGCTTACGTTTCAAGGTTTAATGCCGTGGCATTTGGTGCTATTAATAGTGGTATTGGAAGAATTCCTCCTAATATGATGGAAGCAAGTCTAACGCTAGGAAAGCCTTTTTGGTTTAGTTTTAAAAAAATTATACTGCCTCTTATTAAGCCATCATTATTAACTGCCTTGATTTTAGCCTTCGTAGATATAATAAAAGAGTTACCAATTACCTTACTATTAAGACCTTTTAATTTTGAAACCTTGGCAACTTATGTTTATCAATATGCCAATGATGAAATGCTTGGAAGAGCTTCAGGAGCAGCACTATTAATAGTTCTTATTGGTCTTATCCCGATCCTTTTTATAAATAATGTAATTAAACAAAAAACAATTTAATTGTTTTGTAAATTATATTACTTTAGATTTATTCTAAACTATGGACTTATAAATGGCTCATCTTTACGAAAAATGTATAAAAATTGGATTACGGATGACCTTGCCTAGAAAAATTATTCTTGAGGTCATTGAAGATTCTGAAGACCACCCAGATGTAGATGAGCTTTACAGGCGAGCAGTTTTGAAAGATAGATCCATTTCAATAGCTACTGTTTATAGAACTATAAAGCTATTTGAAGAAGCAGGCATCATTGAAAAACTAGATATTGGAGACGGAAGAGCTCGCTATGAAGAGGCTGGCGAACACCATGAACATTTGATTGATATAGAATCTGGTGAGATTATTGAGTTTCAAAATGAAGAATTAGAAGAAATGAAAAGGCAGGTTGCACTTAAAATGGGTTATGAACTTGTTGATCATAGATTAGAACTATTTGGTAAAAAAATAAAATCATAATAATTTTTATATTCTAAATATATTTATGGATATTTGGTAAAATTATATCAAAGTCAGGGTTTACCACCCTACCTCATCAATAATCATCTGTGCTTTATTAGAGTTCTTAGCAATCTCACTTATTGGTAAGTTGTCAGCCTTAAATGTTCCCCATTCCATTATTTTACCATGAAGCTTTACATTTGGATTTACTGGATACTCAAAATTAATTTCAGAGTAAATTTTTTGAGCTTCTGGCTCGGTGAGCCACTCTATGAATTTTAATGCCTCTTTACTATTTTTAGAATACTTTGCTATAGCTGCACCAGAAATATTTATATGCTGTCCTCTATCTTCCTGATTAAAAAAAATCACATCAGTATCCTCTGCCCATAGTTTTTGTTCTGGATTTTGATCATTAAATTTCATTAATGCAAAATAATATGTATTCATAAGCACAATATCACATTCACCAGAATAAATAGCTTTAGCTTGAGCTCTGTCATTACCCTTAGGTTTTCTAGCAAAATTAGAGACAAATTCTTTAGCCCATTTTTTGGCTTTTTCCTCACCATGATGAGAAATTAAGGAAGCCAATAATGCTCTGTTATAAGGATGACTTCCTATTCTAGTACATATTTTATTTTTAAATTTTGGGTTAGCTAAATCTTCTATAGTTTTAATTTCCTCCCGGTTTACTCTTTTTTTTGATATACCAATTACCCTAGCTCGAGTAGATAGACTGACCCATTTATTTTCTGCGTGTCTGAGATGTTTAGGCACATTTCTATTTATTAAATCTGATTCCATAGTTTTAACTAAATCCATATCTGCTAGCTCAGATAATCTAGAAATATCAACGGTCAAAATAATATCAGCAGGTGAGTTTTTACCTTCTGACTTAAGTCTTTGTGCCAAACCTTTTTGCGCATGCAAAATATTAAATTTAATATTAAATTCTTTTTCATATTTTTTGGTAAAAGGTTCCAGAAGCGCAGAACTACGATAAGAGTAAATGTTTAATTCTTTCGAATTAGCTCTTTGAATTCCTATAAATATAACAGTGAAACTTAAC
>JADHRC010000018.1 GCA_016777645.1 Alphaproteobacteria bacterium
ATATTCCCATAGGCTGATAATCAGACCAACTATCTATTGATCTTCCTACATTACTTGTGTAATTACCTGCCAAATGAGTTGGAATGCCGCAAGCAAACTCAACAACTTCTAAACCTCTTCCAATTTCGCCCAAGGCATCATCAAAAGTTTTTCCATGTTCTTGAGAAATAAGTTTAGCTAGTTCATTTTGCCTCAATTCAATGATTTCTTTTAATTTAAACATTTTTCTTGATCTTGCTAGCGGTGTCAAATTTGACCACTCAGGTAGAATTTTAAGTGAGGATTCCACAGCCTTGTTCACACAATCTAAAGTTCCAGACACTACCCTTGAAATCTCATCTCCTGAAGCTGGATTAAAAATTGGAGTTGAAGATAAATTGGGAAATTCTGCATTTTTGCCATTTATAAAGTGGTCAACAAGTTTCATTTTTTTACTCCAAAGAAAGATATAAAATATAAATGTAATAAATTATAAATGTATTAGTTTATAATGATGCAAAAAACTTATGTGAAAGTAAATGAAAGTTTCTTTTAATGTCAAAAAACCATATTAAAAAATTAACATACCGAGTTACATATTTAGAAATGAATAATATGCCAAAGTTTGATTGGCCTAGAAATGTTAAACATAAACTCAGCATTCTATTGGCCAAAGAATTTCCTTCATGGTATTTTTTATTTTTCTATAAACAGGTTGGCAAAAAATATTTTTGGACAGACTGGCTTAATAAAAGTAATGAAGAAATTAATTCATTTGTAGGTAATAAAAATGTTTTACTTTACACATTGATTAAAGATGGCTTTCCAGCTGGTTTTTATATGCTGGATTACAGGACCAAAGATGTTTGTGACATTAGTTTTTTCGGTTTGGTTGAAGAAGCAATTGGAAAAGGTCTTGGAAAATATTTATTAAAGACTGCAATATTGACTGCATGGGATAGTAGAAAAATTAAAAAATTAACAGTTAACACTTGCTCGCTTGATCATAAAAACGCAATATATCTTTACCAAAAATATGGTTTTAGAGCAGTTGACTACAAAGATTGTGAAAAATTTGTTTAATTAAACTTTTTTCCTTCTAAAAACATACCTGGTCTGTTTTCCGTTGATAAGTTATTTTGCCAGACCATCTTACCATTAACGAATACATTTTCTATTCCATCAGCATGTAACATTGGTGATTGATATGATGCTTTGTCAATTACAGTATCTGGATTAAAAATAACTAAGTCTGCAAAATTACCAATATTTATAGTGCCTCTTTTTTCAAGACCAAAAACAGACGCACTTTTGCCTGTCATTTTATAAACAGCCTCTTCAAGAGGAAACAATTTCATTTCCCTAGAGTATTTACCTAAAACTCTTGGGAAAGTTCCCCATAACCTTGGATGTGGATGCCTGTCTCCAGGAATACCATCAGAACCAACCATAGAACCGTCAAATTTTAAAATTCTATTTAAATCATCATCACCCATTTGAAAATAAATAGCACCTGCTGGATATAATTTATCTATTGTTTCATCAATGGTTAAACCAAAATTATCAGCTAAATCATTTAAATCCTGACCAGAAACATCAGGGTAATTATCTGACCAAGTAACCAAAACTTTATCTGCTCTCTTTACAAAACTTTTAAGTAACATTGTAGAACTAGCTGTATAAGGGTAACAGTCTAAATCTAAAAAATTATTTTGTTTTGCTTCATTAATTAACTTCAAAGTCTCTTTACTTTTGCCCCAATTATCCCTTCCAGCACATTTATGATGGGAAATTATGGTTCTTACTTTTGTGGAGGAACAAATTTCAATAGTTTCTTTAACTGATTTAATAACATCAATTGCTTCATTTCGCATGTGTGTAGTGAAAACACCATTCATTTTGGGTAATATTTTTACCAATTCTATAATTTCATTAGTTGGAGCTGCATTTGCAGCAGGGTAAGCTAATCCAGTGGACATTCCAATAGAACCGTCTTCAACAGCTAACATTAAATTATCAATCATTTGATTAATCTCTTTGGAATTAGCAGGTCTATCAAACTCACCTTTCATAGCTTCAACTCTAAGCATTGAGTGCCCAGTTAAAAGAGCAACGTTGACTGTACTAGGATTATTGTTAAATTCGTCTACATAATCCTTAACTCTTGGAAATTTAAAATTATCCGACTTCCCTAACAAAGCTATTGGAGCAGGCACATCACCTTTATAACTGAAAGGAGCTAAACTAATACCACAATTACCAACAATGCAAGTCGTAACACCTTGACTTATTTTGCATGTCATTGACGGATCTGAAAAAACATTATGATCATCATGAGTATGAACGTCTATGAAACCAGGCGAAATAATTTTACCTTCAGCATTTATTGTATTTCTTGCCTTGAAACTTGATAGAAAATGCTTCTCTGATTTTTCCCTCACATCATCATGATTAGGAGGGAAAACACCTATAATCTTTCCTTTATCAACAACAATATCAGATTTGAATTTAGGGGCACCTGTACCATCTATGACTTCGCCATTTTTTATATGAATATCATATGTGTTCATTGAGAATCTCGTTATATATTAAAATAATATTATTACATTAAACCTTCAATTAAATAAACTTAGAATCTTTTTATTCTTACTTTAATTTGTACAAATAAAAATTATTGTAATAAGGTTAAACACAAAAAAAGGAGTATAAAATGACTTCAATATTAACAAACTTAAGAAGCGCAGTAATTACTGGATTTGTATTTGCTTTCATACTAATTTTCTTTTTGGCACAAGGGTCATTTGATCAAACAGCCTTCAATATGTGGCTATTGAGATGGTTACATGTACTATCTGGGATAATGTGGGTTGGAATACTCTATTATTTTAATTTTATTCAAATTCCCAATATGGTTAATATTCCTGATGACCAAAAACCAGCTATTAGTAAAGTGATAGCACCAGCTGCTTTATGGTGGTTTAGATGGGGATCTGTGGCTACAGTAGCTAGTGGCTTAATATTGGCTCACTTAAATGGCTACCTACATGATGCCATGACCTTTTCTAACGGTTTTTGGCCAATTGGTATAGGTATGTGGCTAGCTATTATTATGTTTTTAAATGTTTGGTTAGTAATATGGCCTAACCAAAAAAAGGCCCTTGGTATAATCGAAGTAGACGCAGAAACCAAAGCTAAAGCAGCTAGAAAAGCAATGCTATTTTCAAGGAAGAATACAATTTTGTCTATTCCAATGTTAGTAGCAATGACTGTAGCGCAAAATAGTTTTTCATAATTTAAAAAATAAAGGGGTATTTATTAATTTAAATACCCCCTTATTTCAAAGCCATATTCCAAAAATCAACTTCAAGGGATGTTGCCTTTTTAAATATTTGATTGGCTTTCTTCCATTTGTAGGTTTTTGTATAATTTTCACCAAGCCTTAATAAAAAAGATTTATCTATTAATTTACCAACGTTGAAACAGACATTTTGATATTCAGAACTAGAATATGTTTCAATCCATTTTTTATACATAGATACTTTAGGACTAGAATTTTGTAAATTTATACCAATCTCACCATACCCAAGTACGCATGGCGCTAGAGCTGATAAAAGATCTAGAAAATCCCCGGAATAACCAAGTTCTAAAACATAACGAGTGTAGGCTATATTTTCGTTCTCTTCTTCAGTGTTTTCTAAATCAAGTTTTGAAATACCATATCCTTCGCACAAACCTATGTGGAGTCCCATCTCAAAATTTATTAATTCATTTACAGTACTAGCTGCAATTTTCATTTCTTCAAGATTGTCAGATTTAAGGATGGCTAAGGACCAAGCTTTAGAAAACTGAATAAGGAATAGGTAATCTTGTTTTAAATAATTTAAAAAATAAGTCTTATTTAATGAACCATCAGAAAATTTTTTTACAAATTTATGTTGGGTATATAATAACCAATTTGAAAGATTTGATTCTCGTAAATTATAAAAAACTTCACCATATTTCATTGTGCAATCCTAAAATATTTATATAAATCAAACTTTTTTTAAGCAGCTAAAAATTTTTGCCACCATTCTTTATAAGTAGCAACTTCATTTGGATATAAATTTTGCCAAGAGTTTCCTTTAATTGAAAATCGTTTTTGTTTATCAACTAATCTCTCAATTAAAATTTGTTTTTTTAATAAATCAATTTTTTCTGAATCTTCTATATATTTTTTTATACCAATCATTTGAGGCGTGAAACCATACTTATCAAGCAACCTAGTGCCAAACCAAGGTGAGAGGTATAGGTCCATTAATTTATAAAAATTTTTCTCCTGACCTCTTGTCTTACCACCCTTAGTAAACATCCAAATATTATTCCATGTCAAATGACCTTCTTTCATAATTCCATATTTTATATTTATACCATTTCTTTTAGCAAAAATGGCTATAGGCTCCCAGCATGAAGATACTAGGACATCTTCATTTACAAGCAAATTAACTCCATCATCAAAGCTGTCCCATAATTTTTTAAATTGTCCTCTTTTTTTCATATTGATTAAAAATTGACATACACCCCTAATTTCACCTTTAGTCAGATTAGAAGGATTTTTAATATCCTGCTTACTACTTTGTTTTAAATATATTGCTGTAGTAGTGATCGTAGGCCCTAAACTATTTTGTAATGATGAATAGCCTTTGAATTGACTATCAAATAAAGCTTCCCAGGAGTTAATATCTGCTCCGATTTTTGCCTTATTATAAGCCATGGAGTCAGCGTTTGATAAATATGGTATTCCAACAACATCACCCTTGTCATTCCTAATGGTGCTATTATAATTTCCACTTGTTTTATATTCAGGAATTATATTTTTCCAATTTTTTATTAAAGATACGTCTATGGTTTCAATTACTTTTTTTTGAGACAGGATGTCTTCTTGGTTACCTCCATTATCAGTAACAGCATCATAAAGGTCTATGCCATTACTATTTGAAAATATTTCAATTAAATCACTTGCAGAACCAATTTTTTGATGAAATGAAATTGGAACTCCTGCTTTTGCTGACATTTCAGCCCATGTTTCAGTCACCTTAGCAATGTTGATAGTTAAAATTTTAAGAGCATCGCTTGCAAAAGCATTCTTGTTAAATAAATTATTTAAATAAAATAATGAAGTTATACCGGTAAAATTTTTTATAAAATTTCGTCTATGCATTTTAAATTAATAATTGTGTTTAGTGGTTTTTATAGAATTAACATATTAGTTTTTAAATATTTACAAATTATTTATTAAGAAAGTTTAAGGGTAAGCCTTCTCTATTCCAATCAACTTCTAACAAATTTCCTTCATAAGAAGCAGTGATATAAGCCTTTTTTAAATTTTCTGAACCAAAACATATATTAGTAATGTAGGGATCTTCAAATTTAATAAATTCTAACAGCTCACCATTAGGAGTTATAACTGATATACCACCAGTTAAGAGAGTCGCAACACAAACGTTACCGTTATTTTCTAGAGCTAGGGAGTCAAACCTCTTAATTCCCCCTTCTTTGTTTAATAAACGACCACCATTAATAGATTCAGGAAATGATATTTTCTTAACTTCTCCTTCTCCTATAATTTCGTAACTGTAGAGTTTTCCACCTTCTGTCTCAGCAACATACAAAATATTTTCATCAGGTGATAAGCCAATTCCATTTGGCGTCATAAATGGATGCACTACTTCTTTTATCATAGATCCATCGGCTTTAGCCCAGTAAATTCCACCTCTATCCATAGTTCTATTTCTTGCTTTACCTAAATCTGTGAACCAAAAATTACCCTCCTTATCAAAAACAATATCATTAGGGCCTCTTAAAGAAATTCCATTACACTCACTGTAGAGTGTATAGAATTCACCTGTTGCCAAATTTACTTTTTGTATTTTCCCTCCTATGTATGAAGAACTTTCAAGAATGGGCCTCATCCCTTTTTTATTAGATGAAATCTCCCACTCAAATCCACCATTATTACAGACATAACAAAACCCATCCGGACCTATAGCAGCTCCATTTGGCCCTCCACCAAGATTAGCTATTACATTTACCTCTCCAGATGGTAAAACTCTACTCAGTGTACCCCTTGCTATTTCGACTAATATTATTGAGCCATCATCCATCCAGATAGGCCCTTCAGGAAATTTTAAACCTTTAGCAATTACTTTATAATCTTTTGTAAGTATATTCATTAAAGTATCCTAACTCATATTTTAGCATATCTTATTTGAGGTATTGTCCAAAATAATACTGCACCGCAAAATGTTAATATGCTACATAAAATGAAACCAAAATTATAACCACCAGTCAAATCAAAAAGAAAACCTGCTAAGAAGGCCCCTGTGGCAGCTCCTATTCCTTGACCTAAGTTTGTTGCGCCATATATAGAAGCCAAACCTTTACCTGCAAAAATTTCTGCCATTAATGTTGTTATAATGGGACCACGCGCACCTGCAGATAGACCAAAACCAATTATAAATAATATTAAAAAGATAATAGAAGTATAAAATTGCATCATAGCTAAACTAAAAATTGCCATAAAGCTCAAAGCATAACTAACAGTAGCGACAAGATGTCTTGGGTATCGATCAGCAGCCAATCCTGTTAAAACCATACCTATAAAGTTTAAAATCCCTGCAATTCCAAATGAAAAGGCAGCTTCAACTTCAGAAAGTCCAACAAAAACTAAATATGCAACAACATGAAGAGAAATGCCAAAAATACCAATTGCTGTAAAACAAAATATAAAGAAAAAACCCCAAAATGTTTTTGTGAAAATTGCTTCTTTTAATGAAATTCCACCGGCAGCTTTTCCATTATTTGTTTTTCTTGGGTTATCTTTAGATCCGCTTGATATTTTTTTCCATGGAAGGAATGAAGCAATAACTAATAAAATTATGAAAACATATGAAATATATTTGTAAGAAGCTTGCCATCCAAAATGATCAATAGAAATTTGGGATAATGGAGCCATTATAAGAACACCTAAACCCTGACCAGCATAGGCAATAGATAAAGCTGTTCCTAAATTTTTATCAAACCACCTAGACACTAAACTCTGAGCAGGTATTACACCAACCATTGAAGCACCCAAACCACCTAAAATACCTAAAAAAATATAAAATTGCCAAATAGATGACAAACTATCTAATAACCCATAAGCTATAGATAAGAGGCCCAAGCCAACCATATAATTGAACCTAGGACCATATTTATCAAAAGATAATCCAGACAATAATGAACCTATTCCCAAACAAACCATATAAATTGAATAAATGGAAGAGACAGAAGCTCTATCCCAAGAAAAATGAGAACTTAATGGTAATAAAAAAACAGCAAAAGTTTCACCTGCACCTCGACTAATAGAAGTAAGGGTTAAACAATAGAAAAGAACAAATAAAGAAAATAAAGATGCTATAAAATAAAAAAATAAATTTCTCATTTCAAATTATTGAACCTATTTAATTTGTTTTCCGGCATCTAAAAATTTGTTACAAATAAACTTCAATTTAAAAAATAAATTATATAATGTATCAAAAGACTAATTCAGAAATCGAAAACAAAATACAAAATATTTTAGAGGGTGAATATGAGATATCAGTTCTTGGTACTAATGGAAAGGACAACTTCCCTTTCCTTTCTAAAATTATTCCCATGTATAAAAATAAGCGTTTATATATATTAATAAGCGATCTTAGTGAGCACACAAAAAACATTATTGAAAATCAAAAAGTTAGCATTTATTTTTCACTAAAAGAATTAAATAAAACCAAATCTAACAATCCAAGGTTAACTATTAACGGAATAATACAAAAGCATAACTTAGAAAAAGAAAGTGAAGAATTTAGCGATCTTTTAAACTCATATCAAAAAATTGAAAGTGGTAGCAAAATGTGGGGAATGTTTACTGATTTCAACTTTTATAGCATTGAACCACTAAGAGCCTTATACATTGAAGGCTTTGGTAAAGCTTATCAAAAAAATTATAAATACTAAAATCTGATTCACACAAACATTAAAACCAGACCTAAACCAAAGGCTAAAAGTCTTAAAAAGATTAAACTTTTGGTAATTAATGCATAGGACAACATTACTAAACTTATAGCAATCTTTACAAATGCTATAATTGCGTACAAAAATTCAGTATCAAGTTTAATTATTGCTTCATTTGCTATCATTCCTAAAGGAATGAAGTAAAGACCAATCCCCAAACTCATTGATGTTAAGGAAACTTTTAGCCAGTTTTCAGAAACCATTCCCGACGCTATAAAAACAGTTCCACAAACGGGTGGGGTTATTGTTGATAATAAAGCAAACCAAAATACAAATAAATGTACCTGAAGAAGCTCTAAACCCATATCTACCAGTGCTGGACCTGCAACAGACACACAGATCACATAAGCAGCAGTAGTAGGCACTTCCATGCCTAATAACAAACAAGCAACTCCAGTTAAGATAAGAGCTGGCCAAATGTTATTTCCCGAAAGGGATATAATTAATGACGTTAGTTTTACTCCTAAACCAGTCATTGACAAAACTCCAATTATAATTGATGCACAAATTATAATTGATCCTATTAATGAAATCTGTCTTCCGGAAGCAATACAAGCCTCATAAAAACGATTTACACCTAATTTAAAATTAAAAAAATTTTCAATATTAAAGAATAGTAATAAAAAGGCTGATAAAATGGAAATTGAAGCAGCATATTGAGGAGTAAAACCAAGATACATAAAAAAAAGTAATATAAAAAAAGGGATTAAAAAAAAGAGTGAGGTAATAAATACTCTTTTAATTTCTGGTAATTTATCACTTTCTATAGGTTTTAAATTATAAATTCTACAGTAAAAATTTATTCCAACCCAAACTGTAAAAAAAAATAATATAGCTGGCAACAAGGCTGCAATAATTATTTTATCATAAGGAACTCCTGTTAATTCAACCATTACAAATGCACCTGCTCCCATCAAAGGTGGCATAATTTGCCCCCCAGAAGAAGCTACAGCCTCTACTGCTGCAGCCAACTTTTTAGGGTAATTTAATTTAATCATTGCCGGCAAAGTTACCATCCCCGTTGAAGCAACATTTGCAGATGCAGAACCTGAAATTGAACCAAATAATGCTGAAGAAATTACCGAAACTTTAGCAGCTCCTCCTCTCAGTTTTCCAGCAAATGCAGTTGCAATATTCATAAAACCTAAGCCTGCTTCTCCAGAATTTAAAAAAGAACCAAATATAACAAAAATAGATACGATGGAAACCGAAACTCCTGTTAAAGGTCCCCATAAACCACCTTCAGCAATAGTAAGTGTTCCCATAAAGCTATTAAGTGGCAAGCCGGGATGCCCAAACTCACCCGGAACATAATTTCCAAAAACTCCGTATAAAATTGCCAAAAAACTCACAGTAGGTAATGGCCAACCCACGGACCTTCTTGCAGTCTCCAAAACTATGAGAATTAATATTAAAGAAATTATAAGTTGAAATTTATTTTCTATTAAGCCGTATTGATCCATTAGCTCATTTGAAAAAACGGCAATATAGAAACACGAGAATATTCCAATTAAAACTATTAAAAGATTCATAATGAAGTATAGATTTGTTTTTTGATTATATAAGAAAATCCAGGGTAAAATTAAAGCTAGATGTAAAGGTCTTGAAATTAAATTAGGGACTAATCCAGAAAATATAAGTAAAATATGGAATGCAATTGATATAAAACCAAAAACAATCCACATTTTATAATATGGTTTCATAAATTATTTATGATGATCAGCTAATTTAACACCTATTTCTTCATAATATTTTATAGCGCCAGAGTGAATTTTTGTTGATACATTAGATAACATATCAGTAGTCACACCATTCCACCATTTTGCAGCCTCACCCAACTTACCTTTGTTACTCCAGAAAGCTTTAGTTAAGTTATACGCAACCTCTTCACTTATATTTGTTGTTCCATAAGCAACAACTGGCAAAGATGTAGTTGAAATATCACTATTTTGACCAGCATACGTACCAGCAGGTATTATTAATTTTGTTCTTTTAGACGATTTGATTTGTTCATCACTTAAGGATATAACATTTACACCTGTTGATGCTGCAGCCTCTATTACGTTTGGAGCTGGATATGAACCAGCAGTTACAAAACCATCAATTTGTCCATTTTTTAATGCTGGAACGGCATTAGAAAGTTCTACTTGCGCTAATTTTACTTTTCCTTCTAAACCAAATAACTTGATGTACTTAGCCCCTTCACTAGCACCAAATGAGCCTTTTCCTAATAGAATAGTCTTGCCTGACAAATCAGAGAAAACATTTACACCAGATTTTTTTGACATTACAAAGTGCATTGTTAATGAAGGAATAGGAAACAAAGCCCTTATGTTCTTATAGTTTGGGTTACCTTTTCCTTTAAACATAGCTTTTTCTTCTATAGCCAATTTCACTAAAACTGGAGGAGTAGTAAACACGTAGTTACCTGTTCTTGCTGCAACCTCTTTAACATTTTGAACAGAACCTTGACTTTCTTCAATTGTAAGTATCATGTCTCCATTTGTTGATTTCTTTATTGTATCTGCTATTTGAACACCCATTTGATAATAAGAAGAAGTTGACTTAGCTGATTTGTAAGTAATTCTAGTTTCTGCAAAAGATTGACTTATACCAAATAAAGACAAAAGTGATATGATAAGTATATTTTTGATTTTCATCGAAAGCCTCCTAAACATTGAATTTATAAAATAATTATAATAAGTTTATTAAAAAACTTACATTTACATTAAAGATTACTAATTTGGACAATTTTTTTAAAAAATTCAACTCATCATTAATAATGATCGAAGAGAAAATAAATTTTTTATTTACATTGATTGAAATTGTCTTGGGGTTAATAGGCCTATTACTAATAATTTGGGTTTATGGTTTTGTTAGAAGAAATCTAGGATTGGACAGGCAAACAAAAGAATTAAAAAAGATAAGAGAAATAATTGAAGATAAATTCAAAAAATAATTAAAAAGGAAATCTAGAATTAGAACTATTTTGCCTGTAAATTTTGAAATTTTTATCCTTAGCTATTGGCAAACAAGTAAATTGTGGAGCAGATAATCCAACATCTCTCATTTCACTTGCCGAATTTTGAGCTTCTGAAAAACATTTTGCAGCAGTCTGATATCGAAGACCACTATCAATAACATCACCTGCTAAAACCCAAATTAATAAAAATTCCATAAAATATTCTCAAAAAATGGTTAGGACAAAAACTTGTCCTAACCCAATTAAAACTAAGCTGATTTTAAAGTTATTTGCCTTGGCTTTCTTTCTTCTGGTATTTCTCTTAATAGGGAGATCGTTAATAAACCGTTAGAAAGTTTAGCATCTTTAACGTCAACGTATTGTTCCAATCTAAATTTTTGTTCAAATGATCTTTTAGCAATACCCTTGTAAAGATATTGTATCTTATCATCTTGAACTTCAGATCCACCATTACCTTTAATAGTCAAAACACCGTCATGAACGTCTATGGATAAATCGTCTTTATTAAATCCAGACAAAGCTAAGGTAATTTCGTACTCATCTTCAGATATTCTTAGAATATCATGAGCAGGAAAAGAGTTTTGTTTTTGGGTTGATATAGTTTCAAGTTCATTGAATAGATTATCGAAACCTACAAAAGAACGTAAAGCTAATGTTGGTAGTATAGTCATTTTTATCTCCTTTTAAAGCGAGTTGTTAAACATCCCATTATGGCAATGTTATTTAGTTTTTGTGACCCTTAATGGCATCACGATTATCATTTGGTATTGATAAATAAAAATTCAAGATCTAGTATAAAAAAAATTTATTTATGGAGAAAAATTTGATTACATATAGGAATTTAGACACTGTCATAGTTGGCGCCGGATTTGCTGGTATGTATTGCCTTCATAAACAAATTCAAGAAGGATTTAATGCTGAAATATTTGAGAAAGCTGATGATGTTGGGGGAACATGGTATTGGAACAAATATCCTGGAGCTCGATGTGATATTGAGAGCATGGATTACTCATATTCCTTTTCTGATGAATTACAACAAGAATGGAATTGGAAAGAAAAATATGGAACTCAGCCTGAAATTTTAGAATATGCACGTTTTGTTTCTAAAAAATTTAATCTAAGAAAAAATATAAATTTTAAAACCTCAATTGTTAAAGCAAGATTTATAAATAATAAGTGGATAGTTGAAACAGATAATAATATAAAAATTGAATGCCATTACCTTATTTTAGCAACTGGTAATTTATCCACTCCTAACACCCCAAACATAGAGGGCATATCTAATTTTAAAGGAAAGATTTATCATACTGGTGCGTGGCCAGAAAAAATGCCTGAATTTAAAGGAAGAAAAGTAGGAATAATTGGAACTGGTTCATCTGGGGTTCAGTCAATTCCAGTAATTTCTGAAACTGCGAAAGAATTACTGGTTTTTCAGAGAACCGCAAACTTTAGTTTACCCGCAAGACACAGCAAACTTCCAGAAAATAAAAGAGAAAAATACAAAAAAAATTATAAAAAATACCGAGATCTTGCTCAAAATTCATCTTTTGGTATAGCAAAATACCAACCGCCTACAAAATCAGCATTTGATGTAAATGAAGACGAGAGAAATGAAATATATGAAAGTGCTTGGCAAGAAGGTGGTCAAGCAATGTTGTTCGCTTTTACAGATTTATTAACAAACAAAGAAGCTAATGAGACAGCTGCTAATTTTGTTCGAAATAAAATTAGAGAAATTGTTAAAAATAAAGAAACAGCAGAAAAATTATGTCCAAACGATCACCCGATTGGTACTAAAAGATTATGTTTAGATAGTAATTACTTTGAAACATATAATAAGGAGAATGTTTCTTTGATAGATATTTCTAACCATCCAATACAAAAAATTACCGAAAAAGGTCTGATCTCTAATGATGCTGAATATGAGTTTGATGATCTTGTATTTGCAACAGGTTTTGATGCAATGACTGGCGCAGTTAAAGCAATAGAAATATTAAATGAAGAAAATATTAGTTTAAAATCTGTTTGGTCAAAAGGACCTAAAACATATTTAGGGATCATGGTATCAGATTTCCCAAATTTATTCATGATCACAGGGCCCCAAAGCCCAGGTGTAAAAAGTCAAATGATTTTATCAATTGAACAGCATGTAAACTTTATTCATAACTTAATAATACATAAAAAAAATAACAAATATCTTCAAGTTAATGCTAACAAAGACAAACAAGATGAGTGGGTTAAACATAATAACGAAGTAGCTAATGCAACATTATACCCATTAGCTCATTCTTGGTATAACGGCGACAACATTTTAGGGAAAACAAGAAATTTTATGCCCTATGTAGGAGGGGTAGCAAATTATAAAAATATTTGTGATCAAAAAATTAAAAATGATTATGAAGGTTTTGAATTTTATAATTAATAATAATTGGAGCAACTAATGGAAATTTCTAGAATTGAGATAAAAACTTATAAAGTTCCTTTATCGGAGCCGGTAGAAGCTTTTGCGGCTGGCGTTATGAAAGCTTTTGATTTGGTTGTGTGTCAAATTTTTAATGATAACAATGATAGTGGTATTGGATATATATCTGTTCATGAAAATCAGGGATTGGCAATAGCTTCAATTATTAAAAATAGTTTTATTCCCATTTTATTAAAAAAAGATCCAAGATTAATAGAATTACATTGGAAAAATATGTGGAAAGCAACCCATTATGCGGGAAGAGGTGCACCAGTTAGTTTTGCAATTGCTGCTGTTGATGTTGCTTTGTGGGATCTAAAAGGAAAATTACTTAAAGAACCGCTCTGGAGGATATTAGGTGGTCACGACAAAAATGTATTAGCATACGCTGGTAACATTGACTTGAATTTTACTATTGAAAAATTATTAGATGGAGCATCACAATCCCTTGACGATGGTTTTAGATCTATAAAAATGAGGCTTGGAAAAGAATTTTTGTCAGAAGACTTAAAAAGACTAGATGCAATGAAAAATCATTTACCAGAAAACGTTAAGTTAATGGCTGATGCCAATGAAGCTTGGAGGATAGATCAAGCAGTTCATGCATTTAAGGAAATTGAAAAATTTAATTTAGTATGGCTTGAAGAACCCATTAAACCTGATGATTTTAATGGTTATGCATATTTAAGATCTTTGGGAAAAATTCCTATAGCTGCTGGAGAAAATTTACATACACTAGCAGAAGTAAACAATCTTATTAGTGTTAATGGAGTTGATTTTCTAGAACCTGATCTTACTACTTGTGGAGGGATAACTCCTTTTATGAAAATTGCTAAATTGGCCGAAATTAATAATTTACCAATTTGCTCTCATGGAGTTCATGAATTACACGTTCATTTATTGGCATCATGCCCTAATGCATCTTATCTAGAGTTTCATGCATGGAGAATAGATGAATTTATAGAAAGCCCATTAATCGTAAATAACGGCTATACTATTGCGCCTGATTTACCAGGGCATGGAATTAACTTTGATTTCGATAAACTTAACCAGTATATATTAGATTAAAAAAATAGCATGAAAGAATTTCAAAAAATTAAAGAGACTGGTTCCTCAATGCTGTCGGAAGCTGAAAGTTCAGACAAACAAGAATTTGGTTCATTCTATTTATCAAGATTTCTAGGTTTTAAAATCACATATAGTGATGAAACTTGCATTGTAAAATTTAAAGCTAAATCACCTATGTTTAATCCACAAGGAACACTTCATGGAGGCATTATTGCTACTGCAATGGATGTATCTATGGGACATTTACTTCATTATACTAACGGTTCTGGCGCAACATTGGAAATGAATGTTAAATATCTCTTGCCAATTAAAGAAGAAGAAATTGTCTGTAAAGGAAGTTATCTAAAAAAAGGGAAGACCATAGAGTTTCTTCAATCTCATTTATTTAGGGCAGACGGTAAGTTAGCAGCTTACGCTAGCGCCACTTGGATACCTTTAAATAAAAAAATCTAGAATATAATATTATGACTTTCTCATATCACAATACTCGACAGCAGTCATTTTAAAGTATTCAGTATTTTCATAATCTATTTTAATTGGTTCAGGATCAACAATCTCAATATCCAGACCTCTACTAATTGCTATTCTTAGAGCAATTGATGTAATATTGACGCTAAATGATGTTCCTATAAATACCATTTTACTAGCATTTTTCATCCAATTCTCGGCTTCAGTAATACGATATAAATCAGTATAGATTTCGTCAAATAACAAAACATAAGGCTTTAGAGATTTCCCACGTATAGGGACTGGGATGTCATTAACAATCTGTATATTAAATTTTTTTAATAGTTTGGTTTTAAGCAAATTATCATCTGAAATATCTTCATCTATAATTTTATTCCACTCTGCGTTAAATGGAACTTGATGAACCATTTCATCATCATAATAGACAATTTTATCAAGCCTACCATGAATAGATATATAATCTGTATTTCCTGCCTTACCATCTAAACCGTCAATATTTTGAGTTATTAATTTTTTATCAGATAGCCAATAATGTGCTGAATTAGGCTTCACAGAACTGAAAGATGCAAACCTTTTGAAATACCACAAGAGGAACTCACCAGGATTATTTTCATACATTGACCTTGTAGCCATTTCTTGAGGTGTAAAATTTTTACTGCCAATCGTCCAAAAACCATCACTACCTCTAAATGTTGGAATGCCGCTACTAGCACTTACTCCAGCACCAGTAATAAATAACTCGTTATTCAATATGAACTCGTATAAAATTATCTATTAAGCTAATGAAAAATCTATATTATATCAATAACAGAAAATAAAATAATATTGATTAAGATTTATTAATACAAATTAGAAAAAATAAAATTATTTTTAATATCAAAAGACTTTATATAGTCTATATGTAGATATATTTTATATACAAAAGGATAAAATTTTGTCGGCAATAATATCAGTCAAAAATTTAGTAAAAGTTTATGATAATAAATTTACAGCTGTAAAAAATTTAAATCTTGAAATCAACAAAGGTGAAATAATTGCTCTCTTAGGACCCAATGGAGCAGGCAAAACAACTCTAATCTCAACTATATGTGGTCTTGCATCTATTACCTCTGGGTCAATAACCATCAATAATATGGATGTTATAAAAGATTACAGGAAAACTAGAGAGATTGTTGGCTTAGTCCCTCAAGAATTAGCTTTAGAACCATTCGAAAAAGTCATAAATGCAATAAGATTTTCAAGAAGATTATTTGGAAAAAAAGATGACGATGTTTATCTAGAAAAACTTTTGGGTAAGTTACAGCTTTATGAAAAGAAAAATAATATTATTAAATCTCTTTCTGGTGGTATGAAACGAAGAGTAATGATTGCTAAAGCCTTAAGTCATAATCCACAAATTTTATTTTTAGATGAGCCTACCGCAGGTGTTGATGTTGAGCTTAGAAAGGATATGTGGAATATAATAAAGGAGCTTAAAGCTGATGGTGTGACTATAATTTTAACTACTCACTATATAGAAGAAGCTGAAATGATTGCTGATAGAATAGGTATTATAAATAAGGGAGAATTATTACTTGTAGAAGAAAAAAGTAAACTAATTAAACGGATGAGTGTTAAAACCTTAAAAGTTAAACTTAAAAAAACACTCAAACAAATACCGAAAAAACTTAAACAATATAATTTAAAATTAATAGATAATGGCAACTCTTTTCATTACTTTTATAACACCAGCAATGAGAAAACAGGGATTACCTCCCTTCTATCTGACATGAACGAAATAGGTATTAGCTTGTTTGATATACAAACTGAAGAAACTTCATTAGAAGAAATCTTTGTGAAAATTATTAAGGATTAAAAGTATGAACCTTAGAGGAATAAGAGCTATCTATATTTATGAAATGAATAGATCTTTAAGAACTTTAATCCAAAGTCTCGTTTCTCCTGTTTTATCAACCATGCTTTATTTTATTGTTTTTGGTGCAGCTATTGGCTCTAGAATGGAAAATATTAGTAATGTTTCATACGGAGAATTTATTGTCCCAGGACTTATAATGTTAACTGTACAAATGCAAAGTGTGAACAATGCTTCATTTGGTATATATTTTCCTAAATTTATTGGAACTACATATGAGCTTTTATCTGCTCCATTGTCTTTTGTAGAAATAGTAATTGGTTATGTAGGTGCAGCTACAACTAAGGCATTTTCTATTGGATTAATTATATTAGCCACTTCTTATCTCTTTGTTGACATAGATATAAAATACCCTCTTTTTATGGTGTTTTTTCTACTGTTAACCTGTTTAACATTTAGTTTACTTGGGTTTATTATCGGCATAGTTTCGGATAATTTTGAACAACTTAATATAGTTCCTATGCTTATCATAACTCCTTTAGTCTTTTTGGGTGGAAGCTTTTATACTATTGAAATGTTACCAGAATTTTGGCAAAACTTTGCGTTATTAAACCCTATTGTTTACCTTATTTCTGGTTTCAGGTGGACATTCTTTGGTATTGGAGATGTTCCAATTATAACTAGTGTGATTTTTATATTAATATTTACCTCTTCTTGTATTGGGGTGATTTGGTATATTTTTAAAACAGGATATAGAATTAAAAATTAAATATTTAAGAATTATTTAATTA
>JADHRC010000019.1 GCA_016777645.1 Alphaproteobacteria bacterium
GCAACAAAGTTACCAAATTTTTTATTAATTTTGGTAGCTTCCAAAAGAATTTTTAATTCTTTTTTGCTGCCCATAAATCACCCATAACATTGAATTTTGAATATATTATGACAATAACAATAAAAAAATTGTAATCAATTTTTTTGTGATGAAGTTTTTAAAATTAAAAAAATTAATAAGGCTACTGATATAAAAATAATCGAAATAAATAAATTAAAGTTGCTTACATGCATATGATTGAAGCCACAAGAAAATATTATAATTGTGACTATGGACATCATGAGCCAATGAATTGGTTTACCTAAAAAAACTTTATTCATTGCACCACCTTCGTATTAAAACTTAATCTGCCTTGTAAGAAATAAATTACAGCCAAAATTATTAATCCAGAAAAATTATAATACAATCCTTGAATTCCGAGTATGTTCTCTAATGGAGGTATAAGTAGTGCAACCGAACCAATTAGTGCTAAAATTCTTTTATACACATTCAATTTACCATTGAACCAACCTTCTAAACCTAATGTCATACACCAATAAGCTAACAAGACGGATATAAAACTATAAATACTCCAAATTATTGGTCCCTGCATTAATAAAGAAGGATTATACACAAAAGCAAATGGGACAATATACTTTGCTATACCTACTTTACTAGATTCAACAGCTGTTGACATAGGAGGTGATTTTGCAATTGCTGCTCCAGCAAATGAAGCTAGTGCAACAGGAGGTGTAATGGTTGACACAACTCCAAAGTAAAAAGCAAACATATGAGCGGCTATTGGCATAATACCAGCTTCAATTAAAGATGGTACTATGAGAGCTGCAACTGTTATATATACTGCAGTAGTAGTCATACCCATACCAAGAATAATTGCTGATATTGCAGTAAGGCAGAGTAGAATAAAAAGTACTCCACCAGATAAATCAATAACAGATTGGGTAAACTTTAATCCAAGACCTGATACGAATACAGATCCAATAATAATCCCTGCACATGCACAAGCTATAGTAACAGGAACAGTTGACTTTATTCCGCTTTCAAATGCTCCCAGCAAATCAACAACTGACATCCTTGTATTTTTTTTGAAAAAACTGAGTATTATAACAGAAACAATACTCCAAAAACCTGCCGTCATAGCAGTTTTTCCATAAATTAAAAGTCCAACAAGCACAACGAGTGACAACAACATATGACCACCACCCTTTAGAACTTCAATTACATTTGGGAGCATTGATTTATCAATTTTCTCGATCCCATGTTTTTCAGCTTCAATATGAACCATAAAATAAATTGTAGTAAAATATAAGAATGCAGGTATTAAGGCAGCTAAAATAACATAAGTGTATGGAGCTTCTAAAAACTCAGCCATAATAAATGCAGCAGCTCCCATAATAGGAGGGGTAATTTGTCCACCAGAAGATGCACAAGCCTCAACTGCAGCTGCAAATTTAGCTCTATAACCATAATTTTTCATAAGAGGTATCGTAAAAGATCCGGTGGTTACAACATTAGCTACCGCAGAGCCATAAACTGTGCCTGTCATCCCAGAAGCAACAACAGCCGCTTTTGCTGGGCCTCCGGTTCTATGTCCAGTTAATGCAACCGCTAAATCAACAAAAAATCTTCCCACTCCTGATCGAATTAATATTCCCCCAAATATTATAAATAACACAATGTAGGTGGAACAAACATATAACGGTATTCCAAATATTCCATCAGAACTCATAAACTGAGTATCTATATATTTCGCTAATCGTGTTGGGGGACCATAAAAAAAGCCAAAAAATTTATGAGCGTATAATGCATGTAACATAAAAAAACCTGCAACACCTACCATCGCCCAACCAACAGCACGTCTCGTTGCATCTAGTACAACAAAAATTAGTATGGAGCCTACAATGATATCACCAATATATTTATCACCATATCTCATCATAAAACTCTCTATATCCCAAGTTGTCCAAAGCTGAACAAATATGATTAAGAGCAAAATTATAAGATCATACCCAAAACCAAATGATCTAAGAAGATTGCCTTTCTTATCATCTTTCAAAATAATAGGATCTTTTATACTAGATCTAAAAAGTGGGTATATAAAAACAGCTAACACCATCATTGCTGATAAATGAATAGATCTAAAGGATCGACCTTCTGGTGTGCCATATACAGCTACAAATAAATGATAAAAAGCCAGGCCAATAGATAGCCATGAACAAATAACAATTATCCAGTAATAAACCGTTTTGTCTTTATTCCATTCTAGAAGTTCGTCAAGAAAACTTAATTCCTTGATCTCATTATAAACCAATTTTTTTGAATTTTGTGCCATATGGGATAATTAAAATTTTTAAATTAAATTTATAGAAAAAAGAAAGGCACAGAAAGTGCCTTTCTTAAATATATTTTATAAAACGCCTTGTTCTTTATAATATTTAGCTGCACCTGGGTGTAGTGGAACAGCAGCACCATCTACAGCTTTTTTAAGAAGAACATTTTTCCAGACACCTTTAACTTTGACAAACTCACCGTGGTTGTCCCAAAATGTTTTGGTCATTTTGTAAACAAGATCATCAGAAAGATCTTTATGAACAATCATAGATGTAACAATACCTAAAGTTGGAACGTCTTTATCTAAAGATTTATAGGCACTTGCTGGAATGTTTCCGTAAATATAACCTGGGTTATTTTTAACAATTCTATCCATTCTATCTTTTGGTAATCCAATAAACCTAATTCCAGGACTATTTTCTAGTTCAATAAAACTTGCCTGAGGCACTGAAGTTGCTGCCATAAACACATCAGTTTGTCCATCTTTCATAAGAGCGACTGATTCTTTATAGTCACCTTGATGAACCACACCACCATTTTTCTTTATAGTCTCAAAATCAAAACCATATTCTTTTAAAATAGACTCACAAAAAGCTGTTCCAGTCCATTTAGGCTTTCCAGGACTGATATTGGCTGACTTCATATCTTCAAAGCTATAAATTTTTGAATCTGCTCTAACGGCAACTTGGAAAGCTGCACCATATAGTGTTGCAAAATATCTTACATTTTTATGAGCTTTGCTAAATTTACCCTTTCCACTATATCCATTTGCAACAGTGTGAGCGTATGTCCAACCAATTTCTGCGTCACCTCCGTCAACAGCCAAAACATTTGAAATACCTCCACCTGAAGTATTAGAAGTAGATATTCCTTTTATTTCTGTTTCCATTACCTGCATAATTTTAGCACCTAACGGATACCATGATCCACCAGACGGTCCTGATACCATACGAATAAATTGGTCTGCACTAGCAATAGAAGTAGAAACTATTAGTGATGAAGCTACTAATAAAGCACTTGAAATACGTTTCATTAAATCCCCCGAATATTTTAGTTAAATTGATTTTATAATTTTCACTACTAAATTCAAAAAGGTCAAGTGAATGTTGTATAATTTTTAATTTGACTTTATTGTTTTCCATATTTCAAAAAAGTGGGTGGAGAATAAATTATGAAAGTTAAACATGTTAATGTTACTGAAGTAGGTCCGCGTGATGGTTTTCAATCAGAAAAAACAATTCTTAAAACTGAAGATAAGATCAAAATAATTAATAATTTGATCAAAGCGGGCTTTCCAAGGATAGAAGTTTCTTCATTTGTTTCTCCTAAAGCTATCCCTCAACTATCTGATGCTGAATTAATCTTAAATAAAGTCAATAGATCTCCAAATACAATTTTAGCTGCACTAGTTCCAAATGCTAGAGGTGCTCTAAGAGCTGTAGAATCAAAAATTGACGAGATTGTTGTTTTTTTGTCTGCTTCAGAAAGTCATAATAAAAAAAATGTTAATAGAAGTGTGAAAGATTCACTTTTAGGCTTTAAGGAGATAGCTGATATAGCAGGTAAAAATAATACACCAATTCAAGGTGATATTGCCACGGCGTTTGGGTGTCCATTTGAAGGAAACATATCATCAAAAAAGTTAGCTGATATTTCAAAAGAGTATAAAGAAATGGGTTTTAGAGGAGTAACATTAGGAGATACAACTGGTATGGCAACACCTCCAGTGGTAACTCAGGCAATAAATGCGATTAGAGATAAAGTGCCAGATTTTGAAATTACTCTTCATTTTCATAATACAAGAGGTATTGGGCTTGCAAATGTAATGACTGGATTAGATCAAGGTATTTCCAATTATGAAAGTTGTTTTGGTGGTATGGGTGGTTGTCCTTTTGCACCCAACGCAACGGGTAATATATGCACAGAAGATCTAATATATTTATTGCATGAGATGGATATTAAAACTGGTATCGATCTAGCACAAACAATTTCTATAGCACAAAACGTAGAAAATCTAGTTGGTCATCGTTTGCCTGGGCAAGTAATGAGAGCTGGTCATAGATTATTATCTTATTCAATGGATGATGTCCCAACAGCCATAGGTGCTTAAATGAACCAAACAAAGGGTGCCCTTTCAGGATTAAAAGTAGTTGATCTTACCAGAGTGTTATCTGGTCCATTCTGTACGATGTTGTTGGCTGATATGGGAGCAGAAGTTATCAAAATTGAGCCTCCCAAAGGTGATAATGTAAGAAACCAAGGTGATATGGTAGAGGGATATAGTTCTTATTTTGCTCAATTTAATAGAAACAAAAAATCCGTTATTTTAGACCTTTACAAAGATGAAGATAAAGAAATTTTTAGATCTTTATTAAGTGAAGCTGATGTAGTTGTAGAAAACTTTAAGGCAGGTGTTTTTGATAAAATGGGTTTTGACTATAAAACCCTAAAATTAATAAATCCTAAAATCATTAGTGCCTCTGTAAACGGTTTTGGAAGCAAGGGTGAAATGAGTGACAAGCCTGCATTTGATTTTATTGCGCAAGCGCTTAGTGGTTTTATGTCTTTAAATGGAACTGAAGATAGCGGTCCAATGAGGGCTGCCATGCCTATTTCAGACTTAATTGCGGGATTATATTGTGCATTTGGAATTGTTTGTGCTTTAAATTCAAGGAATTATACAAATAAAGGACAAAAGGTTGAGTCTAGTTTAACATCTGGCTTAATTTCAATGATGGCTTATTTATCTTCCGAGAGCTTTGTAACAGGCAAAGCTCCTAAAAAATCAGGTAATAATCACCCAATTTTAGCTCCATATGGTATTTTTAAAACTTCTGATGGAGAGGTGGCAGTGGCTCCAGCTAGTGATAAGTTTTGTCATATTTTTCTAGAAACTATAGAATTGTTAAATTTACTTGATCAAGAAATTTATAGAGACAATGCTAGCAGAATGGAAAATAGAGACAGTTTAAATGACATTATCAATAAAAAAATGGTTTCAAAAACCTCTGATTTTTGGATAAAAAAATTGAATGATGCTGGGTGCCCAGCTGCTAAAATAGTTTCATTGCCAGATGCTCTAAATAGTCAATTGGTTAAGGATACTGAAATGGTCATTAGTTCAAATGGCCCAGAAGGCAGAAAAATAAAAATGACTGGTTTCCCGGTTAAATTGTCTGAAACCCCAGCTCAATTATATCTTTCACCCCCACTTTTGGGTGAGCATACTGATGAAGTTTTAAAAAAATTTAAGATCAAAGGAGAAAGAATTAAATGAAATTCAAAACAATAAACTTTAAAGTTGAAAACGGAGTTGCTTTTATAGAGTTAAATAGACCTAAACAATACAACTCACTAAACAGTACTATGGCTGAGGATTTATTTAAAGTTTCGTTAGAATGTGACGATAATCCTGAAATAAGAAGTGTTCTTCTGACTGGAGCAGGCGAAAAGGCTTTTTGTGCTGGTGGTGATTTACATTCATTTTATGAATATGGAAGTAAAATGCCAGCCCATTTAAAAGAAGTCACAACTATACTTCATGGTGCCATCTCAAGGTTTTCAAGAATGAATGCTCCTTTAATAGTTGCCGTTAATGGTGTTGCTGCTGGAGCAGGTTTTTCCTTTGTAGGTTTTGCCGATTTTGTATTAGCTTCTTCTAATTCTTCATTTATTTCAGCATACTCAAAAGCTGGATTAACACCTGACGGTTCATCAACATATTTTCTTCCAAGAATAATTGGCTCCAGAAGGTATATGGAATTAGTATTAACGAACAGGGTTTTAAGTGCAAAGGAAGCACTAGAATGGGGATTAGTCAATAGCGTAGTGGATTTAAAAAACCTTAAAAGCGAAGCTATTAAACTAGCAGAACAATTAGCCAAAGGTCCCTCTCTTGCTTTCGGTAAATTGAAAAATTTAGTTCATAATAGTTTTTTAGATTCTTTAGAAGGTCAAATGGAATTTGAAGCCAGAATGATTGCAGAATCTGCAAAAACAACTGATGGGAAAAATGGTATTGATGCATTCGTAAATAAAAAAAATGCCTTTTTTGAAGGCGAATAAGAAAGATAATTTATGTCTATTAACATCTTAGCTTTAGAAGGGGATGGTATTGGTCCAGAAATAATGGAAGCAACTTTAGACGTTGTTTTTTTTTTAAACCAAGAATTACAGCTAGATATTCAATTTACAAAGGAGCTTATAGGATTAAAATCACTCAAAAAACATAGCACCACTATTAATTCTAAAGTTTTATTAGCTTCCAAAAAAGCAGATGGTATTATTCTGGGGCCCGTTGATCACAATATTTATCCACCAGTTGCAAATGGTGGCATAAATCCATCTGGTAAACTTCGTATTGAATTAGATTTATTTGCTAATATAAGGCCTGCACGAAATTATAATGATCTTAAATCACTTTCTAAAAATATGAATTTAATAATTGTAAGAGAGAATACTGAGGGTTTTTATGCAGACAGGAATATGTTCGAGGGTTCTGGAGAATTCAGCCCTGTTCCAGGTGTTGGTTTAGCTATAAGGAAAATAACTAAACATGCTTCACTAAGAATTGCAGAAACAGCTTTTAGAATAGCTAAAACTAAGTTTAGTTCTAAAGACAAAAAACCTAAAGTTCATGCTGTTCATAAAGCAAATGTAATGAGATTAACAGATGGGATCTTTCTTGATGCATGTAGGACGGTTGCATTAAACAACAAAGACATCGAATATGAAGAAATGCTTGTAGATGCCTGTGCGGCGCATATTGTAAGAAATCCAAGTCAATTTGATGTGATAGTAACCACTAACATGTTTGGTGATATATTGTCTGATTTAGCAACAGAATTTTCTGGCTCTTTAGGACTGGCTGGTTCACTTAATGCTGGAGGTCAAAATGCCATGGCGCAGGCACAACATGGGGCAGCACCAGATATTGCAGGCAAAAATATTGCCAACCCAATTTCCCTAATTTTATCTACAGCTATGTTATTGAATTGGATTGGAGAAAAAAGAAAATTAAAAAAACTAAATTTAGCATCGAGTTTTATTGATAAGTCGGTTATAAAAATCTTATCTAAACCAAATTACTTAACACGTGATCTTGGTGGAAACTTATCTACTAAAGAATTGACTAAAAACTTTATAAATATTTTAAAGAAAACTATTACATAGGAAAAATATGACAGATCAAATTGGAATACCTGCTGCATATATGAGGGGTGGGACGTCCAAAGGTGTACTTTTTGACAAAAAAGATTTGCCAAGTGAAAGAGATCAATTAACCAAATTCTTATTAGCTGTTATGGGATCTCCAGATACTAGGCAAATAAATGGTATGGGTGGAGCTACTTCTGTTACAAGTAAAGTGTGTATAGTGTCCAAAAGTGATTTAAAAAATGTTGATATAGATTACTTTTTTGCTCAAGTTTCAGTAGACGATGCAATTGTAGATTATGGCCCTACATGTGGAAATATGTTATCTGCCGTAGGTCCTTTTGCAATTGAAAGAGGTATGATCAAAGCTAAAGAACTTAGAACCAAAATAATTATTAGATCTGTTAATACTGAATCAATAATCGAAGCAGATATACCAACACCTAATAAAAAAATTATATACTCAGGTGAATTTAAAATAGCAGGTGTTCCAGGTTCAGGTTGTCCAATCTTATTAAAGTTTAAAAATATTGTTGGAGGGACCACAGGTAAATTATTACCAACGGGCAACCCAATCACAGAAATTGAAGGTGTTGAGGTTACATGCCTTGATGTTTCAATGCCAATTGTAATGGCTAATGCTAAAGATTTTGCAATTAAAGGAAACGAAACTAGCAAAGAGTTAAATAATAATAAAAGCTTATTAAATAAAATAGAAAAGGTACGTCTTTTAGCAGCTTTAAAGATGGGTATGGGTGATGTAAGTAACAAAGTAATACCCAAATTTGCTCTTCTTTCTGAGCCACAGAACGGTGGTACTATCACTTCAAGATATTTTACACCTAAAACTTGTCATGAAACTCATGCGGCGACAGGGACTAACTGTATAGCTGTAGCTTGCTTAATAAAAAATACTGTTGCTAATAAAATAGCAAAAGTAAAACCTACTAAGGATGAATATAAAGTAGTTTTAGAACATCCCCTCGGATCTATTGATTGTATAGTTCAGACATCTTCTTCATCTGCTATTAGTGAAGAAAAGTTTATACAATCTTGTGGAATATATAGAACATCAAGAAAAATTATGGATGGTCAGGTTTATGTTCCTAAAGATATTAATTATGAATAAAGCTTTTCTTGGTATTTTTAAAAATTCTTTTGATTGGTGGCCTGAAAAATGGAAGTATTTTCTAAGTCTGTTTTTAGCTATATCAAGTGCTTTTATAGCTTATTATTTAGGCTTACCCTTACCTTGGATGTTGGGTCCATTAATTGGGTGTGGTTTTTTTGCAGCTATTGGAAAACCCGTAATTATTGGAAAAAAACCTAGGCCACTATGTAGAGCACTTTTAGGATGTACAATTGGAGCTAATTTTGGCCCAGAGCTTTTAGAAAGGCTTCCTGAAATTGGTGTATCATTGTTATTTATTCCTGGTTTTATATTAATAATGGGTCTCTCAACCTTTTTTTACTTAACTCGGATCATGAAAATGAACAAAGCTACATCAATTTATGGTTCGATCCCTGGTGGATTGAATGAAATGGTTATTTTAGGTCAAGAGATTGGGGCAAATACAAGAGCTCTTGTCCTTATACATGCAACCAGAATAGTTGTAGTTGTTTTTTTTGCGTCTTTATTAATTTTATTTGTTCCAAATTTAGGGGTGATTGAGTTACCTCAACCTGGGTTGTTCGATAAGTGGGAACAATTACCATTTGTTTTTTTTGTATCGATATCAGGTTGGTATATAGCTGTTAAGCTAAAGATCCCAGGACCAACAATAATTGGGCCAATGATCTTATCAGCATTAGTCCATATTTTTGAATTGATCGAAGCTATGCCAATCTACTTTCTTGTAATTTCAATTCAAATTTTACTTGGTGCCGCGCTGGGATGTTTATTTAGGAATATAACTGTAAAAGAAATGTCGGGACCAATTCTTGCTGGCGTTGTTACTACTTTAATTGCGTTTTTACCATTGATAATAATATACTATATTCTTACTTCTATCGGATATGAACCATTATCTATTTTCCTAGCATTCTCTCCTGGAGGGCAGTCAGAAATGAATATCTTAGCTCTATCAGTGGGTGCAGATATGTCCTTTGTTAGCCCACATCATATGTTTCGTGTTTTTCTAGTCATTATATTTGCAGGAATTCTTCATAAATTTCTCAGGAAAAACTTATAAAATTAAAACCATTTAATATTATTTAACTATGCTCATTTTAGTATTGTCTACGTATGGAGCATCCTTTATCCAAGACATTTCAAAACCCTCAATGCATCCTATATTATATCCATACTGATTTGGATCTGATCTTCTTTTATGATGAGTATTTATGCCACAATTAGTACAAAAATAATGTTCAGCTATTTTAGTGTTCCATTTATAAGTAGCTAAATAATTTTTGCCTGATGTAATGGTTAATTCTTTTGTCAAGGCAGTACCCATAACAAAGCCTTTTCTCGAGCATATTGAACAATTGCATCTTCTTAGTCCTTTAATTGTGGTGTTAACTTCAAATCTTACTTTGCCGCAGTGACAGCTTCCTTTTAGCGGTAATACTAGATCATTAATTTTCATCTTAATCCTTAAAATTCAAAGCCATAACTATCTCTCAATTTAGTTGCTAATTCAGCTGTTTTATTTTGAGAGATCGGTTTGAATGGAGGCCTTAAATTGTTCCATAAGGAATTTTTAGTTTGTAATGCTAATAAAGATTTTTGAGCTGGTATAGGTGCATAATCCTGAAATAGTAATCTTACTGACTTAACTTTCTTTTGGAGTTCCTCTGCTTCTTCCCAATTTCCGGAATGACATAGATCAATTACCTTTGAAATGTCTTTACTATTTAAATTTGCAGTCGCTGAAATACAGCCTAGTGCACCTAGTTTAATCGCTTCAATTACAGGAAGTTCAGCTCCAGGATAAACTACTAAGTCCTTGATTTTTAATAATGCTTCCGTGTTTTCCCAAACACCTGAGCTGTCTTTAATGCCTATTATAAATTCAGGATAAGATTCTTTTAGGTTTTTTACTAGATCTATCGATAGACCAACGCCACTTACCTGAGGAATATGGTATAAATAAATTTTAAGTCTACTATCATTTACTCCATCAATTAGTTTTTCAAAATAATCAAAAAGCCCATCATCACTCATTCCTTTAAAATAAAATGGTGGTAATGTCATTGCTCCTAAGCATCCAAGTTCAATAGCGTGTTTAGTAATTTCAATAGTATCAGGCAAATTACATAAACCAGTTCCAGGAATAAGCTTTTGGGGATCAATTCCGGATTTAACAAGTCCCTCAATTGCTAGCATTCTTTCTTTATTGCCTACTGACAAAGCTTCACCAGTTGTACCAAAGGGAGCTAAACCAGAGCACCCGTTATTCATAAGTTGATGTGCTAAGTCATCATACATTTTTTGGTCAACCTTTAAATCATTATCAAAAGGTGTCAAAATGGGGGCTATTAATCCTTTTATCAACTTTTTCTCCTCCAATTAAATTTAAAAAAATAATATACTTTAATTTATTTAATAAAGAAATTCGAATTTCAGGTGTATAGAACTTTTTATTTAAAAAATGATTATAAAATAAAATTTCTTAGTAGTTTAATTTTCGTTAATATATTAATTAAAATAAATATAAATAATTATAAAATATTTTTATTGGGGGATTAAATTGTCTGAAAATAATAACTCTGAAATAAGGGTGGATGTAAAATCTGCCGTTGAATTAATAACAGAAATTTTTAAAGCAAAATCTTGTAGTGATTATGAGGCAAAGACAATAGCAGAAAGGTTATGTGGATCTAATCTAAAAGGACATGATAGTCATGGAATTGCTAGGGTTCCTCGTTACGTGGAATGGATGGAAAAGGGTTGGGTATTTCCTAATGTAAAACCAGAACTTATAATTGATGCTGGTGCGATGGGTTGCTTGGATGCAAAACAAGGTTTTGGTCAAGTTGCTGGAGAATATGCCGTTGATGATGGTATTGCTAGGGCTAAAAAATTTGGTGTATCAGTGGTTGGCCTCAGGAACTCCGGTCATCTTGGGAGAATAGGAGATTGGGCAGAAAGAGCTGCTGATGCAGGCCTTATTTCATTTCATTTTGTAAATGTTAGAGGAAGTTTATTAGTTGCACCTTTTGGTGGTAGTGATCGAAGAGGCAGTACTTCTCCATTGGCAATTGGAGTACCAAATCAAGGTGAAGAACATATAGTTTTAGATATGGCTACATCAACGGTTGCTGAAGGCAAAGTAATGGTTGCTCAAAAGGGTGGCAAGAAGTTACCAGACGGAGCGTTAATAGATAGTTTTGGAAAGTTAACCACAAACCCTGAAGCTATGTATGGCAAAATTGGAGATGATGAGGTTCCTGATCCAGATAAAGGTTCTGGCGCTATTACAGCGTTTGGTCTTCATAAAGGTTCAGGTATAAATTTTATGATGGAAGTTTTAGGTGGAGCTTTAACAGGTAATGGTGTTTGTGGCGCATTGACTGATAAAGAAAGACGAAAATTTGCTAATGGGATGTTATCAATCTATATTTCAGTTGAGAAAATGGTTGATCTTGAATATTTCACTAAAGAAATTAAATCATATGCTGATTTCGTGAGAGCATCCAAACCCTCTTTAAATAATGATAAAGTATTGATCCCCGGGGATAAAGAAATAGCTACTAATTTTGATAGGTTAAATAATGGTATGCCTGTTGCACCTTTGGTATGGGAAAATATAAAAACTACTGCAGAAAAATTAGGACTTAAAAATTTGAATCGATTTGAGGAAGCTATAAAATAATTTTCAAGTTTCAAAAATTCTGTCCCCGGCATCTCCAAGTCCAGGTAAAATAAAACCATTTTCATTAAGTTTGTCATCTTTTTGGGCGCATATAATCTTAACATCTGGAAAATTATCATGCACCTTTTTAATTCCTGGATCAGAAGCCAATAGACAAACTAATTTAATATCTGATGCGCAGTGCTGTTTTAATGTTTTTATAGCAGAAATTGCACTTCCACCAGTTGCAAGCATTGGATCACATAGAAAACATTGTCTATTATTTAAATCAGAAGGAAGTTTCTTGACGTAATTAATTGGTTTAAGTGTATTCTCGTCTCTATACATACCAATATGTCCAATTGAGACTTCATCAAATACGTCTGTGATGCCTTCACTCATAATTAACCCAGCTCTTAAAATGGAAATGATGCAAGGTTTTTGATTATTTAATGTTACGCCATTATGTTTATCTAATGGTGTTTCTATAGTCTTTGGTAAAACTTTTAAATCTTTAAAAATTTCAAAAGCCATAAGAGAAGTAACTTTTTTTGCTAAAAATCTAAACTTGCTGCTTTGTGTATCTTTTGACCTTAACATAGTCATATAAAAATCAATTAGAGGATGATTTAATACTTTTAATTTCATTTTAAATACCTCTAAGGTTTAAATTTATTTAAATAACCATTATATTGTTTTTTCCTAGGCAAGGCATACGAACCAACTTTACTGGTTTTAACTTTTAAATTTATTAAACTTTCAGCTAATACAACTGCAGAGGAAACGCCTTCTATAACGGGTAATTTATGTTTTGTTTCTAAATTTCTAGCTAAATCAGTCATACCAGCACACCCTAATATGATAGCTTCAGCCTTATCGTTTTTTATAGTATCTTTAATGACTTTATTTAATTTATCTAGATTTTCATTTGATATATTTTCTAAATCTAAAACAGGAACATCAATAGCAGTAATTTTGACACAATTTTCAAAAAGACCATATTTTTTTAAGTTATGTGTTAAGGGTCTTATAGATCTAGCTAATGTTGTTATCACAGTAAAATTTCCAGATATCATAGTAGCGACATGATATGCTGCTTCTCCTATACCAATTACTGGTTTTTCCGTAATAGATCTTACCACTTCTAAGCCTGTATCATCAAAACATGCAATTATATATGCATCTGCATCATTATTTTTTTTTATTTGTTCAACCAACCCAGGAATACAAAAAGCTTCATCATAAAATCCTTCAATACTTTCAGGACCAACATTTGGTTCTACTGAAAAAATTTCAGTGTCTAGGTTGGCATACTTTTTTGCGGTTAAATCTATTTTATGAGTCATTGCTTTAGTAGTATTGGGATTAACTATACAAATTTTTTTTTTCACAGAAATTAACCTTTTTTTCTTTTAAGCCATACATAACATCCTATAGAAATACCAATCACACTAAAGGATACTAAGGTAGTAACTGTACCTAAGGCATATATTACAGGAGTAGTGACTGTTGTAGTCAGTCCTTTTAATTCTAGTGGAAGTGTATTGTCAGCACCCATAACTTGAGATGACCTTGCTAACTCATCATATGATAATGTAAACCCAAATAATGCAATTCCAATTATGCTAGGAGCAATTAGTGGAAAAACAACTTCTTTAAAGGTCTTCCAAGGCGTTGCACCAAGGTCTCTAGCTGCTTCTTCATAAGATTTGTCAAATCTATTAAAAACAGCAAACATAATAAGTAATCCAAAAGGAAGGGTCCATGTCAATTGTGTACCTAATCCACTAGTAAACATTCCTAAAGTAGTTTGAAAAAAATCATTGATATAATTTATATTAAAAGTGGATCCTATCCATTTAGTAAAATCATCGAGCAATCTAAATTGAAGCGCTACTCCAAGTGACAACACAATTGAAGGGACAATTAAACTAGCTACTGTTGCAAAAAAAAGAGTATCTGATCCCCAAAATTTTTTTCTAAATGCTAGACCAGCACTTACAGATAAAAGAACTGTTAAAATCATAACTATTGCACCTAAAATTATTGATCTTTTAAACGCTGAACCAATATCAACGACAGCTCCCCCTCGCCACAATTCTTTAAACCAATATGTTGAAATTCCATTAAGTGGAAAGGTTAAGCCTCCATCAGGCCCCTGAAAACTTAAAAGAATAATTGTAAAAGTAGGTCCATAAAGGAACAAAACAAATAAACAAAAAAAGAAAAGAAAAATATAATAAGTTTTATTTTTTTTGTTTAGCATTTTAAAGCTCTTTTCGAATATCTATCATTTTAGTCATTATCCAAATAATTAAGAGCGTCAAGGCTAATAAAATCACTGCGTTTGCTGCAGCAGCAGGTAATTGTAGATAACTCATTTCGACATAGATTATTTTTCCAATAGATGGAATTTGCTGTCCTCCCATTATTCCTATTGTAATAAAATCACCCATAACAACTGTAATGACAAAAATAGATCCAATGACTATTCCAGGTTTACATAATGGGATAATGACATTCCATAAAATTTGAAGACCGTTAGCTCCATTATCATAGGCTGCTTCAATTATTGACTTATCAATTCTCATCATAGAATTAAAAATTGGAACTATCATAAATAAAGTATACAAATGGATAAAAGCCAAAACAATTGAAAAGCCTGAATATAAAAGCCATTCTTGTGGGGCATCCACCAAACCAGTCGAAACTAAGAAATCATTTACAAGACCATTCCTTCCTAGAAGAGGTATCCATGAGATCATTCTAATTACATTTGATGTCCAAAATGGAATTGTGCAAAGTAAAAATAATGCTATCTGCCAGGTAATTGAGTTCACGTAAAAGGCTAGAAAATAAGCTACGAAAAAGCCAATAATTAATGTGAAAAACCAAGTAATAAAACAAAAAATAAGGGTTGATAAATATGTTTTGAAGGTAACACACATTTCTTTATCAAAGTTAAAGCAATCTTTGAAAATATATGAATAATTTTCAAGAATTAAGTCAGGTATTATTGAATATTCATTATAGTCCCAAAAACTTATAACAAAGGTTAATAGTAATGGTATAAAGAAAAAAAATATAAAAATTAAACTATATGGTATTGATAGTAAACCAACAGAAGGTTTTAACTTAAAGAATTTTATCATATAAATATTTTATAAAGATTAAAAAAATAGGGTAACATGTGTTACCCTATTTTAAAATTTTTTTTTAAGAAGCTATCATCTCATTCCATTTTCTAACCATATATTTGTTTTCATCCATGGTAGCATTCCAGCATGCCACAGCGCCCATTCTGGCTTCGTAAGAACCACCATCTCTAACTTCACCTTTGGATGCTAATTTTTTACCTTCAGGGCTCATAATATCAGAGGTGGCAGGTTTGCCCATCATCCAATAATCCCATTCATAGGCTTCCATATATTTTTTAGCTGTTGGTATAACTGCAGAATAATATCCTTGACGATTTAAATAAGCACCAACCCAACCAGATAAATACCAATTTATAAATTCATAACAAATATCTGCTTGTCTACCCTTAGTAGTTGAGGGTAATCCAAAACCTGCAGCCCAAGCTCTATATCCTTCTTTTAGAGGTTGATAAACGCATGGAATACCTTTAGTTCTTACTGCTGTAATAGCTGGTGACCACATTGATTGAATCACAACTTCACCAGATGCCATTAAATTAACACTTTCATTGAAATCACTCCAGAATGCTCTAAATTGACCAGATTTCTTAGCTTCTGTAAAAATTTTCATTGTTAAATCAATTTCTTCTTTGCTCATGTTACCTTTATCTGGGTACTTATATTCTCCCATAGCTTCAACAACCATAGCAGCATCCATAATACCAATAGATGGTATATTTAAAATTGACGCTTTACCTTTAAATTCCGGATTTAATAACTCGGCCCAACTGCTTATAGGTCTTTTGATCAAGTCAGGTCGTATTCCAAGTGTATCAGCATTATAAACAGTAGGTATTAATGTAACATATTGTGTGGGCTCAGATGAAAATTCTTTTGATTCTGGTCCCTTTAGATACATAACTTTTTTTGGCGCAGTTCCTTGGTCACCAATTTTTTTGCCAGCGACTTCTCCTTTTGTAAATGCTGAAGTTACATTGTCCCATTCTTTGATTCTTTTAGTATCCATTCCTAACAAGTTTCCTGATGGAACTAATTTTGGCATACTAAAGTATTCAGAATCAACAATATCAAAGCTATTGGGTTGTGTGAAAATTGTTTTTGTTACTTCGTCAGTTGTTTTGACTATAAATTTAACTTTAATGCCTGTGTCATCAAATAGTTTTTTTTGGACTGCATCACCCATGTTAACAGCAGTACCTAGATATCTAATAACGGGGGCATCAGCTGCGTGAATTGCTGGGAAACCTTTTAACAAGCCTGCACCAGCAACTGCACCTAAGGCTGCAGTAGAAGTTTTAAGCATTTTACGTCGAGTTAGTTTTTTGATCATCAAAGCCTCCAATTTTTGTTTGTTTAGTACAAATTAGTCTCTATAATATGAGTAGGCAAAGTGTAAATATCAGCAGAGGTTAGCTTGCACTAATTTTAAGCAATTATAATAATTATTATAAAATTGCTTAAAGTCTAGACAAATTTGAATTAAAATACTCACATATTTAAGTTGGATTTAAAAAATTGAGTAACCCTGAAAACCTAGAATTTGCTATTCTTTCAAAAAAATATGGTGAAACAGTAGCCGTCGACAAAATCAACCTCAAAATACCTGCCGGAACTTACTGTTGTTTCCTTGGTCCCTCTGGTTGTGGTAAGACATCGACTTTAAGAATGATAGCTGGGCATGAAGAGATTTCTGAAGGAGATATTCTTTTAGGCTCAAATATAATTAATAATCTACCACCCGCAAAAAGAGGGACGGCAATGATGTTTCAAAATTATGCTTTGTTTCCACATCTTTCTTGCTTGGATAATGTGGGATTTGCTCTAAAAATGCGAGGTATAAAAAAAATAGAAAGAAAAAATAAATCATTAGAATTCCTAAAATTAGTTCAAATGGATGATTTTTCTGAGCGTTTTCCTGATCAACTTTCTGGTGGTCAACAACAAAGAATAGCATTGGCTAGAGCTCTTATTACAAATCCTTCTATATTACTCTTAGATGAACCATTGTCTGCATTAGACCCTTTTTTAAGAATTAAAATGAGGGCTGAACTCAAAACATTGCAAAAAAAGTTGGGTATATCGTTTATTCATGTAACACACTCTCAAGATGAAGCAATGGCATTAGCTGATATGATTGTCGTAATGAACAAAGGAAAAATTGAGCAAGTTGGAAGCCCTTATGAAGTATTTAATAAGCCTAAAAATGAATTTATTGCCAATTTTATAGG
>JADHRC010000020.1 GCA_016777645.1 Alphaproteobacteria bacterium
ACTGCATCCTCTACAATGCGCTTGAATCTATTGATAATATCTTTCGGCTCATATTCAACATAAGAAAGAACTTCTGAAATAGTATCACCTTCCTGTTCATGTAAAAGTTGATAGCCTCCATCATCTTTTAATTTTATTGTTACAACATTTGTATCACCAAACAAGTTGTGAAGATCACCAAGAGTTTCTTGGTAAGCTCCAATATAAAATACTCCTAAAAAATAATCTTCGTTTTCTTCAATACTATGAAGAGGAATAGTATTAGAGATGCCGTCTTTGAGAACAAATTTATTAATCATACCATCGCTATCACAAGTAATATCATTTAGTACTGCTTTTCTATCTGGATATTCATTTAGTTTTTGTATAGGAGCAATAGGATGAAGCTGATCTATAGCCCAAACATCAGGCAAGCTTTGGAATAATGAAAAATTTCCATGATAAATATCTGCCATGTTATCAATAGAAACCTGAAGTTCGTCTGTGATATCTAAAGATGAAGAAAGAACTTTTTTTATTTTATTGATTACATATAAATAAGTTTCTTCTGTTTTAGCCATATTAGGTAAATCAATCTGACCGCTCCTAAAAAGGGTTCGAATTTCGTCTCTATAATAATTTAAATCATTTAAACATTCTTGAGCCCTATCTAAATTTAGATATTCAGGTATTTGCATCATGTTTTTTAATAAAGGATGATCATCGTCTTTGATCGTCTCTGTTTGATTGCTGTCAAAATTAGTTGTTTCTAATATATTAAAAATTAACATTGAGCTAGAAGCTATACAAGCTCTACCAGATTCAGTTACGATGGTAGGATGTTTTAAATTTGATCTATCTAATTCGTATTTTACTGTTTCAACAATGTTTGTGCAATATTCATCCAAGGAGTAATTTATTGAATTAAAGGCAGATTTTTGTTCTCCTGTATAATCAACACCTAGTCCTCCCCCGAGATCTAAAAACTGTAAAGGAGCACCTTGTTTTGTTATTTCTGAAAAAAATCTGCATGCTTCTTGAGTAGCTTTTCTAATTTCAATTATGTCTGGTATCTGACTTCCAAGATGAGAATGTTGAAGTATAAGGCAATCAAGATAGTTATTGGCTCTGAGCTTTTCTATGACCTTCATTACTTGTTCTACAGATAGCCCAAATGCGCTCCTATCACCACTAGATTGTGACCAATTACCACTGACTTTATTTGTTAATTTAATTCTTATTCCTAGAAGGGGAGCAATGTTCAACTCCTTTGAAACTTCTATAATTAGGTCAAGTTCTCTGGGGCTTTCTAGGACAAGAATGGTTTTGAAACCAATTTTTTGTGATAATAGAGCTAGGTTAATAAATTCTTTGTCTTTAATTCCATTACAAATAATAGTAGAATTACTAGATAGATCGTGAGCTAAAGCTATTAATAATTCTGGTTTAGAACCAACTTCAAGTCCGAAATCGAATTCTTTTCCATACTCAACTATTCTATCAATTACTTGGGCTTGTTGGTTAACTTTAACAGGAAAAACTCCTCTATAGTCACCTTTATATCCAATCTCATTAATAGCATTTGAGAATGATTGATTTATTTGTTTAATTCTAAAAGCTAAATAATCTGTTATTCGAAGCAAAACGGGACAACTTATACCTCTTTCATTCAAGCTCTGAATAATTTTTATGAGATCTGTAGGAGGGTTTTGAGGGAAAAAGGGATTTTTTAGTCCAATATTTCCATTTTCAAGGACTTCAAGTATGTCATTTCCCCATTTTTTTATACCATAAATATCCTCATTCATTAGAATTATTCCTTTAATCTATAAAATAATTTCATTATATTGAAGTTGTATAATAATCAAGTTTTGGTTTATTTAATTTTTAAGTTCCTTTCATTATATGAAGAGATAGACAAGAGGATAATATGTTCTTTTTTAAGCAAAAAGAAAAAATAGTTGAGAAGAGTGAAGCTTTAGTTGGTAGAGAAAAAGAATTGGAACCAATTTTAAAAAATGAGATTAGCGGCGTTGATTTAAGAGAGATTCCTCTAGGTTTTAAAACTATTATTGTTGGAATGGGTTGTTTTTGGGGAGCAGAAAAAATTTTTTGGCAATTAGATGGAGTTTATCATACTTCAGTAGGATATGCTGGTGGTCATACAAGTAATCCTACTTATGAAGAAGTGTGTAGTGGCTTAACAGGTCACACCGAGGTTGTTAGGATAGTTTATAATCCAAAGAAAATAACCTTAAGAAAGATTCTCATTTCTTTTTGGGAAGGGCATGATCCAACTCAAGGAATGAGACAAGGAAATGATATTGGAACTCAATATAGGTCTTCTATATACTTTAAAAGCAATGAAGATTTGAGTGAAATTAAAGAAATAATGACAGAATTCCAAAATTTACTTTATCTAAATGGCTTAGGCAAAATCACAACTGAAATTAAAAAAAATACAAACTTTTATTTTGCTGAAACTTATCATCAACAATATCTTTTTAAAAATCCTAATGGATACTGTGGTTTAGGTGGAAGTGGTATAAAATTCAATTAATAGATATTAATACAACAATAAATCTTGACCAAAATAATTTGTTAAGATAATACATCTATAAAATTTTATTATGGTATTAAAATGAAAGTAGTAAGTTCTTTAAAAACATTAAAGGTCAGAGACAGGCACTGTCAAATAGTTAAAAGAAGAGGCCGATTATATGTTATTAATAAGAGAAACCCGAGATTTAAAGCTCGTCAGGGGTGATTGAATAATTGTTTATGTTCAAAAACGATTTTAAATTAAGCCTTAATTAATTCTACCTGCAAAAAATGAAAATCACTAATATAATAGAAGAAACTAAGTCTATTAGTTCGAATATAAAGAATGCTTATATTGACTTTAGTAAAATGACTATTAGTTTAGTTGCTGTTTGTTCTGATGTCATAAAAAATGGAAAACCTGTTATAGGATATGGTTTTAACTCAAATGGTAGATATGGACAAGGTCACCTAATAAGGGAGAGGTTTAGACCAAGGTTATTAGAAGCTTTGCCAAAAGATATCATAAATGAAGACGGAACTAACTTCGATCCACATAAAATGTGGAATATTATGATGAAAAATGAAAAGCCTGGTGGGCATGGTGAGAGATCTGTAGCTGTTGGAACAATTGATATGGCTATATGGGATCTTATCTCCAAAATAGAAGAAAAACCATTATATCAAGTTCTTGCAGAAAGATATGGTAATAGCATTCCTAATAGAAATGTTTTTGTCTATGCTGCTGGAGGATATTATTGGCCTGATCAAGGATTACAAGGTTTAACTGATGAAATAAAAAAATATTTAGATCTTGGTTATTCAGTAGTGAAAAAAAAAATAGGTGGAGCATCTTTATCTGAAGATTTGAAAAGAATTGAGGCAATATTAAAAATTCTTGGTCCTAATGATCAACTTGCAGTTGATGCAAATGGTAGGTTTGATTTAGAAACAGCTATAAGCTACGGAAAAGCCCTGTCAGATTATAATTTGTTTTGGTATGAAGAGCCTGGTGATCCACTTGATTTTGAACTTCATAAAGAACTAAGCCAACATTATTTAGGGTCAATAGCAACTGGTGAAAATTTATTTTCAGTTCAAGATGCTAGAAACCTTATTAGATATGCTGGTATGCGTAAGGAAAAAGATTGGCTTCAGTTTGATTGCGCACTAAGTTATGGCCTGGTTGAATACTTAAAGATAATCGAAATGCTTAAAAAGTATGATTGGGATACTTCAAGATGTATTCCTCACGGTGGCCATCAAATGTCATTAGCAATAGCAGCAGGGTTAGGTTTAGGAGGTAATGAGAGTTATCCTGACCTTTTTCAACCATACGGAGGTTTCCCGGATGGTGTAAAAGTAGAAAATAGTTATATTAAATTACCTGAAATTAACGGCATTGGTTTTGAAGGAAAATCTGATCTTTTTTCCATAATGAAAATGATGACAGATTAGTTTTTAAAAAAATCATTACCTTTATTATCAATAACAACAAATGCTGGAAAATTTTCTACTTCTATCTTCCAGACAGCTTCCATGCCTAACTCAGGAAATTCTAATACTTCAATTTTTTTAATACAATCTAATGCAACTTTTGCAGCTGTGCCTCCAATGGTTCCAAGATAAAACCCACCATATTTACTACAGGCGTCTCTAACTTGAGAAGATCTATTACCCTTTGCAAGCATAACCATTGAGCCACCATTTTTTTGAAATTTTTCGACATAAGCATCCATTCTACCTGCGGTTGTAGGGCCAAATGAGCCGGATGCCATCCCATCTGGAGTTTTTGCTGGCCCGGCGTAATAAACTGGGTGATTTTTTATGTAGGCTGGCAGTGATCCATCTTTATCTAATCTGTCTAGAAGTTTCGCATGTGCTATGTCTCTAGCAACAATTAATGGACCAGACAGACTAACTCTTGTTTTAATTTCACACTTATTTAGTTGTTCTAAAATATGTGCCATCGGTTTATTTAAATTTATATTAATAACGGTATCTTCTAGCATCTCTTTTGGATCAATTTCAGGTAAGAATTGGGCTGGGTCAGTTTCTAATTTTTCAATAAAAATTCCATTTTCATTAATTTTACCTAGTACTTGACGATCTGCTGAACAGGATACTCCTATTCCTATTGGTAGGGAGGCACCATGTCTAGGTAACCTAATAACCCTAACATCATGACAAAAATACTTTCCTCCAAATTGAGCTCCTATTCCCATTTCTCTAGTCATTTCTAAAACAATTTTTTCCCACTCGAGATCTCTATATGCATGTCCACTTTTGTGATCTCCTTGCGTAGGTAGATTATCTAAATAACGCATTGAACCAAGCTTAACAGTTTTTAAATTTAATTCTGCTGAAGTGCCACCAATTACAATAGAAAGATGGTAGGGTGGACATGCTGCGGTTCCCAAAGAAATAATTTTTTCATATAAAAAATCCTTTAAACCCTTATAGTTTAAGTTTGCTGGGGTTGCTTGAAATAAAAAACTTTTATTAGCTGAACCACCACCCTTTTGAACAAAGGCAAACTTATACTCAGTTCCTTCTGATGCAAACAAAGTAATTTCTGCGGGAAGGTTGTTAGAAGTATTTTTTTCATCAAACATTGAAACAGGAGCTAATTGTGAAAACCTCAAGTTGTTTTCCTGATAGGTGTTGAAAACACCTAAAGAGATGTGTTTACTGTCATCAGAGTTAGTAAAAACTTTTTCTCCTTTATAACCCATAACAATAGCAGTGCCAGTGTCTTGGCACATTGGAAGAATGCCAGCAGAAGAAATATTAGCATTTTTAAGCATGGTTAGAGCAACAAAGTGATCGTTTTGAGAAGCCTCTTCGTCATCTAATATATCTTTAAGTTGTTTAAGGTGGGACGTTCTTAATAAATGAGACACATCCTTGAAAGCTCTTTGAGTAAGTAAGGTTAGAGCCTGAGGATCAATCTTTAAGATTTCAATACCATCAATCACTGATTTAGTTACATAAGAATCAGATATTTTTATATACTCTGTTTTGTCCTCTGAAATTGGGAACATGGGTGAATAATTAAATCCGCTCAAGAAAATCTCCTTAAATAAAGCATTTTTTTATTTTTTATCTCTAAATTCATCTAAAGAAACTACTTCACCAGATTTAGTTTCTTTTTCTAAATTAACTTCAGAAATTTTTGATGATTCATTTTTCTGAATGTTGTTTCCATCTGAAAGAAGTTTTATGGGTTGATCGATTTTAAATTGGAGGCTAAATCCAACGGAGGGATCTGTGAATGATGTGATTGAACGAAAAGGAACAAAAATATTCTTTTTTTGTCCATTGAAGGATAACGTTACTTCAAAATGATCTTCGGTTGTCTTTAAATCCCAAAATTGATGTTGAATGATTATTTTTATTTCAGAGTTATCATTTCCCCTTAATTCAGAAGGTACAACAACTTCTGGGTCCTTTGAATTAAAGGAAATAAAAAAATGACTTTCACCCAAAAGACCATCTTCCGAGGTCATTTTTAAGACTTTTTTAACAACAATTTTTAGGCTTTCTTCAACTAAGGTATCGTAATCAAAACCTTTATTATCTAATCCACCATTATCGTTGTTATCAACCAAGGGTAACTCTCTAAATTTGTTAAATATTTTATATTGTATATTTTTTAATATTAATTTTACAAGATAAAACTACAAAATGAAAATGGCGAGAAATAAATTCTCGCCATCTAAGTATTTCTGTTGCCAGGTAAACTCAACCCCGCCAATTTTAGCTATAAAATTGGACTAAGTTTCGGTTGCTTTGGCTGCTTACGCTGCTGCAGCTACCGGAGCATAGTTGTCGTTTGCAACTATTAAAACAGCCCGATAACGGTGGTACAATACCGAGTGAAAATTTAATTTTTACTACACGCGTCGATCCTATTTCGCCCCCATAAAATGGTGGAGGCGCCGGGTACCGCCCCCGGGTCCGCTAAGCTTATTCTAAAAAACGTTTATCACCATAGTCATACAAATGACCTTTTTACTATACATCATTTATTATTTTTATTAAAGAACACATAATGATAGAATTTAATAGACCATTTTCTATTGGAGTTAATAATGAAACAATATTTAGATTTATTAGATCATGTACTAAATAGCGGTAACCTCAAAGAAGATAGAACGGGAACCGGCACTCATTCTGTTTTTGGTTGGCAGATGAGGTTTGATTTAAAAGATGGGTTACCTTTGCTAACTACAAAAAAACTTCATTTAAGATCCATTATACATGAACTATTGTGGTTTATTAAAGGTGATACCAATATATCGTATTTAAAAGAAAACAAAGTATCCATTTGGGATGAATGGGCTGACTCTAACGGTGATCTTGGCCCAGTTTACGGTAAACAATGGAGAAGTTGGGACACGCCAGATGGAAGAAAAATTGACCAACTAAATGACGTGATTAATCAAATTAAAAAAAACCCTAATTCCCGCAGGCTTATTGTTTCTGCATGGAATCCATCTGATGTAGTATCTATGGCTTTGCCTCCCTGTCATTGCCTATTTCAGTTTTATGTTTCTGAAAATAAATTATCATGTCAATTATATCAAAGAAGTGCAGATATTTTTTTAGGTGTTCCATTTAATATAGCTTCATATTCAATATTAACTCATATGATTGCAAATGTTACAGGTCTTTCAGTGGGTGATTTTGTCCACACTTTGGGAGATGCTCATATTTATACAAACCATTTTAATCAAGCAAAATTACAGTTATCAAGGTCTCCGAAAAAGTTACCCCACTTAAAGTTCAAGAAAAAGTTTAATAGCATAAATGATTTTAAGTATGAAGACTTTGAATTAATGGGGTATGATCCACATCCAAATATTTCTGCTCCAGTAGCTGTCTAAAATGATTGCAAAGATAGATTTGAAGTTTCCTATGGAATGTGTGGTAGCTTTGAACCAACATAGGATAATTGGTGATGGGAATAAATTATTATGGCATCTACCTGGTGATTTAAAAAGATTAAAATCAATGACAATGGGAGCGCCCTTAATCATGGGTAGAAAAACCTGGGAATCTATTGGCAGGCCTCTTCCTGGAAGAGCAAATATAGTATTAACTCGTTCAAAATCTTATAATATGAGTGGTTCTATAGTGGTTAATTCTTTTGATAATGCCATAAGAAAAGCAGATGAATGGATTGAAAATGAAAATTGTAATTCTAAAGAAATAACTCAAAAAAAAATTTATCTATTTGGTGGAGCAGAAATATATAAATTGGGGATAGACTATTGTGACGTAATACAAATGACTAAGGTTCACATTAATATAAATAAAGGTACAAAGTTTCCTGAACTTAATGATAAGGATTGGAAAAAAACTAAATTACAGCAATTTAATAAAACTTTAGACTTCCCAGAGTTTAGTTACTGGCGTTACCAACGAGTTTTTTAAATTTATTGTAAAATAGTGGGCATTGGTTTCCTTTGTTTTTCAATGCTTTTAGAAATTTGATTAGCAATCTGAAGATATATTTTTGAAATCAAATTATCTGGCTCTTGATACACAATCGGTTTTCCTTCATCAGAGCTCGTTCTTAATGATATATCTAAAGGTATCTCACTTAAGAAGGGAACTCCTAATTTTTCTGCTTCAGCTTTGGCACCACCATTTCCAAAAATATTATGTTTAGTGTCGCATATGTCACAAAGAAAATAACTCATATTCTCTATAATTCCTAAAATGGGAACGTTTACTTTTTTAAACATATTAAGCCCTTTTCTAGCATCTATTAATGATAAATCTTGAGGGGTAGAAACGATAACTGCACCTGCAAGTTGAACTCTTTGGGACAATGTTAATTGAGCATCCCCGGTTCCTGGAGGCATATCAATAATTAAAATATCTAGATTTTGCCAATCAACATCTCTAAGCAACTGTTCAATTGCGCTCATCACCATCGGGCCTCTCCATATAGTAGCAGTATCCTCTGGCACTAAATATCCAATTGACATAGCTTGTAACCCAAAAGCATTGTGGGGGATAATTTTTTTGCCATTACTTTTCGGTTTAATACTAATTCCAGTTAGCTTTGGAAGACTTGGTCCATAAATATCAGCATCTAAAATCCCAACTTTATAATTTAATTTTAATAATGATAACGCTAAATTAATTGCAGTGGTTGATTTTCCTACACCTCCCTTGCCACTAGCAATTGCAATGATGTGTGTTGCGGGTTTGAGAGTGGAGTTATTTTGTTGATTTTTCCCCTTATTAAGGTTGTGAGAAGTTAAAATAATTGAAACTTTATTAATTTCTGGAATTAACAATAATTTATTTTCGATCATTTGTTTAATTTCATTTGATTCTTTAAGTTGTTCAGGTAAAAGCTCAAGAGTAAAAGTTAGAGTATTTTCTTTTAACTCCAATCCGCTAATCATCTTTGCGCCAAGAATATTGGTTGTTTGATCTTTTAGAGTAATAGAGCTTAAAATTTTATTTATTTCTTCTAATTTTTTGTCATTCATTAAGTATACCTAGAAATAATTTTGAATAGAGGTTGAAATATAATACTGTAATGCAAATATCATATTCATTAACTAAAGTAATTCAATCTTAATAAGAAAAATCAAACCATTGGAGCTCCTTGCATGATTATAAATAACATTAATGATAACGGATCTGGACCCTGGGGAAGTGGGGGTGGAAATAATCCATGGGGGAAAAGACCAAGCTCTAATGGAACCCCGCCTGATGTTGATAAAATGCTTAGAGAAGGCAAGGAAAAATTTAAAAAAATGATGCCTACTGGATTCGGTGGTGGTAAAGGCTTAATAATACTTCTATTTATACTATTAGGTTTATGGTTGATGACTGGTATTTATAGAGTGAACCCACAAGAACAAGGAGTTGTTATGAGGTTTGGTGAATGGGTAAGAACTACTCCGCCTGGTTTGCACTATCATCTGCCAACACCCATAGAAAAGGTAATTACGCCTGATGTTACAAGAGATAATAGAATTGAAATTGGATACAGATCTTTTGGTGCAGGTACATCAAACAGAAGAGATGTACCTGATGAATCAAAGATGATTACAGGAGATGAAAATAATATTGACATAGATTTTGTAGTATTTTGGAAAATTGCGGACGCTGGGGCTTATCTGTTTAATATTCAAGATCCTCCTGAAACCGTTAAGGTAGCTGCTCAATCAGTTATGAGAGACATTATTGGTCAAACAAAAATTCAAACAGCTCTTACTGGAGGAAGACAAGAAATACAAGTTAAAGCCAAGAACATGCTCCAAGAACTTTTAAATGAATACCAAGCAGGTGTCGAAATTCGAAATGTTCAATTATTATCCGTTAACCCTCCAGCTGAAGTTATTGACGCTTTTAATGATGTTCAAAGAGCAAGGCAAGATAGAGACACCTTAATTAACGAAGCTGAAGCTTTTAGAAACGACATTGTTCCAAGAGCAAGGGGTGAAGCTGCTCAATTAATTTCAGAAGCTGAAGCTTATGCAAGTGAAGTTGTTAACAGAGCTAAGGGTGACGCTGATAGATTTAACTCTATTTACACAAGTTATAAGCTTAATCCTGAAGTGACTAAGTCTCGAATTTATTTGGAAACCATGGAAAAAGTTTTTTCTAACGTTAAAAAAATTATAATGGATAAATCTGCAAGCACCTCTGGTGTTGTTCCTTATCTACCTCTAGATCAATTAAAACAAAAGGGTAACTAATAATGTCTTCTTATAAAATTCTATCAGGTGCCAGTGTTCTTGTAGTTCTCTTTGGCTTGTTAAGTTCTTTCTTCATAGTTGATCAAACACAACAGGCTTTAGTACTTCAATTTGGAGAGCCTAAAAGATTAGTTAATAAACCTGGTTTTAACTTTAAAATTCCATTCATACAAGAAGTTACTTTTTTTGAAAAAAGAGTTCTATCGCTTGTATCTCAAGATTCTGAAGAGGTAATATTGGCTGATCAAAAGAGATTAGAGGTGGATACTTATTCCAGATTTAAGATAGTTGACCCATTATTATTTTTCCAAACAGTTAGAAGTGAGTTTGGTGCAAGGCAAAGGTTAGATTCAATTATTGATTCCTCAGTGAGAAGAGTTTTTGGAAGTTATGAACTTACTGCTATTTTATCCGATGCCAGGACTGAAATTGTTAAAGATATTTCCGAAGAAGTTAATACCATAATTAAGAGACTTGGAATGGAAATAATCGATGTCAGAATTAGAAGAGCTGATTATCCTGAAGCAACAAGTCAAAACATATTTAATAGAATGAAAACAGAAAGACAACAAGAAGCAAAAGAGTTTAGAGCAGAAGGTGCTGAAGAAGCTCAAAAAATTAGAGCTAATGCAGATAAACAAAGAGTGGTTCTTGTAGCAGAAAGTAAAAGAAAAGCTGAGGCATTAAGAGGTGATGGCGATGGTGAAGCTATTAAAATTTATTCGGATGCTTTTGGTCAGGATGAGAACTTTTTTAAATTTTATCGATCTATGCTTGCTTATGAGAATACGTTTACTGATGAAGGAACTACAATGTTGCTTAGTCCAGACAGTGATTTTTTTAGTTTTTTTGGTAATCAGAGTGGAAAATAAATTCAATTAATGTGGATGTTATTTCTTTGAGCCATAAAACTGCCTTTTTTCTGAGTATGAATAAAAATTAAATTATTTTGATGGTGTTGTTATGTCCTTAATTAAAAAACTTAGTTGTGCTTTTTCAATTAATATTTTTGTTATATTTTTTGCAGTTAATATTTCTCATGCTAAAAGTGCACCTGATAGTTTTGCTGATCTTGCTGAAAAACTTAGCCCTTCTGTTGTAAATATATCAACCACTACAGTAATTGAGGACAAATCAAGGCAAATGCCTTCCTTTCCTCCTGGATCACCATTTGAAGAGTTTTTTAAACAATTTGATCAACCTGGTGGTAAAAAAAGAAAGGCTCAATCTTTAGGTTCTGGTTTTATAATTGATGAAACAGGATACGTTATAACTAATAATCATGTGATAGATAATGCTGAGAAAATCATGGTAATATTATATGACGACACCTCTTTTGAAGCCACAGTTGTTGGAAAAGATCCAAAAACTGATGTAGCTTTACTTAAAATAGACCCAAAAAAAACTAAATTAAAAGCTGTAAAATTTGGTGACTCTAACAATCTTAGAGTGGGTGATTGGGTTATGGCAATTGGAAATCCTTTTGGGTTTGGAGGTACCGTCACGGCAGGTATTGTTTCAGCTAGAGGCAGAAATTTATCTGGATCATATGATGATTACATTCAAACAGATGCGTCTATTAACAGAGGAAATTCAGGAGGCCCTTTGTTTGATATGAAAGGTAATGTTGTTGGTATAAATACGGCAATATTTTCTCAATCTGGTGGATCTGTTGGAATAGGATTTGCAGTATCTTCCAATCTTGCAAAGCAAGTTACAGACCAACTTAAGCAATACGGAAGAACTAAAAGAGGGTGGCTTGGTGTTCTAATTCAAGAAATAACTCAGGAAATAGCTGATAGTTTAGGTATGAAATCTGCTAAAGGAGCTTTGGTTTCTTCTGCGACTGAAGGTGGTCCAGCAGAAAAAGCAGGTGTGAAAACTGGTGATGTTATTTTGAAGTTTAATGATATAGAAATTGAAAGCATGAAAGAACTTCCTAAAGTGGTGGCAGGCACTCCTGTTGGTAAATCTGTACCCTTAGTTATTCTTAGAAATGGTAAAGAGTTAACGCTTAATGTTGTATTGGGTGAATTAGAATTAGCTGAAAAAGAAAACCTAATTGGTCAAGCTAACAATTCTGGTAGTGACTCAAAAGAGTATGAAAAATTAGGTTTTGTAGCTGAAGAATTAAATTCTTCAAATAAGTCTAAGTTTAACATTAAAGATGTTGATAAAGGTATAGTAATAACTTCTGTAAAAGAAGAAAGTCCTGCGCAAGCTGCTGGTATTGTAGCTGGTATGGTAATAGTTAGAGTTGGGCAAGTTGAGGTTAATTCGTTAATTGTAATTGATCAAGCTTTACAAAGTGCTATCAAACAAAAAAGAAAAGCCTTACTCTTTTTAGTCAAAGTTGAAAATGGTACTAGGTTTGTTGCTATTGAATTGAAATAGTACTCTATTATGTTGAGTTAATTTCTTTGTCTGAATAACCTTGTGCATAAAGTAAACCCAAGAGATTGGTGTGCTTGAAATGTAAATCAGCAATTTGATTGAGAGCTTTTTTGCCATTAAATGCTACCCCCATTCCAGATTTGATTATCATGTCGATATCATTAGCTCCATCGCCTACACAAATTGAATCTTCAGGACTAAGATTATTCTTATTTAAATAATCGTTTAGATAATTAAGCTTAGCTTGATTATCTAGGATTGGTTCATTAACCCTTCCATTTAAAATTTTTTTATTTTGATTGTTTAAGAAATATTGAAGCGAATTGGCGTGAGTGAAGTCAAAATCTAATATTTTTTTTAAATAATCAGTCAAAAAAGTGAATCCACCGGATACTAATACAGTGATAGCTCCATTATGTTTCATTGTTTTTATTAATTCTTTGGCACCATCATTAATTTTAATGTTTTCTTGTAATCTTTCTAAAATTTCAAACGATACACCTTGAAGCATTGACACTCTTTCAATTAGTGCTTTTTTAAAGTCAATTTTACCTTCCATAGCTTCTTTAGTAATTTGTGCTATTTCCTTATTTTTACCAATCATCTTCGCGAGCTCATCTAAGCTTTCTTCTTGGATAATTGTGCTATCCATATCGGCTAAGAGTAATTTTTTTTTTCTTTTATTTTTGGATTTTATGATATTCGCATCAAACTTATTTTGAGCTTTCAAATCTGTAATAAAACTTAATATTTTATAAGGAATATCATTTGTTGGTAAATCCCATTCATATGCTTTATTAAAGCTCAATTCATTATATTGAATTTTGGCATTAAAGAGTTTTTGAATTTCGTTAGAAACAAAATTTAAATTATCTAAATTTATTTTTTGATTTGTAGTATTTGATATTAATATATAAGTCATTAAATTTTACATATATTAATGTTATGGATATGTCTAGCACCTTCAATTTTGAAAAAATATTTAATCTGTTCTCCAAAAATCTTTGTTGGAAAAATGATGTGATTATAATTGCTGGACCTACTTGTGTTGGTAAATCTGTAATAGCTTTAGAACTGGCAAAAAAAATCAATGGCGCGATTTTAAATGCAGATTCAGTCCAAGTTTACAAAGATCTTAAGTTATTATCGGCAAGGCCATCTGATAAAGACAAACAAAATATACCACATTTTTTATATGGTTATGTTGATGCGTGGATAAATTACTCTGTTGCTAATTGGCTAGTGGATTTAAAAGGTGCACTTAAAAAAGTTGAAGTACTTAATAAAGTACCAATAATAGTTGGTGGATCTGGATTGTACATTAACGCTATTATAAATGGAATGACCAAAATACCCAATATCTCAGTAAAGAATAAACAACTAGCTTTGACCAAATTTGATGAAATTGGCTATAAAAAATTTAAGGAATTAAATGATGAAATTGATCCTGATTTTGTAAAAGTTAATAGTGATCAACAGAGACTGATAAGAGCTTACAGTGTTTTTCTTGAAACAAAAAAAAATATGACATTTTGGTACAAGCAACCTCGTGAAGATAAATTAGAAAAAAAGATATTCTCTATCCTTGTGAAATCTGAAAGAGAGTTAATTTATAAAAATTGTGATTTAAGATTTGATAATATGCTTGCAAGCGGTGCCATTTCAGAAGTTGAGTTTTTGTGGAAAAACAAAGTTGATCGATCTCTTCCTATTGCAAAATGCCTAGGTGTTAAATGGTTGCTGCATTATTTAGATGATTTAATGTCGTATGAAGATGCTGTTAAACTCAGTAAAAGAGATACACGACGCTTTGTCAAAAGACAGTTCACGTGGTTTTCTCATAATTTTATTCCAACAAAGACTGTTTATTTATAATATAATTTCATAAAACATAATATTTTTATAATTTTATATTATAAAGTTGACTGTTCTTAATAAACTTGTTAACCAAAGTCTTTATAAATTTTTTGGAATTTTCTTATGGATGATAAAGATCTTATTAGTGGTGCTGAAGCAGTTATTAATGCGTTGGTAGAAAATGGTGTTGAAGTAATTTTTGGGTATCCAGGTGGAGCTGTTTTACCTTTATATGATGCTATTTTTCAAAATAAATCATTGAAACATATTCTAGTAAGACATGAACAAGCTGCAGTTCATGCAGCTGAAGGTTATGCAAGGTCAACAGGTAAAGTTGGCTGTGTGCTTGTAACATCCGGTCCTGGAGCTACTAACGCAATAACTGGATTAACGGATGCATTAATGGATTCTATTCCAGTAGTTTGCTTAAGTGGGCAAGTACCCACACATCTAATAGGTACAGACGCTTTTCAAGAAGCTGATACTACGGGTATATCTAGACCATGTACCAAACATAATTATTTAGTCAAAAATGCTGATCTATTGTGTGATGTGATACATGAAGCTTTTGATATTGCGTCTACTGGACGCCCTGGACCCGTTCTTGTGGACCTTCCAAAGGATATTCAACTCACTAAGATAAAATATAAACAAAAATCCAATAAATTACAAAAAATGAAACCTAAACCATTATCTATTGATACTCAAGTAATTAGTGAAGTTGCAAATTTATTAATTAATGCAAAAAAACCAATTATATATGGAGGTGGAGGATTAATTAATTCTGGCCCTCAAGCTTCTACTTTAATAACTCAATTAGTTGATCTGGTCGATTCACCAGTGACGCTTACATTAATGGGTTTGGGCGCTGTCCCAAGTAATCACAAGAACTTTTTAGGTATGCTTGGCATGCATGGAACATATGAAGCTAATTTAGCAATGCACCATTGTGACGTTATGATTAATGTAGGCGCTCGTTTTGATGACAGGGTTACCGGAAGATTAAATGCCTTTTCACCTAATTCCAAAAAAATTCATATAGACATTGATAAATCTTCAATCAATAAAGTTGTTTCCGTTGATTATGGTATTGTTGGAGATTGTTCAGAAATATTAAAATTACTAGTTGAAGAATTAAAAAAACTACATAATCAAAAACAAATAGCATCAAAAAAATCTTGGTGGTCGCAAATTGATGAGTGGAGAAAAAAAGATTCACTTGGTTTCAAACAATTTGGAAGTGCTATCAAACCTCAACAGGCAATTAAGAGTTTGTATCAAAAAACTATGAATTTTGATACCTATATAACAACAGAAGTTGGACAACATCAAATGTGGGCTGCCCAATATTTTGGTTTTTCCAAGCCTAATCATTGGATGACTTCAGGTGGATTAGGGACTATGGGTTATGGTTTACCATCGTCTGTGGGGGTCCAGATTGCTCATCCAAAATCTCTAGTAATTGATATTTCTGGAGAAGCTTCTTTTTTAATGAACATGCAGGAGCTTTCAACAATTGTGCAGTATAAGTTACCTGTAAAAATTTTTATACTTAATAATCAATGGATGGGTATGGTCAGGCAGTGGCAAGAACTTAATCATGGTTCAAGATACAGTGAAAGTTATACAGAATCACTTCCAGATTTTGTATTGCTTGCTGAAAGTTTTGGTATAAAAGGTCTAAGAGTAGAAGAATTTGATAAGCTTGAATCTGCTATTGATGAGATGATAAGTCACAAAGGTCCAGTCATTGCTGATATTCGAGTTGTAAAAGAAGAAAATTGTTTTCCCATGATTCCATCTGGCGCAGCTCACAATGAGATGATCTTGGGAATAGATGATAAAAAAAATAATACATCTGAAGCAGGACTGGCGTTAGTATAGGTAAAAAAATATGTCTGTGTATCAAAATAATGAAGTTAAAGAAGAGGAAACCTCTAGGACATTATCACTGATTGTAGATAATCAACCTGGGACCTTGGCTAGAGTTATAGGTTTATTTTCTGGAAGAGGTTACAATATTGAAAGTCTAAATGTAACTGAGGTCGATCAAAAGCGAAATCTGTCTCGAATTTCATTAGTTACTAGAGGAACTTCAATGACAATTGAACAAATAAAATCTCAACTTTTAAGAATAGTTCCTGTTCGAATAGTAAGAGATCTAACCCTCGAAGGTCCTTTTATTAAGAGTGAGTTAGCCTTAGTTAAATTAGTTGTGGAAGGAGCAAATAGAGTTGAAGCTTTGCGAATTGCAGGAACGTTTAGGGCTAGGACATTAGATGTAACTTTATCAAGTTTTATTTTTGAATTAACTGGGAAGCCAACAAAACTTGATGCTTTTATAGATTTGATGAGGTCTCTTGGAGACACCGAAATTTCAAGAACGGGTGTCTCTGCTATTTCAAGAGGAAATAAAACAGAAACAAAACTACTAGATCAAATTCAAGTTAACTGATAATAAATTCAATATTAAATTAATATTCATATAAGGGAGTTTTTTTACGATGCGAGTGTACTATGATAGAGATGCTGATATAAATTTAATTAAAAACAAAAAAGTCGTAATTGTAGGGTATGGAAGTCAAGGTCATGCGCATGCTGCAAATCTAAGAGATAGTGGAGTAAAAGAGGTTGCTGTAGCTCTAAGATCCGACTCCTTGTCCATAGAAAAAGCAAAGTCTGCCGGGTTTAAAGTTATGAATGTTTCAGATGCCTCCAGTTGGGGTGATGTAATTATGATGCTAACACCTGATGAATTACAAGGTGATATATATAGAGACGAGATTAAGAACAACATGAAACCTGATGCGGCAATAGCTTTTGCTCATGGTTTAAACGTTCATTTTAATTTAATTGAACCTAGAGATGACATTGATGTGTTTATGGTTGCTCCAAAAGGTCCTGGTCATACAGTTAGATCAGAGTACCAAAAAGGTGGTGGAGTTCCATGCTTGATTGCTATTGATCAAGATGTATCAGGAAATGCTCATGATATAGGATTATCTTATGCCTGCGCTGTTGGAGGGGGA
>JADHRC010000021.1 GCA_016777645.1 Alphaproteobacteria bacterium
GTATGGGGATGTAAAGTAGCGCCATCTGACAATCGATTACTGACTATCATATTTTTATTCATTACAATTTTTCTAATATATTTTTTGATAAGAGATAATCAAATTATGTTTGATAAATTCATAATTAATTTGAAAAATAATCTTAGAACAAGCAAGGGTAACATGGATCAAGTTGAAGGGCCTTCTGAACTTGAAAATATAAAAACTACTCTTGATGAATTCCTAAAATTACAAAAAGATAAATTAGAAAAAAGGTTAATGGTATTGTCTTCCATTAGCCACGATATTGGAACACCAGCAACAAAAATTAAATTAAGGACATCTCTTATTGAAGATCAAGATTTAAAGAAAAAGCTAGAGGATGATATTGACAACATGATTGAAATGATGGATGGAGTGCTTTCTTATACAAGATCAGAAATGGATTTAGAAGAAGAAATTGAAATTTCATATATTTCTTTAATTGAATCAATTGTATTTGATTATCAAGATTTAGGTAAAAGAGTAAGTTTTATTAAACCTAAAGAAAATAGCGTTGGGTTTGTTTCCTCTATTTTTACAGGAAAGAAAAAGAATAGAACTTTTCAACTTAACCAAAATCATCATCTACTTGTTAACGCAAAACCACTCTCACTAAAAAGAGCGATTACAAATTTAATTGAAAATGCTCTTAAATATGGAAGGACTGCTACTTTATCACTAGAATTTACATCACAGAAAATTACTTTGATTGTAGAAGATGAAGGTAAAAATATTTCAGATGAGTTATTAGAAACCTTGAAAAAACCATTTATTAGAGGAGAAAACACTAAGCTCATAAAAGGAACAGGTCTAGGTTTAACCATAGTTGCAACAATAGCTGAACAACATGGTGGCAACCTTACTTTTGAAAAATCAAAAATTGGAACTCGTGCTAAATTAATGATAAAAAGATAACTATGCTTTTCTTTTTATAAATTTTTTTCCTATAGTAAAAATATTAATTTTGTTTTGCTTATGGAGAGACGTATGGGAGAAAAAGTGGCCTTTATTGGTTTAGGAGCAATGGGAGGTCCCATGGCCCAAAATATTGTTAAAAAGGGCACGAATCTGTCTGTATATGATATAGAAAAACCAAAAATGAATCCTCTGATTGATTTAGGTGCAAGACCTGGTAACTCAATTAAAGACACAATTCAAAATGCAGAAATTATAATAACAATGTTACCATCAACTGATAATGTTAAATCTGTTATGTGCGATGCTGATGGTATTTTGTCTTTTGCAAAACCTGGCACTATTATTCTCGATATGAGTACTATAGCTCCTACTGGTACAGATGAAGTCTATAATTTGTGCAAACAAAAAAATATAGAATTTATTGATGCTCCGGTTGGTAGATTAGTAAGCCATGCAATATCTGGAGATTCTCTTTTTATGGTTGGCTGCGATAATGAGGAAGCTTTTAAAAAAATTGAACCTTTGTTAAATGCTATGGGAACCACAATAATAAGATGTGGAAAAGTAGGATCAGGTATAAGAGCAAAAGTTGTAAATAATTTTCAAATCCTAAGTATTGCACAAATTACAGCAGAAGCTTTAACACTAGCTAAAAAAATTGGATTAGATCTTAATACATTTAAAGAAGTTAATGCTGGAACAACAGCAAATAATGGACAATTTCATATAAACTTTATGTCAAAGGTTCTTCAAAATGATATTGAGCCTGGATTTACCATAGACCTTGCTCATAAAGATATGGGGCTGGCTATAGAAACAGCTAACAGCTTTAGAGTTGGCTTACCAGTTGGGTCTTCAGTTCAAGCAGTTTATGCGCAAGCAAGGTCAGGAAAATTTGCTAAAAAAGATTTTAGTGCTCTTTTAGATTACGCTTGCGAAATTGCTGAAGTAAGTCCACCAAGAATTAAAAAAAATTAGTTTAATCTAGACAACAGGACATAAACCACCATCTAAATTTATAGCTGTACCAGTTATATATGCACTTCTGTGAGATGATAAAAAAGCTACTAAGTTGGCATAATCAATTTCTTCTCCAACCTTCCCCATAGGAACTTTCTTAGACATTTCATTGTAAAGATCCTCTACACTTCCATTTCCAGACCTACGATCCCATTGAGCACTTTTTATCAGACCAATACAAATAGTATTAACTCTAATATTATCCTTAGCATATTGATTAGCTAGTGATTTAGTCAGGTTAATACCAGCGGCCCGTGTCACAGTAGTAGGAAGCGATCCTGCGTTTGGTGCTTTACCTCCACCAATTGTTGCATTAATAATCACCCCCCCTGAACTTGCTTTCATATGTGGTATAACGAGACGACACATTCTAATTGTAGACATTAACTTTAGATTGATATCGTCTTCCCAATTTTTATCAGTTACATCTTCAAACAAAGCTGCAGCAGACGCGCCAGCATTATTTACTAAAATATCCACTTTTTTAAATTTAGATATAGTCTGCTCGACTAGACTTTTACAATCCTCTGCCCTACTAACATCAGCCTTGATACCCAAAACATCATTCTTAGTTTTTTCAGAAATAATTTTAGCTTTTTCTTTTAAATAATCCTCTCTTCTGCCACAAATCACAACCTTAGCACCTTCTGAAGCTAATAGCTCAGCAGACGCGTATCCTAAACCATCACTACCTCCAGTTATAATCACAACTTTATTTTTCAAACCTAGATCAAACATCTTTCACTCCTGATTTATAACTTATTAAATTTCATTGAATTTTTATAGACTTATTATTTAAGGCTGACTCTAATATAGATAATGCAACTTTTAAAGTAAGTTCTGCATCTTCTGAGCCTGTAATTGGTTCAATTTTTCTATTTATAATATCCTTAAAATGATTCATTTGAGCAACATACGGATCAATATTTGAAAATGACAAATCTTGAGAATATATTTCATTCTTCCAATCCGAACCGTTCTTTATATATTTCCATATTTTAAGATTGGGAAACTCTAGAGACCCTTCTGTTCCAATTACCCTTAAATTGTTTTCCACTAAAGTTGGCAAATGAATATTTTCTCCAGTAGCTGTTTCCCATGACCAGGGCGATGTACCACAATCAGTTATTAGGAAATTTCCTAATATACCGCTTTTAAATTTTAAATTAGCAGTAATCACATCTTCTTTTTCAAAATTATTAATAATATTTGAGGAGAATGCAGAAACTTCTTCAATATCACCAAAAATGAACCTTAAATAATCAATGTCATGAATAAGATTGGTAATAACTGGGCCAGCCGTTATTTTTTTCCTCCAATCTGGCAAAAAGTAATCTTTATCCTTTCTTAATGCCCAAACACCAGACAAACCTATGATGTTTCCTAATTCATTTTCTTTAATAATTTCCTTTGCTTTAAGCACTAAGGGATAAAATCTTCTTTGATGCCCTACTAAAACTTTACGTTTAAATTCTATTGCTGTTTTAGAGATTTTTTGCGCTTCGTCAATAGTTGCAGATATTGGTTTTTCTATTAAAACGTCTAAACCAAGTTTTAAGGCAGAAATAGCATTTTCATAGTGATATATAGTCGGAGTTGAGATAATAACTCCATCTATTTTATTACTTTCTAACAAATCTTGTAAATTTTTAAATATAGGGATATTTCTGTTTAAACAAAACTCTTGTGCTGATTGACTTACATCGACAACACCCATGAGGTTAATTTCATCTATTTGATCAATAGCCATAAGATGACGTTTACCAATAGTACCAATACCAATGATACCAACATTAATTATTTTATTTGAAGACATTACGACTTCATCGACCCCATAAATCTATTTATAGATACAGATCCGTCAAAAGAATGAGGAAAAACTAGTGGCGTTGCTTTTGCTTGGCACTTCACAACAATAAACGAAGGACCATCTTCTTCATATACTGTTGTCATAATCTTTTGATAATCGTTTTCGCTTTTAACTGTATAGGAATTACTTATACCTGAGCCCTTAGCAATTAACTCTAAATCAGTCTTTCCAGCAGTAGCAGTTGGCTGACTTCCAGTTTCTACATAGGATTCATTATCTAAAACAATAATGGTAAGGTTTGAGACTGGATGATTTGCTATAGTAGCAATTGAGCCAAGGCTCATTAATGTGTCACCATCTCCTGTAAACAATAGTATTCTATAATTAGGTTTAGCCTTAGCAAGTCCTAATGCAAAAGGAATTGACTGCCCCATAGCACCAATGAAGCCAAAATTACCTTCATTATCTCCCGCAGACATTAGGTCCCATGTAGATGTGCCAATACCACTAACAACTCTAAGATTATCTTTTCTGTTATTTAATATTTTTTGAACAAAAGGTCTTCTTTCAATCATAATTTTTACCCATTTTTAAATTGCTTTGCCCCAATCATTTTTTGAGATAATAACACAGCAGCTGAGCGATTGGTGTTAAATGCAAATCTAGCAGCCGCATCTACTGTAGAACCTACTTCTTCTTTATAATCTGCTCTGAAAACTTTAATATCCATGGCTTCTAAAACTTTTGGTGTCCCAAGTCCCATTGGCACTTGCCATGGAACGAACTCTCCCCACTCACCTCTCATAGAGACTAAAGTTAAAAAAGGAACACGACATATATTAGGGAGTGCAAGGGCATTAATACAATTTCCAACTCCACTAGATTGCATCAATAATGCGCTTCTTTTGCCACCAGCATATGCTCCACAGGATAAACCAACCCCATCCTGTTCAGTCGTTAAAGTAACTACATCAATTTCATTGTCTTTTTCACATAAATTTATTAGAGGGGTATGACCTGCATCAGGAACATGAGAAACAACTGTAACATTTAAATCTTTAAAAACTGCGTAAATATCATTACGCCAATCCTTGGCAATTTCTGTCATAACTTTATCCATTTATTTATAATGATTTACATGTTAAATAGTAATAAAAATAATTCAAGTTTATAGATTCAATAAATTTTTATATTTATTTAATATAATACTAAAATCTAATCGCTAAAACTAAATAAGGATTTCATCAAATGAACAATAACAAAGATAAAGTAGCAATTGTAACTGGGGCAGCCAAAAACATAGGAAGAGCAACCTGCGAGGGGCTAGCAAAACTAGGTTACAATGTTTTAGTTCATGCAAATTCAGACCAAGATGGCGCAGATGAAACAATTAAAATCATTAAACAAACAGGCATACTTACAAATAGAGTAATTGGTGACTTAACCAACCCCGAAACATCTAACGAACTTGTTTTTGAAGCCTCTAGATTAGGAAAATTATCTGTTCTAGTTAACAATGCATCACAAAGAGAGTTTAATAAATTTGAAGATATGACTTTTGATGATTGGAGATTTGTAATGTCTATAAATCTTGATTCATTATTCCATACTTGCAAGGCTGCTCTACCTGAAATGAAAAAGAATAGTTGGGGAAGAATTGTGAACCTAGGTGGACTGTCTGGTCATATCAGTGCAATTGGCAGAGCCCATGTAATAACATCTAAGTTAGCTGTTGTTGGTTTTACTAGAGCTTTAGCAATGGAGTATGCTGAAACAGGCATTACAATAAATACTGTCGTTCCAGGGCTAATTGACACTGTAAGAGGTGCCTCTGCAGGGAGCAGCTTGGTTCATCCATCTCACTCAAACCCTCCGGTAGGTAGAAAAGGATATCCAGAGGAAGTTGCCACAATGATCTCTAACTTATGTGGACCAAACTCAGATTTCATTACAGGACAAACAATACATGTTAATGGTGGGAGTTATTTTTCCTAACTTTGCAACTAAATGACTAATAAATCCATTGATGGAATTGCAGCCCTTTTTCTTATCATTTTTTCAGTATTACTAGGACTTAATCAAGTTTTAGTGAAATTAGTAAATGAGGGTATGCACCCCATCTTTCAAGTGGCTCTAAGATCCACATTAGCTATTTTTCCAATATTGATATATTGTTACATAAGAAAGAAAAAAATTGATTTTTTTGATGGCAGTTTTTTGCCAGGGTTAATAGCTGGCGTTTTATTTGCAATCGAATTTATCTTACTATTTACTGCCCTTGATTATTCAACCGTTACTAGAGTTTCATTAATATTCTATACGATGCCAGTATGGCTTACAGTTGCAGCTCATTTTTTAATTAAAAATGACACTCTCACACTTAATAAGTTTATTGGACTAATAATAGCTTTAATAGGATTAATCTTCGCTATTTATCAACCCGTAACAAATTATAATATACAACAGTTTTATGGTGATTTGTTTTCTTTACTTGCTAGTTTTTGTTGGGCAATAATAGCCATAATGCTAAAAACAACTCGTTTAACAAGGTCTTCACCCGAAACTCAGCTTCTATATCAACTAATTGTTTCTGGAATTATTTTACTACCTATTTCATTGATGTTAGAAGATTTTATAAGAGATATTAATAATCAAATAATTCTAATTTTTTCTTTTCAGGTTATTGTAATAATGTGCTTGGGTTTTATCGGTTGGTTATGGATAATGTCAAAATATTCGGCCAGCAGTACAAGTTCTTTTGCATTTTTAACCCCAATCTCTGGTGTTTTGTTTGGATGGTTAATGATGGACGATGTTATTAATGAACAAATCTTTATTTCGTTATTTCTAACATGTTTGGGCATATACATAATTAATAAAAAAAGTGGCTAATTTTTCTTTAATTTGTTTATGATTTTTTTTCTTTTGAAAACAATTTATTTGAATTCTTTTTAGTATTAGACTTATTTTTTTGAGAACCTTTAAAAGAATTTTCAACGCCAAGTTTTTGTTTTTTTCTTCTACTTAGTGTTTTTGGTGCTTTATTATTATTTTCTTCAAATTTATCCTGATTATTATCTATATTATTTGCAAAAGACGATTGCTTAACTTTACGTTTTTCTGAATTTCTCCACCTATCTGATTTACGTTTCCCTTTAAAATCTCTTGAATTTTCTTCTCGTTCAGGTTTAAAACCAGAGTTTTTCTGTCCTTTTTTAAATCTATTTTGATTTTCATTGCTAGAAGTAAAAAACTCTGGTGGTTTTGTAAGAACCCTAACCATAATATGTCGTTCTATAGGTTTTTTCTCGTTTGCCAGAGCTTTTAAAGTAGTTGATTTTTCTTCCGAAATTTCAATAAGAGTTACTTTAGGCTGGATTTTAATGGAACCAATATCTCTTTTAGATAAATTACCTGCTTTACATAACATAGCTACTAGCCATCTTGGTTCTGCTGTATCTTCTTTGCCAACAGAAAGTTCAAACCAAATGCTATCATTAAAGCCATTTTTTGATGATGCAGTATTATCTTTATCTGAGGGATTTCGTAAGTCCTCTGGCGCAGATAAATTCTTACCTATCAACCTATAATAAGCAACCGCTAGTTGTTCTATATTATTTTTTTTTGTTAATTCATTAACAAAAACTCTTTCATCATCAGTAATAGGGTCCTCTAAAATTTTATTTTCAACAATTCTTTTTCTATCTTCCTTAAGTATCTCATCTCTTGAAGGAGGCAAAGCCCAAGTTGGTTTGATATTAGCTTGTGCAAAAAGTCTTTCAGCAATTCTTGATCGATTTTGTGGCACTAATACAGCACAAACACCCTTTCGACCAGCTCTTCCAGTACGCCCACTTCGATGTAATAATGTGTCTGAAGTTCTTGGTATATCGGCATGGATGACTAGATCAAGATTAGGTAGATCTAAACCTCTTGCAGCGACGTCAGTAGCAACACAAACCCTTGCCTTAGAAGTTCTCATAGCCTGTAGAGCCATATTTCTTTCATTTTGACTTAATTCACCTGACAAAGCAACGGCAGAAATTCCTCTGTTTGTTAATCTGCTAGTCATATGGTTTACAGCAATTCTTGTAGCACAAAATATAATTGCATTCGTTGCTTCATAATATCTAAGTGTATTAATGATAGCATTTTCTTGATCACTCATAATGATTTTATAAGCCCTGTAATCAATGTCTACGTGTTGTGAATTAGATTTACCAACCGAAATTCTAACAGCTTCTTTTTGATAACGCTTTGCTAAGTTAGCTATGCCCTTAGAAACTGTTGCAGAGAACATTAAGGTTTGTCTTTCCTTAGGAGTTGTATCAAGAATTGCTTCTAGATCTTCCCTAAAGCCCATATCCAACATTTCATCTGCCTCATCTAGTACAACAGTTTTGATATTTGATACGTTAAAATAATCTCTCTCAATATGATCTCTTAATCTTCCAGGGGTCCCAACCACTATATTAGGTTTTGTTTCTAAATTTCTCCTTTCAGTTCGTATGTCCATCCCACCAACACATGAAACAATTTTTGCTTCCGATGAAGCTAAAAGCCAACTCAATTCATTTTTAACTTGAAGAGCCAATTCCCTAGTAGGAACAATTATTAATGCTTCAGGAGATTTTGGTATTTTAAATGATTTACTATTTTCCAAAAGATTATCTACAATCACAAAACCAAAAGCTATGGTTTTACCTGAACCTGTCTGAGCAGATACCAGTAAATCTAGCCCTGAGTAACTCTCTTTACTTACTTCTTCTTGAACAGGGGTTAATTTTTCATATCCCCTATCTTTCATTGCTTTTACAATGGGTGCCGGAATTCTAGATGCTTCTAACATTATTATCTTTCAGGGTTTAAAGAGTTTGTTTATTGAAAAATTTAAATATTTTTTCAATTTTTTGTAAAAAATATTACTAGACTGATCTTTTAGTCTTCAATATCAATAAAGTAAAGCATTTGAATTATAAAACCCAAAAATAAACATTAATTTCAAGTTGAAATAGAGTAAAAAAACATGCTTGTTGAATATGATGTAATAGTAATTGGAGCAGGTGCTGCTGGTTTGATGTGTAGTATCGAAGCAGGTAAAAGAGGTAAAAATGTACTCTTAATAGAGCACACTTCAAAAATAGCTGAAAAAATCAGAATTTCTGGAGGAGGCAGATGTAATTTTACTAACTTATATAGTGATAACAACAATTTCATCTCAACAAACAGACATTTCTTCAAATCTGCATTAGTAAAGTATAATCAAAATGATTTTATAAATTTGGTTAAAAAATATGATATTGAATTTTATGAAAAAAAATTAGGACAATTGTTTTGCAAAAATTCAGCAAAAGATATCATTGATATGTTAATTTCTGAGTGTAATAAACAACAGGTTATAATCCAACTAGACACATCTATAAAAAAAATTACTAAAAATGATGAAGGGTATTTTATTAAAACAAACATTGGTGATTTCGTATCAAAATCTGTAGTTATTGCTTCGGGTGGATTATCTATTCCTAAAATAGGCGCCACTGATTTTGGTTATAATATTGCAAAACAATTTAATTTAAATGTAACAAATTTATCTCCTGCGCTTGTACCACTTACTTTTAAGGATGATATATTAGAATTTTGTAAATCTCTTGCAGGTGTATCTATTAATGCATCAGTAAGTATTAATAAAACAAAATTTGAAGAAGGTTTGGTTTTTACTCATAGAGGTATAAGCGGACCATCAATATTACAAATTTCTTCATACTGGAAAGAAGGAAAATCAATCAGCATAAACCTATTACCAGAGCATCATATTGATATTATTTTAAGAGATAGAAGGAATAAATCGCCCAAAAAAAATATTAATAATATTTTATCAGATTTTCTTCCAAGTAGATTAGCGTTGGCTATTTGTAACAAACTACAAATAAATAAAAAAATTGGAGAAATATCTAATGATGCCCTATTTCAAATATCTGATTTCATTCATAATTGGACTATAATACCTAACGGAACAGAAGGTTATAAGACTGCAGAAGTTACATTAGGTGGAATTGATACTGATGAAATATCATCTTCTACCATGGAGTGCAAAAAACATCCTGGATTATATTTTATTGGAGAAGTGCTAGACGTTACTGGACATTTAGGTGGGCATAATTTCCAATGGGCCTGGTCAAGTGGTTTTGTTGCAGGTCAAAACGTTTAACTAAATGACTGTTCTTTTAGCAGCCTCTGAATTATGATCTCCTTTTTCGTCCCAATAAGGAACAGGCCCATAAATTTCGATCAAAAAATCTAAAAAAGCTCTTACCTTCGGTGAGAGGTGTTTGCCACTTGGATAAACAGCATAAATAGGCACATCCTCTTGCACATATTCATCAAGAATAGAAACCAAACTCCCAGAAATCAAATGTCTGCCAACAACAAATCTAGATAACATTGCCAAACCACCACCATTTATTGCTGATCTCAGAATTGCATCACCATGATTTAATTGCAATTTGCCCTTCGCATGAATTAACTTCATTTTCCCATCAACCATAAAATGCCAGTCATTGTATGGGCTTCCTTGTCTAAATGTAATTAGATTATGCTTTAATATTTCGTCTGGATGTTTGGGTTTACCATGTTTTTCGATATATGATGGAGATGCAAACAAAGTTCTTGGATTTTGGGCAAGTTTTCTAGCAATCAGCGAAGAATCTTTCATTACAGCAATTCTGATGGCTAAATCGATATTATTTTCTATTAAATCTACATATTCATCAGAAATAATCATATCTATTTCTATGTCTGGGTAACGTTCAGAAAATAGAGGAAGATGTGGTGCGACATGTCTATATGAGAATGTTGCAGGAGCTGTTATCCTAAGATGTCCACGAGGAGCATTTGTAGCACTAGAGACCGCAGCCTCCGCTTCATCAACATCTCCAACAATTCGTCTTGCTCTATCAAGATAGGCAAAACCAACTTCAGTAAGTGAAACTGACCTTGTAGTCCTGTTTAGTAATCTTGCTCCCAATCTATCTTCTAAGGCTGATATGTTTTTAGATACTACTGAAGGTGATAAATCTAATTCTCTTCCAGCTTTTGCAAGAGAACCATTATCAGCTATAGAAATAAAAACTCTCATTCCTGTTATTAAATCCATTAGTCATCCTTTGGGTAAAAATAATACATAACATAATCGTTTTTATTTTTGTACATTGCATTAAAAAAACTTGAAATTAGAGGTATATTTGCGTATTACGAACGTGCATACGGCGTGAAGTAGGACATCCAAGACATTAAACGAGTCTGCGGAGGGATGGCTGAGTGGCTGAAGGCGCCGGTTTGCTAAATCGTTAAAGGGAGCAATCCCTTTCGGGGGTTCGAATCCCCCTCCCTCCGCCATAATATATTGCTAAAGCATTGATTTTAATGAGATATTATTTTAAACGCTTTTCTTCCCAACATTACTGCCAATAACAAAAATAAATTACAGCAATATAGTATTTATTTTTAAACAACATATATATCCAGTTATGAAAAATGACATTGAAATTCGTTTGGCTAATCTTAATGACCTTGACTGTCTCTGGACTCTTGAGAAAGACACGTTTGATCCTTTTAAATACCATATACTATCACGTCGGCAATTCCGTTATCTTCTTACTAAGGGTAATGCGGATATTTTAGTTGCTTCTCATGATAGAACAATTTTAGGAGCAGCCATTCTTTTTTACCGCAAAACATCTTCTTTGGGTCGCCTGTATTCTATAGCCGTTCATCCTAACTCGCAAAAGCAATCAATTGGTCATTTACTTTTTTATAATTTAGAAAAAACAATGAAGAAAAAAGATTTAAAAGGCTTTTTGTGTGAATTCAGACAAGATCAAAACTGGTTGTCAAACTTCTATACAAAACTTGGGTGCAAAATGATCGCAATATTACCGAATTACTACCCCGATGGTATGAGTGGAGTTAAAATGCAAAAATTATTTGAGAAAGAGTAAGTCAGATCATGACAAAATACATTATTGTAACTGATAAACCTGAAAGTATTAAACCTCAGGCGAATTCTGAAGTTTTAACACCAGCAGATTTTATTAGCAATCGCTTCAAGAAGAATCATGGATCTAAAAAATACCAATCAAAAGTTATAAATTTATGTAACAATTTTGATTACTTATGTAAGGGATACTATGTTTCTTTGCTGGCTGAAGCACGGGGGTTATCTTGTGTGCCTCATATATCGAACATAGTTACGCTCAACTGGAAACGTAACTATGAGTTTGCCCTTCCAGAACTAAACACCCTACTAAAAAAATATTTTTTATCACCTGGTGAAGAACCTTTAGCACGCACTTATACAACATTTTTTGGTCGCCATGAAGACGAAAAACTTGAACCAATTACTCGGCACTTATTCGATCTCTTCCGTTTTCCTGTTCTTACCTTCTCAATCAAATATACAGAAAAAGGCTGGACGATAGAAAGGGTTGATTCCGGGGCAATAAATAACATGAGCTCTCAGCGCCTTGAAATTTTTCATAATGCTCTGGCAAAGTTTACTGGCTCAGCCTGGCGTCTGTCTAGTAAAAATAAAAAGGTTGAACGCTATTGGATCGCAATCTTACACGATCCTGAGGAAGCTATGCCGCCATCAGATAAAGGAGCACTTAATAAATTTATCAGAATAGGTAAACAAATGGGCTTATGGATAGAGATTATAACGAAACAAGATTTTTCAACACTTTTGGAATATGACGCGCTTTTTATTCGCGAAACGACTGCAATTAATAACCATACTTACCGCTTCGCTGCCAAAGCTGAGCACGAAGATATTCCCTGTATTGACGATACGCAATCTATTATTAGATGCTGTAACAAAGTTTTTCTGCATGAACTTTTGCATTCTCATGCTGTTCCTGTTCCTAAAACCTATGTCATAGATCGACATTCAAAAAAGACGTTCTTTGATACCATTTCTTTTCCAGTTGTTATTAAAATTCCTGATGGATCCTTCTCTCGCGGCATCCACAAAGCAGAAAATTTTAAACAATTAGAGGAGTATTCAACTGAGATGCTAAAAAAATCAGAAATTGTTTTGTGTCAAGAATTTATTGAATCCGAATTTGACTGGCGTATTGGTATTCTAGACAAGCAACCACTATTTGCTTTGCAATATTTCATGGCCAAAGGACACTGGCAAATCTATAACCATCAGGCACGCTCCAAAGCCCAGAAAATAGGAAATCATCAAACGGTTCCTCTTAATAAAGTTCCATCAGAAGTTATAGAAGCAGCAATAAAAGCAGCTGGACTTATTGGGAAAGGTTTATACGGAGTTGATCTAAAGCAAACTAGGAACGGTGAAGTTTTTGTGATTGAAGTTAACGACAATCCTAATATTGACAGCGGAATTGAAGACGCTCTAGTGGGGGATTCTCTTTACCAAAAAATTCTAGAGCATATGGTTAAAATGATTGAATCTTAAGAATAGGTGGGTTTAAATGGTTAATTCACGGATATGAATTATGGTAAGAAGGCAATACAACTTGAAATTGTTAGAATTCTTTATTTATTTAAAATAAAAAATTAAATTTTGAAAACTAAATTATCATAAATTGTTAAAAAAAAAGTCTAGTTTTTAATTTTTTACCCTATTTATGATTACTGTCCATTATTTTTAGCAATTTTAATTCTTTACCTACTATCTCTCTTAATTTAAGACCCTGACCATATGGATCCATATTTTCATATTTTGTAAGACACTCACGAGCTGTAATATTTTTCCATATTTCCTTTTTGCCATTTGGATGTGATATTTCATAAACACGTTTACTTTTATCCCATGTAATAGGCCGGCTTTCCTTCATTTCGTGTTCCATTTTCAACCTCATATATCATAAATCTTAATTGTTAATTAGTCAGCGATTTTGATATTACTAGATGATTTATGATAAAATCTTTTTTAAAGTATATTTAATCAAATTTCTGGAAGTAATTTAAATTTCTAAAAATAATTACTCTAACATAGTCTTTTAATTAATCTTGCGTGAACAAAGATTATACAAGAAACGATATTAATCATATCTTAAAACTAAAAAAGGACAATCTTGATAGATACAAAGCAAACTGTTAAAATTGCTTTACTACTTTAAAAGAAAGGCTCCCTAATGTCTACTATATCCCCTCCACACAATCCTGAATCTAACCCACGCATCAAAAAAATTTTTGATGACATCCGTAATACGCGAGGAAGTGATTTTATAAATAATTTATGGTACTATCTTGCCTTCGATGTAGACTTGCTTGAAAATACTTGGCGTGATGTAAAATCAGTGATGGCAAAACCAAGTCATCTTGATCCTATGACAAAAGAACTTATTTATGCTGCTGTATCTATAGCTAACAGTTGCGAGTACTGTATACACTCTCATACAGCCGCAGCAAGAGCAAAAGGCATGAATGACAAACAATATGCTGAGTTCTTATCGATCGTATCGCTTGCTGGAAGAACCAATCACCTTCTTAATAGTATAAAAGTACCAGTAGATCCTGAGTTTAATTTTGAGAATAAAGACAATTAAAATTTAGCTTTAATTAACCTATATTTTTTTTCTCTATAAAGGACATACAGACCTGCTGAAACTATAATACCTGCTCCAATCCACATTTCCAGACTTGGTATATCGTCAAAAACCAAATAACCTAAAATGGCTACCCATAATAACTTAGTATAATTAAAAGGAGCTAAAAGTGAGGCTTCTGCAAAATTAAAAGCATTTATCATACACAAATGGGCAAGTGCACCTAAGAATCCTGTGGCTAAAAATATTAAAAAATCGATTTGAGATGGAGCAACCCAAACGAATGGAACAATTATGCTAGACCATACAAGCCCTCCAAGGCCTGTGTAAAATAGAGTTGTGTGGGTCTTTTCCGTTACAGAGAGTAATCTGGTTAAAATTTGAAATAGTGCAAAAAAAAGTGCTCCTAATAAAGGCATAATTGATACAAGTTGCCAGAAATCACCCCCAGGTCTAATAATTATTAAAACCCCTACTAATCCTATTACAACAGCACACCAACGATGAATACCTACCTTTTCTTTTAGAATTGGGACTGAAAGAACTGTAATAAATAAAGGAGCAGCAAATCCTATAGCTGTAGCTTCCGCTAATGGTAAATATTTTAAACCAAAAAAAAGGCTGGAAATTGAACAAACTAAAAAAGCAGGACGAAGGAGTTGAAGGATCATTCTATCAGTATTCTTTAATTCTGAAAGTTTTTTACCCTTAATCAAAAAGAAAACACATAATGTTATGTTAATACCTAGAAAGTACCCCCAAACAATTTGAATTGCATGAAACTCTTTTGTGTATAACTTACATATCGTATCAACAACAGAAATAAAAAATATTGCAATCATGAAAAACAAAACACCCTTCAAAAAATAATGAGTTTTGTTTAAAGATGCCATTAGTTTAAAACCTTATTTAAGTAAATTTTTAAAAGAATTATAAAGAGATATAGGTATTAACTTGATTTTAGAAATCAAAAAATTAGAGCATTAGTTAAGTTAATAACTAATGCCCTTAGGAGGTTTATAAATGAAAAACTTCACTTCTTCATTTTCAATTAATAACTATAAAGTAGACTTAAGTTTGTAATAAATAAGGTTTATTCATGGCAGTACAATATTTATTATATGGTAAAAAATTATTAGTAACCATTACATAGTTTTATTAACAAAACTTAAGAATGCTTCCCAAGATTTTTCGTCGGCCTCTTTTCTATATCTTTGGGAGTTAAAAACTGTAAAAGCATGTGGTGCTCCAGAATATATATTTACTTCATAAAATATTTTATTTTTTTCTAACTCATTAGTAACTTCAAAAACATCTTCTAATTTTACGGCCTTATCTGCTCCCCCATGAGCTATAAATATAGGAGGAGTATTTGAAGTATATTCTTGTCCTTCAGGAGTTTTAACCCCTCCATGGAAAGATGCATACCCCACAATATTATTTCCATTACCTGATCGAGCTAATTCAAGTGCAGCAGATCCTCCAAAGCAATAACCCATAATAAACGTTTTGTGATTGTCTTTATTAGCTTCATTAAGACCAGCTAAAATTAATTCTCTCATCCTTTCACGATTCTCATAAAGTTTTTTTGTCTCTGCTTTCCTAAGATTTATTTCTTTTGGACGATTACCCTTTCCATAAAGATCGATCGCAAAGGCCGTATAACCCAAAGAAGATAACATATCAGCTCTTGTTTCTTCGTATTCTGTTAAACCATCCCAATCATGAATAACTATAATCAAACCTTTTGATTTGGATTCCGGCTTACTTAAATAGCCCTCAAATATTTCATTATTATAGGAATAAGTTAGTTTTTGGCCAGCATTGGCATTTATAGATATAAAGATAGAAAACAGAAAAATTATTAGTTTCATGGTATTGTTCCTGTAATGAAAAGATTATTAATTAAAATGATATATGTTACATTCTTAATTAATAATCAATTAATTTTGTTCTGATTATTGATTCAAAAAAAGTTCAATAAATTTACTTCATTTATTATTTTATTAATACTTTATTTATGTGTAATTGGCATAATATTATTTCATAAAAATCATTAATTTTTGAAAAGTTTATTAAGAGATTGATTGATTTTTAATTTTTTTAAAACATCATTTAAATTATCTATAGATTCTTCATTTAATGGAATTCCAAATTTAATATTTTGTAAATTTAATTCATTTTCAATCTGACCAGGAAGATAAATTTTTTTATTTTTAATGGGCCGTGAATTCTTGAATTCTTTAACTATTCTTTTCATTTTTTCTTGATAG
>JADHRC010000022.1 GCA_016777645.1 Alphaproteobacteria bacterium
TTTTATCTCATTCATCTGACGAATGGTTTAAAAACAGAAATAATTCTAAAAGTTTAAATTCAACTGATTTAAAAATAACTGAGGAAGAAATTAACAGTCTTATTTTAGAAAGATATAATGCTAAAAATTCTAAAAACTTTAAAAAAGCAGACGAGATTAGAGAAAATCTTTTAAAGTTTAACATTATACTTGAAGACCAGCCAGGAAAAACTATATGGAGAAAGATTTGATAGTTTTTTATTTAAAATGAATCAATTCACTCCCAACATAATTTTGTCAAATCCACAGTTAGGTGAAAATATAGGTTCGTCAGCTCGGGCAATGAAAAATTTTGGAATTGAAAATTTAAGATTAATCAATCCTAGGGATGGTTGGCCAAATAAAGCTGCTTTTGCTCTTTCTGCAGGCGCTGATAGTGTTTTAAATAATACAAAGGTATTTGGTTCTATAGAGGAAGCCACAACTGATATATCTTTGTTATTTGCAACAACCGCTAGAAAACGAGTGGTAGGTACAAAATCAATAGATATTTTTGATGCAATTAAAATATCTTTTGATCATGCAGTTAATGGAGGATCAGTAGGTTTTTTATTTGGTCCAGAACAGTCTGGACTATCTAATGACGATGTGGTTAAGGCAGATTTTACCATAACCATTCCCTTGAATAAGAAATTTTCATCATTAAATCTATCGCAAGCTGTATTATTAATTTGCTGGGAGTGGGATAAATTAATAAGAAAATCTCAAAATAAAGAAAATATAGTTATAATTAATAAAAAGTTAAAAAAAAGTACTGAGCTCTCAAACATTGGAGATAGAGAATATTTTTATAAACAATTAGATGATCTTTTAACAAAATCTGGCTTTTTTTATTCACCTGAAATGGCTCCAACCGTAAAGAGAAATATAAGAAGTTTATTTAATAGGGCGTCTTTAAGTCATCAAGATTTAAGAACACTCCATGGAATTATTAGATCACTATCTGGAATTTCAAATCGTACTTGACTTTTTTTGATTAGTGGGTATTTTCAGTTTGATTTCCGATAACGTGGATACTTGCATGGTGTTAGATATCCCGAAGTTTACTTCTGGTTGGAACAATATTCTGCTTTTTGCAGTTAATTAAAGGTTTTAAAAAATGCCTAAGTCAGATCATAAAAGAACAAGTTCTAAACACAAAATAGATAGAAGATTAGGAGTTAATCTTTGGGGAAGACCTAAATCTCCATTAAATGATAGAGAATATGCACCAGGGCAACATGGCCAAAGAAGAAAAAAGCCTACCGACTATGGTGTTCAGTTAATGGCCAAGCAAAAGCTAAAAGGTTATTATGGTAATATTGGAGAAAAACAATTCAAAAAATATTACACTGCTGCCGTAAGAAAAAAAGGTGATACTGGTGCCAATCTTATTGGAATATTAGAATCTAGGCTTGATGCTCTAATTTATAGAATGAAATTAGCTCCTACTGTTTTTGCCTGCAGACAATTAATCAATCATGGTCATGTTCTTGTGGATGGCAAAAGGTGTAATATTCCTTCAAGAATGATTAATGTAGGAGAAACCATTGCTCTTAGAGAAAAAGCCAAAAATATTCCTGCTGTAATAGAAGCTACTACATTACCTGAAAGAGATGTTCCTGAGTATGTTGAAGTTGATCATTCAAAATTTACTGGTTCACTCGTCAGAATACCTATGCCAGACGATGTTCCTTATCCTGTACAAATGGAAACTAATTTAGTTATTGAGTTTTATTCAAGATAAATTTTAATAAGCCGATTATTAAATATATTAGGAATTAATACCTGCCTGATTAAAATAATCGGTTAATTCTCCGCTTTCGTGCATTTCTCTTATTATATCGCATCCACCAACAAACTCTTTTTTAACATAAAGTTGTGGTATAGTTGGCCAGTCAGAAAATTCTTTAATCCCCTCTCTTATTTCAGGATCCTCGAGAACATTAATACTATTGAATTTAATACCCATATGACTCAAAACACCTACAACTGCTGCAGAAAAACCACATTGGGGCATTACTGGTGTACCTTTCATAAATAATAAAACTTCATTTTCATTAATTATATTTTCAATTTTTTCTTTTGTACTTTGTTCCATTTTGTCTCTCCTTTAGTTTTTGGGTGCTGATGTGTTTAAAGCTAAAGCATGTAATTCATTCCCCATTTTACCACCCATTGCCTTATAAACCATCTGATGTTGTTGTACTCTGCTCTTTCCTATAAATTCTTTAGCGATAATTTGAGCGGCGTAATGGTCACCGTCACCTCTTAAATCATCAATTATAATTTTAGCATCTGGAAAACTTTTAAGTAAAAGTTCTTCAATCTCTTTTGCTGACATAGCCATTGTTTTATCCAAACTTATAAATACTAACTCATAATTGAGCTTAGTGAGTTTTCATATATATATTTGATATCATTTATTGAAATAGTAGTCACACTTTTAATATTCAAGTTAGAAGATGAATTTACTGTGCCAAGAACAAAAAATTTTATTTCTTGTTTTTCTAGTATTGATTTAACTTTATTTAACTCATTAGTCGCAACTATTATTCTTCCCTGGTCTTCTCCAAAACACCATGAATGAAGAAGAATATCTTTATTACTCTTGTTTACTAATTTTTTGGGTAAATTTAAGTCTAATCCTAAATTATTTCTAAATAACATTTCACAAACATTAGGTAATAAACCTCCATCAGAGATATCATGAGCAGCTGATAGAAGTTTTTGTTCATTTAAATTTAGTAAAATATCTATAATAGCTTTTTCATTTTGTAAGTTGATAGGAGGAGGGGCACCGTCAAATTCATCATGAATAATTTCTTGATAAATACTAGAACCAATCCAACCTTCAATAAAGTCTTCAGATTGTCCTAAAACAAGTAAGGTGTTTCCTTCTTTTGCGTTAATTTCTAACGAGTTTTCTATATTTTCTATTATTCCTACCATACCTATAACAGGCGTCGGTAAAATACCGTTGCCATTAGTTTCGTTGTAAAGAGATACGTTTCCAGATACAATAGGTGTGTTTAAAAAAGCTGCAGCACTCGATATTCCTTTAATTGAACCAACTATTTCTCCCATTATTTCTTTTTTTTCTGGGTTCCCGAAATTAAGATTATTAGTAATAGCTAGCGGTTTTGCACCTGATGACGCAATGTTTCTTGCAGCTTCACATACTGCTTGCATTCCACCTTCTATAGGATTTGCTTTAACATATCGAGGTGTACAGTCAGTAGTTATTGCTAAACCTTTACCTAGACTATCATCCTTATCTGACCCATGTATCCTGACTATAGCTGCATCACTTTGACCACTAGATAAAATAGTATCACCCATTACTGAGCAATCATATTGTTCCCATATCCATTTTTTACTAGCCAAATTAGGATTTCTAAACATTTGAACCAAAATTTCATTAATAGTTTGATTTACAATATTTTTGTTTAAATCGATAAACTTTTCGTTTTTAATTATTTCATAGGGCCTATCATATTCTGGGGCATTTTCTACTAAAGGAGAAATAGGTATATTGCAAGCTTCAGAACCATTTTTAGTAAGGATTAATCTTCCAGTTTCAGTCACTTTTCCAATAACAGCAAAATCAAGATCCCATTTATCAAAGATTTGTTTCGCTTTTTCTTCTGAACCTGGTTTAAGAATCATTAACATTCTTTCTTGACTTTCAGATAGCATGATTTCGTAACTAGTCATTTGTTCTTCTCTTGTTGGAACAAGATCTAGGTCTAAAAACATACCCAATGAGCCTTTAGAAGCCATTTCTACGCTAGAACTTGTAAGCCCTGCGGCGCCCATGTCCTGAATTGACAATACAGCATCAGTATTCATTAATTCAAGGCAGGCTTCTAAAAGTAATTTACCTGTGAATGGATCTCCAACTTGGACTGTAGGTCTTTTTTCAGAACTACTTTCTGTAAACTCTGCAGACGCCATTGTTGCACCATGAATTCCATCCCTACCAGTTTTTGCTCCAACATATATTACAGGATTATTTGCTCCAGTAGCAGCCGAATAAAATATCTTATCTTTATTTGCAATGCCAACAGCCATTGCATTAACTAAAATATTACCGTCATAAGACTTGTCGAAATTTGTTTCTCCGCCTACTGTTGGTATCCCAATACAATTACCATAACCACCTATACCTTTGACGACACCTGAAAGTAAATGTTTTGTTAATGGCTTTGATGGTGATCCAAATCTAATAGCATTCAGCAATGCTATAGGCCTGGCTCCCATAGTGAAAACGTCTCTTAAAATACCTCCAACTCCAGTCGCAGACCCTTGATAAGGTTCTATAAAAGAAGGGTGGTTATGTGATTCTATTTTAAAAACAGCGGCTAAATTATCTCCAATATCTATAACCCCAGCATTTTCTCCCGGACCTTGAATGACATGTGGAGCTTGTGTTGGAAGAGTTTTAAGCCATTTCTTTGAGCTTTTATATGAACAATGTTCTGAAAACATTGCTGAAAATATACCTAACTCAGTTTTATTCGGTGTTTTTTTTATTTTTTTGCAAATGAAATTAAATTCTTCTTGGGTTAAACCCATTTCAATTGCAGTTTCAAGATTACTTTCCTGTTGGACCATATATTCGTATTTATTATCTTCATATAATTTTTTTTTTAAAACTTTCATTCCTCATCCAACAATATTTTCTATACATTTAGTTAAAAATTTTAATCCATCTGTACCGCCATGCAGTGAATTAATTGCTCTTTCAGGGTGTGGCATCATTCCTAAAACGCGCCCATTCTTGGATAATATACCTGCAATGTCATCGCAGGAGCCATTAGGATTATAATCAATATCACTATTGACATCTTTTTCTTCTATATATTTAAAAGCTATTCTACCTTCACTAGAAAGCTGATCTAAAAGAGACTTGGGGGCAAAGTAATTTCCTTCATTATGAGCAACTGGTATTTTAAGATGGCATCCTAACTCAAATCCTTCAGTAAAAGGGCTTTTAATAGTCTTTTGTATTTCAAGAGTTGTTTCTCTGCATGTAAAAAGAAGATTTTTATTTCTAATCAATGATCCCGGAAGTATTCCAGCTTCAATTAATATTTGAAATCCATTGCATATACCAAGTAAAGCGCCACCACGACTTACGTGATTTTTAATATTTTCGATTATTGGTGATCTGGCGGCTAAAGCGCCACATCTAAGATAATCACCAAAACTAAACCCACCTGGAATAACAATTAAATCTAAATTAGGAAATTCTTTATCTTTATGCCAAAGTTTCAGAGGTATTTTTTTTGTAACTTTTTTAAGAGCAACAATAATATCTCTATCACAATTAGAGCCAGGGAAAATAGCTACACCTGAACGCATAACCTTTATGTTTCCTTTTCAAGTTGTATATCATAATTTTCTATAACTGTATTAACCAGAAGTGATTCACACATTTTTTTTGTTTCTGTTATGATTTGTTCTTTATCATCAATTTGAAAATCCAAAATTATTTGTTTACCTGTTCTCACGTTATTACAATTATTAAAGCCTAGATTTGATAATGAATTCTGAATAGCTTGGCCCTGAGGGTCTAAAACACCTTCTTTTAAAGAAATATTCACAATTACTCTCATTTTAACTCTTTCTATTGTACTATTTCTGTTTTGATGCTCGAATATTTCTTTTTTTCAGGAAGAATCCTAAGTCTTTCTGCAACTTCTTGGTAAGCTTCTTTTAGGCCACCAATGTCTTGTCTAAACAAATCTTTATCATATTTGTTATTAGTTTTTAAGTCCCATAATCTACAATTATCTGGACTTATTTCGTCAGCTAGTAATAAGACTGCATCTCCATCTTCTGAGAAGTATCGACCAAATTCAATTTTAAAATCAACTAGTTTTAGTCCTATAGCTAAAAATAAACCTCTTAAAAAATCATTAATTCTTAGGCCATACTCTTGCATTTCTTCTAATTCTTCTCTTGTTCCCCATTTAAAGTTGATAATATGATCCTCATTTATAAGAGGATCTCCTAAATCATCTCTCTTAAGATAATACTCAATTAAGGGATTTGAAAACACTTCACCTTCTTTTAGTCCAAGTCTTTTTACTATTGAACCAGCAGCTATATTCCGTACAACAAACTCTACAGGAATAATATCAACTTTTTTAACTAATTGTTCTCTCATATTTAGTTTTTTTATATAATGTGTAGGTATCCCAATTGTATGAATTTGTCTCATTAAAAAGTCTGAAATTGAATTGTTTAGAACACCTTTGCCGTTAATAATAGCGTGTTTTTCAGCATTGTTAGCAGTGGCATCGTCTTTGAAATATTGTATTACTGTATTTGCGGTTGGGCCTTCAAATATAGTTTTAGCCTTACCATCGTACAAAATTTTCTTTTTTGTCATTATTTTTATACCTCTGGTTTAAATACTCTATCAAAGATATGATCTACATTGGCTAAATGTTGATTTATATTAAATAATTCTTCTATTTCAGTTTCATTTAAATACTTCATAACATTTGCATCATTTTTAAGTAAATTTTTATATACATTTTTTCTTGAATGCTCTGGTGTTTCCCATACTTTCATAGCATTACTTTGGACCATTTCATAAGAACTTTCTCTACTTGCACCTTTTTGTGTTAAAGCAAGTAACACTTGTTGAGAATGAACTAATCCTCCTAATTTTTCTAAGTTTGAGAGCATTGTTTCTGGGTAGACTATTAAATTTTCAATTACATTATTTAGACGTGCCAGAGCAAAATCTAATGTAATTGTTGCGTCAGGCGCTATCATTCTTTCAACTGATGAATGAGAAATATCTCTTTCATGCCATAACGTAACGTTTTCCAGAGCTGGAATTACAGAAGATCTTACAAGCCTAGCTAGGCCAGTTAAATTCTCTGTTAAAACTGGATTTCTTTTATGAGGCATGGCACTTGAACCTTTTTGACCCTTAGAAAAATATTCTTCTACTTCTCGAACCTCTGTTCTTTGAAGATGTCTAATCTCAGTTGCCAATCTTTCAATACTCGATGCAATTATAGCTAAAGTAGAAAAAAACATTGCATGCCTATCTCTAGGTATGATTTGTGTTGAAATTTCTTCTGGTACTAAGTTTAGCTTATTAGAAACATAACTTTCTACATAGGGATCTATATGTGCAAAAGTTCCAACTGCACCAGATATTGCACATGTACTAATTTCTTTTCTTGCATCAATTAATCTTTTTTTATTTCTAAGAAACTCGGCATAATATCCAGCCAACTTTACACCAAAAGTAATTGGTTCTGCATGTATTCCGTGTGATCTTCCAATTGTTATAGTATTTTTATGATCAATAGCACGTCTTTTTAATGAGTTTAGCAATATTTCAATATCTTCTAACAAGACATCAGATGCTTTTTGTAATTGAATGGAAAGAGTAGTGTCCAATATATCTGAAGATGTCATACCTTGGTGAATAAACCTTGCATCTTCACCAATATATTCTGCTAAATTAGTAAGAAAAGCTATTACATCATGTTTCGTTGTTTTTTCTATTTCTTCAATTTTATCTATATCAAATTTTCCCTTTTCCCAAATAATTTTTGCAGATTCCTTAGGAATTATTCCTAACTCTGCCTGAGCATCGCACGCATGAGCTTCGATTTGAAACCAAATGTTAAACTTTTCTTCTTGAGACCAAATTTTTACCATTTTTTCTCTAGAATATCTCTCAATCATATTTTACAACCCAAATTAAATTTTTAATTATTAACAATTATCTTTTAATATTTTATAGTTACTTATACTTAAAAAAATACAATAATATATACTTAATTTTTTTTTTGAAATTTTCGAGTTTTCAATGTTATTCACCACAATTTTAAAAAAAACCGTTCAAATTTTAGCAACAAATCCAACTGCAAGAAAAAAGGCGGGTGAATTAGCTATTAAAGCATATAAATCAGCAAAACCAGTAATTGAAGAAACAAAAAAAAATATAGAAAAAAAAATAAAAAAAAATTTTAAAAAATAAGAAAAAAAGATTTTTTTTTAAACTATATAATCTGGTTGTGTGTATCCTTTAGGAGACTTTGTAAAAACAACATAACCATTTGCTGTTACACCTATGCTATGTTCGAATTGAGCAGACAAACTCTTATCTCTTGTTACTGCGGTCCAACCATCCGATAAAATTTTTACATCATACTTACCGGAATTAATCATAGGTTCGATTGTAAAAATCATACCTTCTTTAAGCGTTTCTCCCGAGTTTGGAGATCCATAATGTAATATTGTTGGAGGAGCGTGAAATACTTTCCCCAAGCCATGTCCAGTGAAATCTCTTACAACTGATAACCCGTGCTTTTCGGCATGAGTTTGTATAGCGTGGCCAATATCACCAGTTGTACTCCCTGGCTTTACTGTTTCTATACCTAACCAAAGACATTCATAAGTTATCTTAGTAAGAAACCGTGCTTTTTTCGAAGGCTCTCCAACAAAATACATTCTACTAGTATCACCATACCATCCGTCTAGTATGACCGTTACGTCTATGTTTAATATATCTCCATCATCTAGTATCTTATCTCCCGGAATACCATGACAAACAACATGATTAACAGATATGCAAGTGGATTTAGGAAAACCTCTATAATTAAGAGGTGCTGGAATAGCATTGTTTTTAATTATATAATCGTGACATAAGTCATTTAGATAACCAGTAGAAACACCTTTTTTTACAAATATAGTGATGTAGTCTAAAACCTCTGCAGCAAGTTGACCTGCCTTGTGCATCTTTTCAAAGCCTTCTGAACTATGTTTTTCAATATTATTATTCATAATTTCCTATATTTTTATCTAAAAAAGATGGATATCAAATAAATTAACATATAATTATTAATATTTACGTACAATAATATTTTTTATTAAGGATTTTTATTAATGGTTTCAACAGCTGGAATAATAATTATTGGAGATGAGATACTTTCTGGGAGAACAAAAGACACCAATATTAATTGGATTGCAAATGAATTGAACAAAATAGGTATAAGATTAATTGAAGCTAGAATTATTCCAGATGATCCAACAACTATTATTGAAACTATAAAATTTTTTACAAAAAATTTTACATATGTTTTTTCTTGTGGTGGTATTGGTCCTACTCATGACGACATAACAACTGAATGTGTTGCTCGAGCCTTCAATCAAGAATTAGTCAAAAGTGATGAAGCAATGAGGAGATTAGCAGCCCATTATGAAGGCACAAATATAGAATTTAATGAAGCTCGGCAGAAAATGGCTGTTGTCCCATCAAATTCTATACTTATAGATAATCCTGTTTCAGCTGCGCCAGGTTACAAGATAGAAAATTTATTTGTCTTTGCTGGTGTTCCTAAAATTATGCAAGGAATGTTCCACACAATTTTACATGACTTATTAGGTGGAATAAAACTCTTGTCAAAAACTGTTTCTAGTAATTTGGGAGAGGGATTAATTGCAAAAGATCTTGAAAAAATTGAAAGCGAGTTTGAAGATGTAAAGATAGGCTCATATCCTTATTTCAAGCCTGGTAATTTTGGAACTTCAGTTGTTTTAAGATCAGAAAATAAAGATAGACTTAACGAAGCCTCAAAAAAAGTTTTACTCTCTATAATTAATCACGGTGGTAAAGGAAAAATATTAGAAGAAAATGAAATAGATGATAGATCTTTATAAATTATTTGGCATTTGGAACAGAACCTTTTAAAGATCTATTTTTTGAAATTTTTTTTGTATAAAAAAAGTTTATTAAAATTGCTCCTGACACAAAACCACCTATGTGAGCGCCATAAGCAACTCCTCCAGTATTAAAATCATCTCCACTAAAACTTAAAAATTGAATTAAAATCCAACCTCCAAGTACTATGAAGGCTCTAATTTTAAATATTTTAAAAAATATTAAAAACCAAAAAAATACTTTGATTTTTGCCTTTGGAAATAAAACTAAATAACCACCTAAAATACCTGCAATTGCTCCTGAAGCTCCAATCATTGGTATGGTTGAACTTGGATCTAGTACAGCCTGTGTCAAGGCTGCAAAAGATCCTGTTGTGAAGTAAAATATCAAAAATTTAGTTTTACCTAATACTTCTTCTACATTGTCACCAAATATATATAGATAAGTCATATTTCCAATAAGGTGCATCCACCCACCATGAAAAAACATTGATGTTATTACAGTCAAATATGCTGGAATTATTTTTAATTGACCTGATAACTCAGAATAACCAAACAAAGTGGCAGGTATCATCCCAAAGCTTATAAATAGTTGTTCTTTTACATAGGAATACTCAAAAATATATTTGAAAAAAATTATTGTACAAATAAATATTATTAACCAATTTAATATTGGTTTTTTTGTTGTTGGATTTTCATCAGCAAAAGGGAAGAAAAACATTTAGAATTCAATGTTATCTATTAGTCTAGTATTATTAATAGTAACTGAACCTAAAAAAACTTTTTTACCTTCAAATTGATTAATGTCAATTTTATTAAGGTTATGATCTCTGAGTTCAAAATAATGTGGTATTAATTTTTTTGAAATAAGATAATTTTTTGCTTCACTTATTATAGTTTTTAAATCAAAATTTTTTTTATAAGATTGAGCACTATGATATAGAGCTTTATACAAATTTGCAGCCATTTCTAATTCTGGCTCTGAGAGATAATTATTTCTTGATGAAAGAGCTATTCCATTTTCTGCTCTTATTATAGGAGCTTTGATTAACTCAATGTTTGGATGTAAAGATACAGCCATTTGTCTAATTAAAATTTCTTGTTGATAGTCTTTCGCACCAAAAACAGCTACATCAGGGTTAATAATTTCAAATAACTTATTTACTACCGTTAGAACGCCATCAAAATGTCCTGGCCTGATTTTACCACATAGTTCTGATCCAAGAATTCCTGAGTGAATAGTTTTAATATCCTCAATGTTCGAAAATACTTCTTTATTATTTACTGGCAAAAATAAAATGTCACATTTTTCATCATTAAGTTTTTTAATGTCGTCTTCGTGAGTTCTAGGATATTTGTCATAATCCTCATTTTTACCAAACTGAAGAGGATTAACAAATATAGTAGATATTGTTTTAGACGCATGTTTTTTTGCAATTCTTATCAAGGACAAGTGTCCTTCATGAAGATTTCCCATAGTAGGAATTAAGGCTAATTTTTCAGAATTTTTGGAAAAGTTTTTAAGAGCAACATCTAATTCTTTTCTGGTCCGTGTGATAATCATTTATATAAAGACCTAAGCACTTTAGAAAATGTTTAAAAAAGTTTATATGGTACGAGCGGGGGGACTTGAACCCCCACGTCCTTATCGGACTCTGGATTTTAAGTCCAGTGCGTCTACCATTCCGCCACGCTCGCAAAACCATATTTCAGTTGTGTAACTTAGCTTTTTAGCTAAGGCAAGTTTTTTATAGCTTTTAAGATTAAATTTTATATAGTTCTTTTATTAGATTTGGAGATTAAAATGGAAGAAAATAGACTAGGTAGTAGAATTGAAGGTGAGGAGTATCTTGTCCTCCACGAATTTGTTAAAAAAGCAAAAGAAAAACTTCCTTTAGAAACTTGGGATTATCTAATAGGAGCTTCTGAAACTGAAACCACCTTCAAAAGGAATAGGTTTGCGCTTGATAGTTTAGCATTCCGACCTAGAGTTTTAAGAGACGTTGAGAATGTTAATCTGAAGTCAAATTTTCTAGGTCATGAACTAAGGATACCTATTATTCTTGCTCCTATTGGTTCAATGCAGGACTTTGTTGAAGGAGCAGGTTTGGCTCCAACCTTTGCGGCATCTGAATTCGGTGTAATGCACATGATAAGTTCTACTTGTATGCCAGGCCTAGAAGAAGTAGCAAAAAGCGTAAATTATCCAAAATGTTTTCAATTATATGTCAGAGGTAATCAGGATTGGGTAGATGATAATATTAAAAAGGCAATAGATTGTAATTACTCTGCTATATGTTTAACTGTTGATTTGGATGCATATGGAAGAAGAGAAAGGGATTTAGCAAAAAGATATAGAACAACATCACGTCAATCTGCTAGTGGATTTGAATACCAAATGCGCTTTTCGTGGGCGGATATAGATAGAATAAAATCTTATTGTAATTTACCAATCATAATTAAAGGTATTGCAACAAAAGAAGATGCTATTTTAGCAGTTGAACATGGAGTTGAGGTTGTGTACGTTTCTAATCATGGGGGTAGACAACTTGATTATAGTATAGGAGGTTTAAATGTTTTACCCGAGATTGTTGATGCTGTGAGAAATAAAGCAAAAATTATTTTTGATGGTGGTATAATGAGAGGGACCGATGTTGTCAAAGCTATTGCTTTGGGAGCTGATTTTGTTGGAATAGGGCGTCTACAAGGTTTTGCCGCCGCAGCAGGAGGTTCAAAAGCCATTGTAAGAATGTTAGAACTATTAGAATTAGAAATTCTTACTACATTAAGATTGCTGGGTGTGAACTCCTTGTATGATTTAGATCAAACATACTTAGGTAAAGATTATTCATTTGGATCTTATAATGTTTTAAGTTCTTTTCCATTAATTGATGAGGGTTATTGATTGATTAGTGAAGATAGTTCAAAAAACCTTTTCAAAAACTTTAGTGAAATTTTTTCTGGTGCAATAGGTATAATTTTTTCTATTTTATAATTTAAGGTGGGTTTTTTTAAAATTACGAGTGCTTCTTTTTGATTATAGCCAGCTACATTTATAGCCTCAAACCAAGCGACAGCTTTGTCTATTTTCTTTATTTTTGACGAGATTGTTTTTGGAATTTCGGTAGGTAATCCAAATCTGAGGTAAATAGCTTTCATCAAATTATCCTCAACATGTCTATAGCTATTATTTAGTGCATATTTGAATGGAGTAATTAAATCACCTATAACGTATTCTGGTGCATCATGTAAAAGAGCAGCAAGGTTCCATTTCTTATCTAAATTAGGATATTCGACATTAAAAGCTTCTTCTACAATAACTGAATGCTGTGCTACAGAATATGCATGGATACCTGTTGTTTGACCATTCCATCTAGTAACTCTTGATAAACCAAGAGCTATGTCTTCTATTTCTATATCTAATGGAGATGGTGATAATATATCAAGTTTACGGCCTGACAACATTCTTTGCCAAGCTCTTTTTTGTTTTGATTTTAATTCTCCAAAAATTTTCAAATTCCTTAAACTTTAAAAAGATATTGATTTATTACATATTAAATATAAAAAAGAAAAAACAATTTTTCAGAGTATAAGTTTGGATTTTTATCAAGCACAAGATAAGTATCGTCAGAAACAAGTCAAATCAATTTTTAGCTTTTTCTTTAAGCTTATTCTATTTTTTTTAGCTTTTATATTTGGTTGGTGGTTTGGAAACAGTGATAAATTAGTTTTGATAGCTGAGAATGAAAAAATAATTACAGATTATTATAATAAAGAGAATGTTATTGAAAAAAAATTGGCTGATACTAGGTTAAAGCTTAAAGAAGCTAATTTAGCTTTAAGTGCTCAAAACATTCAAAACAAAAACTCAGATTTTGGAACAGAGGCAAAAAAAATTCTTGCCTATAGTTTAGCAAAAGGGGTGCCTGAAAACGAAATAATAAACTCTTTGAAATTACTCTCTAGTGATAAAGTATGTAATGACATAGAAACAAAAGAATTAGCAGTGTCTACAGATACATTCACACCTCCAGAAAATATTTTATCATTATTTTCAGGAAGTTTAAAATTAAAAGTTAGTAGTTTTGACTTACATAATGACAAAAAAAATCAATATTTCAATCCTCAAAAATCAATTAGGGCTATATTTATTTATTTAGGCAATAATGATATTGTTGAAGGCAAATTACCAATAATAAAAAAAATAATGGCAAACAAATTTTTTGTGAAAATAAAAATTGTTGAGTCCAATGTTAGAGGCGCTGTAATGGTTAATTATCAAAGTTGTAAAATTTAATTTCTTAACTTTTGCATAGAATGAATTTAAAATGAAAAAAAAAACAGCTGTAATTACCGGTGCAAGCGACGGCATAGGATCTTCACTTGCAAAGTTATTAGTTAACTATGGTTGGGAAGTTATTGGTATTAGTAGAAATACTAAAAAATTAAATTCTTTAAAAAATGAGTTAACAAAGTCTAATGGTATTTTTAAGCCTTTTCCCTGCGATGTTCAAGATTTTACAAAGTTAAAATCTATTGAAAAAAAAATAAATGTGCCTGATTTGCTTTTTCTTAACGCAGGCATTTATACTCCAGTCGATGCTTCTAAGAAAAACTTAGAACATTATAAAAATCATATAAACATAAATTATTTAGGAGTTATTAACGCTTATGAAGTATTTCTTCCAAAAATGTTAGATGTTAATCAGGGTCATATATTAATTATGTCTAGTATTTCAGGATGGATTGGACTTCCAAAAGCTGCTGCATATGGGCCAAGCAAAGCTGCTCTTAGATCCTTTGCTCAATCAATTAGATATGATCTAAACGCTAAAGGCATCACAGTTCAAGTATGTAGTCCTGGCTTTGTGGAAACTTCAGCAACATCAATTAACGATTTTTATATGCCTGGATTGTTAAAAGTAGATAAAGCTGCTCAACTTATATATAAAAACATCCATACTAAAAAATTTGAATTTTCTTTTCCTTTTGGATTTTCTACTTTTATGAGAATTCTTAGCATTTTACCTGATAAACTCTCATCTTACTTAATTAATAAAATCAACTAAATTATTATCTATTATGAAAAATATAAATATTAAAAATTATATTAAATTATTTAGTAATTTAACGCCTGAAAAAATAAAATTTTTTGATGACTTAATAGATGAAAATATTATTTTTATTGACCCCTTTAATAACATAAAGGGCTCTAATGAATTTAAAAAAATTTTTTATCATATGTTTAAGAGTGTTAAAGATCCTAAATTTTTAATCATAGATTATTTAGTAGGTAAAAATATAGTTTTTTTGAAATGGAAAATGTCTTTTAATGCTTTTAACTCTTCTCAACAAATTGAAGGTGTTAGTGAATTAAGGATAAATGAAGAAGGTAAAATTTATTCTCATATTGACTACTGGGATTCATTAAATGGTTTATTTATAAAACTACCTTTTATTGGTATTATTTATAGATTAAGTTTAAAGATGTTTAAGGTTAATTAAATTTTATTTTTATTTGTTTCAAATCAATATTTTTGGACAAAAAACCTCCTTCGCAATAAGAAAGGTAGTAATTCCACATTAATTTAAATTTATTATCAAATCCTAATTTTTGAATATCTTTCCAATTTTTATTAAATTTTTGATTCCAAATATTTAATGTTTTTGCATAATCATTACCATAACTATCGACGCTTTCTAATTTTAATGAGTTTTTAGTAATTAATTCTTTCAGTATTTTTTGTGATGGTAGCATACCACCAGGAAATATATATTTTTGAATAAAGTCCGGGTTTTTTTTGTATACATTATAGATCTTATCATCGATAGTAATGAGTTGGAGTCCGACAATGCCATTAGGCTTTAAAATACTTTGGATTTTTTTAAAAAAAGTATTCCAGTAGTCTTTTCCTACAGCTTCAAACATTTCAATAGATAATATTTTATCAAATTTTCCTTGGATATTTCTATAATCACAATAAACTACATTCACTTTTTTATTTAATTTGGCTTTTTTAATTCTATCTGTAGTATAGCTAAACTGCTCTTTTGAAATAGTAATTGCTGTTATATCACAATCATAATTTTCAGCTAAAAATTGAGAAAAACCACCCCATCCACATCCTATTTCTAGAACTTTATCTCCCTTTTTAATAGATGTCAGGTTTGCAAATTTAGAATATTTGTTAATCTGTCCCTTTTCTAAACTTTCATTCTTTTTTAAGAAAATGGCTGAAGAATAAGTCATCGTTTTATCAAGCCAAAATTTATAAAAATTATTACCAAGATCGTAGTGATATGAAATATTTTTCTTGGATTGTGTTTCAGTATTCTTGTTTTTAATATGTAAAAGCTTATTAAATAAGTATTTAAACAGGGATATTTTAATTGTTGCTTCAGCTTGATCGTTGTTAAGAGCAAAGTAATACATTAGTTCAGTGAGTTTATTGGTTGATAACCTTTCAGACATGTATAATTCAGCGAACTTTATTGATCCCCCTTGAATAATTTCTTTGAAAACTAAATTGTCTTTTATCTTTAGATAAGCATTTGGTCCTTCATAAGGCCCTTTTATTTTCTCAATTAAGCCATTTGGGAGTTCTAATTCGATAGATCCAAAAGGAAAACTCTTGATCCCACTCATAAATGATTTAAACCAAAAATTCATTTGTTTTCACTTTTTTCAATAAAGTCAATATGTTCATCTTTTAATATTTTTTTTCCAAATGAATATTTAATAATCTCTTGTTTTGGAATTTTGTACAAAGTAACTTTTTTTAACCATAGAAAAAACGCTTGTAAATGAATATTTATCCAAATTTTACCTGGGTAACTCTTAAGTGTAATTAGAGAAAATAAAATATTTTCATTATTAAAGTTAATTT
>JADHRC010000023.1 GCA_016777645.1 Alphaproteobacteria bacterium
GAAACAGTTTGCCCTTTTATTACAGCATCTGCCTCTACAACCTCTTCAACACATGTTTCAGGCATAATAACCGAAACGGGACTATCATCATACATATTGATTATTACATTCATTCCATCTTGTAAGAATGCTGATTGTTCTCCAATTAGATTTATATCTATATTTATTTGGTCAAAAGTTTCGTTATTCATGAAAATCAAGTTTTCATCCTCTTTATATAAGAAAACATGAAGAGTTTCCTCCAAAATAACTTTTTCTACATTCTCTGAAGAACGGAATCGCTCATTAAGTTTAGTCCCATCCTTTAAGTTTTTTAGCTCAATTTGAGCAAACGCACCGCCTTTTCCTGGCTTTACGTGACTTGTTTTTGTTGCAATCCACAAGCCACCTTTATGTTCAATTACATTACCTGGCTTGATTGTGTTACCATTAACTTTCAAATTACTTACCTTTATATATATTCGTTATTTTGTTTAATAAAGATAAAGCATCATCATATTTTCTCTGAAAAGAATTTCGGCCTATGATAGATCCACTAGCACCGCCCAAGTATAATTCTTTTATTTCATTCAGCAGACTTTCTTCATCTTTTGAAGTTCCTCCAGAAAAAACAACAAGTCTTCTTCCTTGGAAACATGATTGAACAACGTGCCTAATTCTTTCACTTAGTTTCCCAATAGGTATATTTTGTGCTTCATACACTTTTTTTGCTTCATCTAATTCAATGTGTGAAGTTGGAGGCTTAACTTTAATTATGTGTGCCCCAACTAATGCTGCCATATGTGCGGCATAAGAAACTATATCAATAGCAGTTTCTCCATCCTTACTAATATCTCCACCTCTTGGATAACTCCAAACAACCACTGCAAGCCCAGACTCTTTTGCTTCAACCGCTATTTCTTGTATTTCTGATATCATATTGAGTGCATCATCGGATCCTGGATAAATAGTAAATCCTACAGCAGAACAGCCTAATCTTATAGCCTCTCTAACTGAACCAGTTATGGCTTGGGATGGTGCATTTTTTTCTCGAGAAAGAGAATTAGAGCTATTCATTTTCATTATTAATGGTATTTGTCCTGCAAATGTATCCGCTCCTGCTTCTAGCATGCCTAGGGGAGCAGCAAATGCAGAGAGACCAGCATCTATGGCTAACTTGAAATGATAGTGCGGGTCATAAGCTATTTCATTTTTTGCAAATGATCTTGCTGGTCCATGTTCAAAACCTTGATCAACAGGAAGAATAATTAGCTTACCAGTACCACCTAATCGTCCGGACATTAAAATTCTTGATAAGTTAGCTTTTACACCTGGATTATCGCTCTCATAATTATCTAATATGTTTTTGACGTTCCTAGTCATTCTCATTAATAAATCACCTTTTTAATCAAAATATTCTTTACTTTAATATAGCTATAAATTTAAATATGTATAATTACAATATAATATCTATTAAAAATTTAAGTCTTATTAAGTTTATTTAATACATATTTTAGTTATAAAAAGTAAAAAAATGGAAATCACACACCAAAATAATTTGAACCTTCAAAAATTAAAAGAGATTCAAATTTCATTCGAAGAAAGTATTAAAATATTAGAGAGACACGTTGCAGAAAGTATTGCAAACAAAAAAGAGCTTGAAATAATCAAAAAAGATTTACTGGAGGCCAGTAAGAAGTTTCATAAAGCATCTAATTATCTAAATGATCTTAAGAATTCTATAAACTCAGAAAATAATAAAAATTTTTTTGAATAAATAAGGTGTCTGAATGTCTGAACAAGTAACTGTTAAAATAACAATAAATGGTACAGTTTATCCAGTTACATGTATTAAGGGTGAAGAAAACAGGCTTATAGAAGCATCAGATGAAGTTAATAAAGTAATTGAAGGTTTAAGTTCAGTTTCTGGAATGGTTGGCGAAACTAGACTGCTTGCGATGTCTTCGTTAATTTTAGCAGATAAGTTATTAGATAATAAAATATCTTCAGAAAATGATCTTAATGCTACTCAAATTACTGAGTTTATTGACTGGTTTAGCAAAACTACTGAAAGAATGAATAAGGTTGCAAAACTTCTTGAAAATAAATAAATTAAAGCCACGAAAGCTGAATGGTTTGTCAGGAACTTTAATCCCTGGGGCCATAAGTATTCCTAGGGAACTGTCACTTCTTTAATCGTGGTTAAAGTATATGGTGCCCACCTGTATAACAGGCAACAGAGGATAACTTATCCGACGGCTATTTGGCTTTCGTACACAAATTAGAAAATTTCATGAAAAAAAGTCTTAGATTAATAGCTAAAAAAAAAAGGTCAAAAATTGTATTTGACTCCCTTTTTTATGCTAAAATAGAGAAAAATATAAGTTATTGTTTAGATATAATTTTTCAGCTCAATAAAAACATAGAAGCTGCTTCTTTATACCATCCATTTAATAATGAAATATCACCTCATATATTTATAAAATATTTTATGAGAAAAAAAATTATTCTTTCTCTGCCAGTAGTGGAGATGAAATCAAATTTGATGGTTTTTAAGAGCTGGGCGCCTAAAGATAAATTAATCAAAGGGCCACTGGGAAATATGGAACCCGATAAATTAAAACAAATCATTATACCACAAATTATGATAGTCCCTCTATTAATGTTTGATAAATATTTCTATAGACTAGGGTACGGGGGTGGTTATTATGATAAATCAATAAGTAAATTTAAAAAATACTTTAAAAAACAAGAAAAGCCCTTTATTACGATAGGAATCGCACATAGTTCACAACAAACTGATATCATACCTCATGAAAGTCATGATATGAAATTAGACTTTATTGTTACAGAAAAAGAACTGTTGTCAAAAAAAATATCTCTAGTTAGAAGAAGAAAATCATGAAAGTTTTATTTGTAGGTGATATCGTTGGAAGGAATGCTAGGAATTTTGTTCAAAAAAAAATTATAGAACTGAAAGCACAATTAAAGTTAGACGCAATTATTGTTAATGTTGAAAATGCTGCAGGTGGTTTTGGAGTTACACCATTAATTTGTGACGATTTTTTTAATGCTGGTGCTGATATTCTTACAACAGGGAATCATATATGGGATAAAAGAGAAATAATTTCCTATATTTCGAAGAATGATAGATTACTTCGTCCAATGAATATGATTGAGGGCACGCCCGGCGTAGGCATAACATCTATTAAAATTGACGCTGGAATAATAGGAGTAGCAAACGTCATGACAAATTTGTTTATGTCACGAACGGATCCTGTGTTTAATAAAATACCTGAAATTATAAATAGTTTTAGATTGAGTGCTAATGTTGATTTTGCTCTCGTTGATGTTCATGGAGAGGCATCGTCAGAAAAAATGGCTATTGGATATGCTCTTGATGGAAATGTATCTGCAGTTGTAGGAACTCATACTCATGTTCCTACAGCAGATTACCAGATTTTAGAAAAGGGCACCGCATACATTACAGATGTTGGAATGAGTGGAGATTATAACTCTATTATAGGCATGAATAAGGAAGATGCTTTAAATAGGTTTATGTTTCCAAATGATAAAAAATCTAAACTTGAAGTATCACTAGGAGAACCAACTCTATGTGGCGTAATTATCGAAAGTCATACAAATGGTTTGAGTAAATCAATAAAACCTCTTAGATTAGGGGGAAGGCTAGAGCAAACTATTTTATAGTTGTATTAATTCACAAACTATATCTGGAGCAAAAGAAATGGCTGGTCATTCAAAATTTAAAAATATTATGCATAGAAAAGGAGCTCAGGATGCTAAGAGAGCAAAAAAATTTGCTCGACTAACTAAGGAGTTACAAGTTGCGGCTCGAGATGGAGTCGATCCTTCTAGTAATCCACGATTGAGATCTGCTCTTGCAGCGTGTAGAGCTGTAAATATGCCAAAAGATAATATTGAAAGAGTTATTAAAAAAGCTGAATCTGGTGAAAACTCGAACTTAGAAGAAATAAGATATGAAGGTTATGCGCCTGGAGGCGTAGCTCTAATTGTGGATGCAGTTACTGATAATAGAAATCGGACAGCCGCTGAGGTAAGATCCGCTTTCGCAAAATTTGGAGGAAATTTGGCTGAGACTGGTTCAGTTTCCTTTATGTTCAGTAATTTAGGTTATATTGTTTTTAAAAACGATGTTAAAAGTGATGAAGAAATTATGGAGATTGCGATTGATGTCGGAGCTGATGATGTCAATTCTGATGAAAACACTCACGAAATAATTACGTCTATTGCTGAATTTAATAATGTAAGAGAAAAACTTGAGGAACTTTTAGGCCCCCCAGAACAAGCAGAATTAATTTGGCAACCAGAGAATTATATACAAATTGATGATGAGCAAAAGGCTACATCTATTTTGAAGTTGATTGATACCTTAGATAATTGCGATGATGTTCAAGGGGTATACGGTAATTTTGAAATCAATCAAGATACTTTAAGTGCAATTGAAGTTTAAACAAGGTTATTATTTTGCGTATAATTGGATTAGATCCTGGGTTAAGGCATACTGGATGGGGTATAATTGAACTAAAAAACAATAGGTTAATTCATATTGATGACGGAAGGATATCTCCACATCCAAGTTTATATGATGGTGATAGGCTGCTTATAATAAGAAATGAATTAAAAGAAATAGTTGAAGAGTATGATCCTAATATTTCAGCTATAGAACAAATATTCGTAGGGTCAGGCATGGGATCTAGTTTGAAGCTTGGAATGGCAAGAGGTATTTCATTTTTAGTTTTAGCTGAGGCAGGTTTAAAAATTAAAGAGTTACCACCAAAATTAGTAAAAAAGACTGTTACAGGTTATGGCTCAGCTTCAAAATTACAAATAAAGGAAATGGTTAAAAAATTATTAGGTATTGAGCCACAAAATGAAGATAGTTCAGACGCCTTAGCTATTGCAATTTCGGCACAACATATTGGTTATAACAATATTACTCCTAATTTGATAAATAAAAAAAGTGGATTAGATTTAGCTATTGCAAAAGCTTTATTAAAAGAAAAAAATGTATAATAGTTTATAAACTTTAATAATATGAGTTCAAATGATAGCGTCTTTAACAGGTATTTTAACTTCAATTGGTAAATCTGAAATTATTTTAGAAGTTAATGGAGTTGGATATCTTTTAAACGTCTCATCAAAATTATTATCTTCTTTAGGTGAAATTGGATCAAAATTATCAGTTTTTACTGATTTACAAATTAAAGATGATAAAATGTTACTGTATGGTTTTGCAACATACGCAGATCAAAATTTTTTTAGATTATTACAGACTGTTCAAGGTGTTGGGCCTAAGGCAGCTCTTTCAATACTTTCTGCTTTGACCGTTGATGAATTAATTTTAGCCATATCATCTGGAGATAAGGCTATGATATCAAGAGCGGAGGGTGTGGGTTCCAAAGTCGCAGGAAGGGTGACTGCAGAGTTAGTAGAAAAAGTAACTAGTATGAATTTAATGACAGGAAATAATTTAAATCAAATAAGCTCTAAAGAGGTTAATTCTAATAATTTAGAAACTCATTTTTTGACCAAAGACAAAGAGCATACTGAAGTTGTTGAAGACATTATATCTGCTTTAATTAATTTAGGTTATACCCGTAGTGAGGTTTTTTCTGTAATTATGGCTATCAAAAAAGATTTCAATCAGAAAAAAATCAATACTGATTTTACAGTTAATTCTATTATTCCGATTGCTTTGAAAGAGTTGTCAAAGGTGGTAAAGTGAGAGATGAAAACAAAAATATTGATAGATTAATAAACGTTGAGGCTGCTCAGCTAATAGAAAACTTTGATTTAAATTTAAGACCAAAGCGATTAAAGGAATTTATTGGTCAACCCCAAGTTCAAAAGAATTTATCCACGTTTATTTCTGCAGCTAGTGCACGAAATGAAGCTATGGATCATGCATTATTATTTGGCCCTCCAGGATTAGGCAAAACAACTCTTGCTCAAATTATTTCCAATGAACTTGGTGTTGGTTTCAGATCTACTTCTGGCCCAATTATAAATAAAGCTGGAGATTTGGCGGCTTTGTTGACTAATCTACAACCTAAAGACGTTTTGTTTATAGATGAGATTCATCGTCTTGCTCCTAATATTGAAGAAATTTTATATCCAGCTATGGAAGACCTTCAGTTAGACCTTATCATTGGAGAAGGACCGTCGGCCAGAACAATTAAGATTGACCTGCCTCCTTTTACACTTGTAGGAGCTACCACTAGATCTGGATTGTTAACAACACCACTTAGAGATAGATTTGGCATTCAAATTAGAATGGAGTATTATAACCCTTCTGATTTAATAAAAATTTTACTTAAATTAGCGGAAAAGCTCAATGTTAACCTTGATCAAGGTGGTGCTCATGAAATTGCAAAACGTTCTCGAGGCACTCCAAGAGTTGCTGGAAGATTGCTAAGACGTGTGAGAGATATTCTTTCAGTATCTAATTTAAAAGTTATTGATAGCAAATTTGCTGATAAAGCTTTATCTCAGTTGGATGTAGATAATTCTGGTTTAGATGCAGTTGATAGAAAGTATTTGAATGTAATTATAGAAAAGTATCAAGGCGGCCCAGTAGGACTTGATACATTATCAGCTATTTTATCTGAACAAAAGGATATGATAGAAGAAGTCATAGAACCATATTTACTTCAACGTGGTTTAATTCAAAGATCTTCAAGAGGTAGATTTGTTTCAGCTTCTGGTTGGAGACATTTAGGCTTGACCCCTCCTCAAAATGCTGAAGAGCAATCTGACATGATGGATGACTCAAAAAACTAAAATTCAGGATTTTGTTAAACTTCATGTATATAAATTTTAAAAATTTAGACGGCAAAATATTAAATAATAAGCACTATTATCCTGTTAAAGTGTTTTACGAGGACACCGATGCTGGAGGTATTGTTTACCATAGTAATTATCTGAAATATTTCGAAAGAGCTCGAACTTCATTATTAAATCTACTTAAAATAGATCAAATAAAGTTAAAAAAAGAGAATGATATAATTTTAGTAGTTAGGAAGGCAGACATAATTTGGAATAAACCTGCTAAATTATGTGATACATTACTAATAGAAACATGCCTTAAATATGCCAAAAACTCTAGTATAACTCTAGTTCAGAAAGCCTATTTGCTTAATGAAGAACTTAATGGTTTATTGGTAACAAGTTATTTTCAAATAGTAGCAGTTGACAGTGATTTTAAGGTAAGACGAATAAATAATATTTTGAAAAATGCTTTTTTTACAAATAATTAATAAAATTTTTTAAAAGGTCTGAATATGGCAGAAGAAATTAAAACCCCAGAAGTTGATGTTGAAAAAATTTCTGAACAGTCTGATCTCTCACTTTTAGGATTAATTTATGAAGCAGATTTTTTTGTTCAATTAATTATGCTTTTACTTTTATTGTCCTCTATATGGTGTTGGACAATTATTATTAATAAATCCAGGTTGTTTAGAAGAGAGAAAAAAATATCAAAGTTTTTCAATGAACATTTTAACGGTGATAAGGTTGATGATGATGCTTTGTTTGACCACTTTAATAATAACTCACAAAATGAAATAAATGCTCAGGTAAATGTATTTATAAAAGGTATGTTAGAGTTTAATAAAATCTACTCTATCACTTCTAATTTGGCAGGGAAAAAACATTTAAGTGAATTAGCCCAACAACTTAATCTAAATTTACAAATAACACTAAATAGAGAAATTGAAAAATTAGAACAAGGTATGAGTGTTTTGGCATCGATAGGTTCTGTTGCACCCTTTATAGGATTACTAGGAACAGTTTGGGGAATAGTAAACGCGTTTCAGTCCATTGCTATTACTAACAATACAAGCTTAGCTGTAGTGGCTCCTGGAATTGCGGAAGCTCTTTTTGCAACAGCTCTCGGTTTATTAGCAGCTATACCTGCTGTTGCCGCATACAATAAATATTCTAATGATTTAGAAAAAATTTCAAACAACTTGGAATATTTTATTTACGAATTCACTTCTAAAAAAATCACAGAATTGGAAAGAAAATTTAATGTATAAACAAAATTTTTTTTCAAGAAATGCTCGAAAAAAAAATAAATCAATTAGCCAGATTAATGTAACTCCGTTTGTTGATGTAATGCTAGTATTACTCATTGTGTTTATGATTACTGCACCGCTATTAACTGTAGGTGTATCGGTAGATTTACCAAAAACAAAAGCTGTTCAGCTCAATTCAAAAGGGGATCCGATTGTAGTTAGCATCAAAGAAAATGGTGAATTGTATATTCAGGAAAGAACAATTGAAGTTAGTCAATTGTTACCACGCTTAAAGGCAATATCTTCTGGAAATAAAAACTTAAGAATTTATGTAAGGGGAGACAAAGACGTTCCCTATGGTGTTGTCTTAGATACTATCGCAAGAATAAAAAACTCTGGATTTAAGAAGGTAGCACTTGTTGCCAAGTTAGAAGAAAATTAAGTTTATGGTTAATTCAACTATTATTTCCATAGGATTACATATTTCTATAATAATGATAGCCTATATAGGAATGCCCAGCATTAAGACAAAAGATCCTATTGAACAACCAATTGATATTGTTGATGATACCCCTATAAGTTCCCAAACATCTCTAAAGTTTGGACCCTCTAATGAAAAAGAAGAAGACAAAAATAAAAAAGATGTTGTTAAAGAGGAAAAAATTACAAAGTTATCTCCTCCTCCACCTCCTCCACCTAGTAAAGAAATTATTGATAAAAAGAATAATGAATTAAAAAAGCAACAAGAGATAAAAGAGATTGCAGAACTTATTAAAAAAAAGCCCAAACTTAATGTTGAAAAAAAAATAGTGCCTAAAGTAGTTACTAAACCGAATATAATTAAAAGTTCAACTCCACCAAAGACTGTAACAAAACCTGAACAAATTCAAAAAAAACAAAAACAAAATTTAGCTAAAGGTCTTCTAAATACATTGTCAGAAGTGAAAAATCAAAATAATGAAAGAAAAAAAGAAGAGGTTAATAAAACTGAACTTCTAAATAAAATTAAAAAAATGGCTGGAAACTCTAATAGAAGGGCTGATGAAAAAGAAATAAAATTAAGCATTACTGACATTAATGTAATTCAAAATCATATAACTAAATTTTGGAAACTGTCTTATGCCGCGAGTGAGGTTGATATAATTATACCTTTAAAAATCACCACTAATACAGACGGTAGCGTTAATAGTGTCAATATTTATGATAAAGCGGAATATCTCAAAAATAAATTTTACAGAGCAACTGCTGATGCTGCCAGAAGAGCAGTACTAGATAGCTCACCACTTCCCTTACCAAAGGGTAAAGAAAAAAAATTTCAAAACTTTATATTAGACTTTGATACTTCTTTTATAAATAGTTATTAATTGAATTTTTATGAGACTTTGCCATAATGCTGCCTCATAATAATAATTAATAGTAAATATCTTATAAGTAGTTACTAGAGGTTTATTTTGACTAAAACATTAAACCAAATTTTATTTAATATTTTAGCTCTAACATTTTGTTTATATATTAATGATGTAAATGCTGATGACATAAGAATTAAAATAAATTCCGGTCAAGTTGAGCCTTTACCAGTGGCCATTGCAGATTTTACAGGTAATGAGGGAAACTCTAATCAAATAGGTAGGCAAATATCTGAGGTGATATCTAATAACTTGGTAGGATCTGGGCAATTTAAGGCTGTAGAAAGTGCTGCTTTTATTGCTCCACCTACTAGCCCATCTGTTAGGCCTAATTTTACAGATTGGTCCCCTTTAGGAATAAAAGCACTAGTAACAGGTTCAGTTAAAAACATAAATAATGAAGAAATAGAAGTAGAATTTAGATTATGGGATGTTATAGCAGAAACAGATTTGATAGGTCTAAGATTAACAGTCGCCTCAAAAGCTTGGAGAAGAGTGGCTCATATCATCTCAGATGAAATTTTCGAGAGATTATCTGGTGACAGTGGATATTTTGACACCCGTATCGTATATGTTTCTGAATCTGGTCCTCAAAATAAACGTGTCAAAAGACTTGCAATAATGGATCAAGATGGAGAAAACCATCAATATCTTACAGATGGTAGTTTTTTAGTTTTGACCCCACGTTTTTCTCCTACAAGCCAAGAAATTACTTATTTAGCATATTTTAAAAATGAGCCAAGAGTATATATTTTTAACTTAGAAACAGGTCAGCAAGAGCTTTTAGGCTCTTTCCCAGGAATGACTTTTGCACCTAGGTTTTCTCCTTCAGGCGACAAAATAATTATGAGTTTGGCTGAAAAAGGTATAACAGATATTTACACCATGAATTTAAATAATCAAGAAGTTGAAAGGCTTACAAATAGTAATTCTATTGATACATCTCCAAGCTATTCGCCTGATGCTTCAAAAATAATTTTTAATTCTGATCGTGGTGGTTCACAACAAATTTATATTATGGATGCGAATGGAAAAAACATAAAAAGAATTTCTTTTGGAGAAGGTAGGTACGCTACGCCTGTATGGGCTCCTAAAGGTGAACTTATAGCCTTTACAAAAATGCATAAGAATAAATTCTATATTGGTGTAATGGCCCCAGATGGTTCAGGTGAGAGATTATTGGCCGAAGGATATTTGGTTGAAGGACCAACCTGGGCTCCGAATGGTAGAGTTTTAATGTATTTTAAACAAGATAGGCCTGTCGATGATGGGAAAAGTACTAATGTCAACCTTTATAAAATTGATATAACTGGATTTAGAGAGACAAGAATAATTACCCCAAGCGACGGTTCAGATCCTGCTTGGTCACCAATGTTGCCTAACTGAATAATATGATATCTAAAATAGGTTGAATTTAGAAAACAATTGGGTTAGGGTGCACATGGTCGGTTTATTAAGGATTTAGATACATTAATTTCAAGGAGTTTGTGATGATTAAAAAAATTTTTGCCATGATTGGAGCCATAGCTCTACTTTCTGCATGTGAAACAGCATCTCAAAAAGTTGTAAGTGGCACAGCTGCAACATCCTCTAGTAGTGGATCTGGATCTACTTCAGGCTCATCTTCAAGCTCAGTTGATAAAAAACAGAGTCTTTTCGCTGAATCCAAACAATCAGCTGCTGAAAAATTGATAGCTGTTGGTGATAGAGTTTTATTTGATTATGACTCTGCAGCATTAGATTCAAGTGCAAAAATACTCCTTGATGCTCAGTCAAGATTTCTAAGAGTTAATAGTGATCTAAATTTTATTATTGAAGGTCACTGTGATGAAAGAGGAACTCGTGAATATAACTTAGCTCTTGGTGAACAAAGAGCTACTGCAGTAAGAGATTATCTTGTTATACAAGGTATTGATCCTGATAGAATAAAGGTTATTTCTTATGGTAAAGAAAGACCTGCAGTTGTTGGATCCAATAATATGGCATGGTCAAAGAATAGACGAGCCGTTACTGTTATTGAATAATAGTTATAGTTTGGTTAAGTTTGTTTAGCTTAATTGATATTTCGCATTAGCTTATTTCTAAGAGTCAACGATGCATAGAATCTATTATGTAATATTTTTACTGTTTCCTTTTGTATGGTCTCCAGCTTCATCCCAAAATATTGATGGAATTAAAGAGATTGTAACTATTCAACAAGAAAAAATTTCTAGAATAGAGGAAACTGTTAAAAAATTAATAGGGTCTTTTGAAACTATCTCCAATTCCAATAACAATGCTGTTAAAACCGAAGATGTAGAAAGACAAATTTATTCTATAAACCAAAAACTTACTTTATTAGAGAATAATCTAAAAAATATTACTAATTTATCATATGATTTAGATTTTGCTCTTAAAAGAATTGAAAGACATTTAGAATTATCATCTATTCAAAATGTAAATAAAAAAGAGAATAAAGAAGAAAAACCAAATTTTACGAATGATAACAATGTAGATATTTCAAAGCAAAGCCTTGAAAATAAAACTGATGGTGTATTAGGTTTTATCAAAGATTCTAATTCTGTAGATAATAATAAAGCTGGTACCGAAGAAAAATCTGTTTCAATAAATAACGCTATTGATAATAAAATATTAAACAAGACTAATCCTGAGGAAAACTACAATGTAGCTTTAGATTTTGCTGTTGATCTGGATTTTGTAAATGCTGAAAAAGCATTTAAAGAATTTTTGGTTGTTCATAAAGACAGTAATAAAGTTGCAGATGCTCAATATTGGCTTGGAAGAGTTTACTTTGCTCAAAGTAAGTTTGAAGAAGCTGCCATTACTTTTGCAGAATTTAATAGTGTTTTTCCAAATGATGCTCGGTTTCAAGAAACAACGTTGCTTATTGCAGAGTCAGCTGTCAACTTTGCTCCTAAAAATCAGCTTTGTGATATTTTGAAGCAGTCACTTGAGTTTATGATAAATCCTTCAGAAAAATTCACTAATAGGATTAATGTCCTTAAGAATGAAAATCAATGTAATGATGGATGATTAATTCTTTCAATACTGAATTTTCAAAACTTTTAAATTATCAAGATAACCCTAAAAATAATTTTGTTCTTGGTCTATCAGGTGGCCTTGATTCAATGGTTTTGCTTTACTCTCTTAAAAATTTCATAGACAAATTTGACTCTCATAAAATAAAAATTTTTCCAGTAATTATTGATCATAATTTGAGGTCAGAATCTTCCGATGAAGCTAAGGCAGTGCAAGAGATTTCAAAAAAAATTGGATTTCAAACAAGTATAAAAAAAATTGTTAATAATAAACCTAATGGAAACATCCAAGATTGGGCAAGAAGAAATAGACGTGATCTATTATTTGAAAGTTGTTCAATTCTATCTGCCAATCTCCTTTTAGCACATCATTTTGATGATCAAGCTGAAACATTATTTATGCGTTTTACAAAAAACTCAGGATTAGATGGCCTCATAGGGATGAAATCAATAAGTTTTTGGAATGGTATTTTTATTTTAAGACCATTTTTAAATTTTTCTAAAAACCAAATTTATAATTATGCAATAAATAATAATATTAAGTATTTTGAAGACTCTTCAAATTATTTGTTAAAATACGAAAGGGTTAGAGTAAGGTATCTTTTAAATAACATTAAAACTAATGTATGGAAAAACATATCAAAAGACTTAAATCGTTTTGGTGTTGTGAGCAGTAATCTCATTACAAAAATAAATATATTATTTAATGATTGGATAAAACAAAATGCTATTATTGATAAATGTGGAGGTGTAAGGCTTTGCCATGACAGTACAAGAATTCTATTTGAAAAATCCGATATTTTTTGTATTAAATTCTTTATCAAAATAATTCAGACTGTTGGAGGAAAAGAATACCCTCCAAAAAGAAAACAAGTTCGACACTTAATTAATTCTTTGTTCATTATGAAATTTAAAAAACACACCTTAGGAAATGTATGTGTTTTTCTTAAACAAAATTATATTTATTTTCTTCGCGAACAAAGAAATCTGCATTTTAATACGGAGATAAAAAAAAATAAAAAATATATTTTTGATGGTCGTTTTATTATTTCTAGCAGTGCTTCTGGAACCTTAATTAGTTCTGAAACAGGAAATCACAATAATATTTCAGATAAAAGCCCATTTTATGATTACAAAAGACTGATTAACAATACAATTCCTTGTATTCAAACCCTTGAAGGTAAACTGATTAAACCCCATTTAAAAATAATAGATGAAAAAACAAAGATAAATACTAATGAAATTATAAAACCAAACTCTTTTAAGCTTTACCTTATTAACAGAGTATTGATATAATTATAAAAATTTGTAAAGGAAAGTAATGAACAATTTTGGAAAAAATATAGCTGTATGGGTAATTATATCTCTTGTGTTGATTGCTATTTTTAATGTTTTTCAGGGAAATTCCTCTAAAACATCAACTAATGCAATTGCTTATTCAGACTTTTTAGCAAGGGTAAATTCTGGTGAAGTAAGAGAAGTTAGTATTCAAGGGGATAAAATTTTTGGTTCATCAAATAGCGGTGTACCATTTTATTCATTTATACCTAAGGAAGATGAGCTGGCAAACAAATTGTCTGAAAAGGGAATTAAGGTAACTGCTGAACCAGCTGAAAGTGGTATGCCAGGGATTTTGTCAGTATTGATATCATGGTTTCCAATGTTGCTTTTTATAGGTGTTTGGATCTTTTTTATGAAACAAATGCAAGGTGGTGCGAAGGGGGCCATGGGTTTTGGTAAGTCAAAAGCGAAGCTTCTTACTGAACATAGAGATAAGGTAACTTTTAGAGATGTTGCGGGTATTGATGAAGCAAAAGCCGAATTAGAAGAAGTAGTAGAGTTTCTTAGAGATCCTACTAGGTTTCAGAAGCTTGGTGGTAAAATTCCAAAAGGTGTCTTGCTTGTAGGACCTCCAGGAACAGGGAAAACTTTATTGGCGAAAGCTGTTGCAGGTGAAGCAGGTGTTCCATTCTTTACTATTTCTGGTTCCGATTTTGTTGAAATGTTTGTTGGTGTTGGTGCTTCAAGGGTAAGGGATATGTTTGAACAAGGTAAAAAGAATTCACCTTGTATTATCTTTATCGATGAGATTGACGCAATGGGAAGGCATAGAGGAGCAGGCCTAGGTGGTGGTAATGATGAAAGAGAACAGACATTAAACCAGCTATTAGTAGAAATGGACGGTTTTGAAACAAACGAAGGTGTGATTTTAGTTGCTGCAACTAATAGACCTGATGTATTGGATCCTGCTTTATTAAGACCGGGTAGATTTGATAGACAGGTAGTTGTTCCAAACCCTGACATGATAGGGCGTGAGAAAATTTTGAAAGTTCATATGAAAAAAGTTCCTTTGTCTTCTGATGTGGTCGCTAAGACTCTTGCACGAGGAACACCAGGGTTTTCAGGTGCTGATTTAGCTAATCTTGTAAATGAAGCCGCTCTTTTGTCAGCTCGCAAGGGTAGAAATAATGTTAGTATGATTGAGTTTGAAGAAGCTAAAGACAAGGTTATGATGGGATCTGAAAGAAGGTCGATGGTAATGACAGAAGAAGAGAGAAAACTTACTGCCTATCATGAAGCGGGTCATGCAGTTGTGGCTGCATACTCTCCTGCGAGTGATCCGATTCATAAAGCAACCATAATACCAAGAGGAAGAGCTCTTGGTATGGTAATGAGATTGCCTGAGGGTGATAGGGTATCAATGGCTAAAGATAAATTATTTGCAGATCTTAGGGTGGCTTGTGGTGGAAGAATAGCCGAAGAAATGATATTTGGTAAAGATAAGGTTACGACTGGTGCGAGTTCTGATATTAGAATGGTTACGGACACTGCTAGAAGAATGGTAACTGAGTGGGGTCTTTCTGATAAATTAGGTTTTTTAGCTTATGAAGCTAACGAACAAGAGGTTTTTCTAGGCAGATCTGTTTCTCAACAAAAAAATGTATCAGATAATACAGCTTCTCTTGTTGATGAAGAAATTAG
>JADHRC010000024.1 GCA_016777645.1 Alphaproteobacteria bacterium
AATTTATCTGCATTATGCCCATCAGGCATTTTTACTGCAGTTAAAACACTTGAAAAATCTTTCTCTTCTTCACATAATACTTCTAAACCCCAAGCTTGCACAGCTTCTCTTGTAGCTTTAGCATGACGATCATGTCTTTTAAAAACATTATCAAGACCTTCTTCATGAAGCATCGCAATAGCTTCTTTTAGACCATACAAAAGATTTGTAGCTGGAGTGTAAGGAAAAGATCCCTGTTTATTAGCATCTATTTGCTCTTGCCAATCCCAATATGATCTTCTCATTTTTGATTTTTTAGCGGTTGATTTAGCTTTTTCAGAGATCGCGTTAAAGGATAAACCAGGCGGAAGCATAAGTCCTTTTTGTGAACCTGACACAGTAACATCAATGCCCCATTCATCATGTTTATATTCCATCGAAGCTAAGCCAGAGATTGTATCTACCATTAACAAAGCATCGTGTTTAGCTATATTAATTGCTTTTCTAACCTCATTTATTCTTGATGTACTTCCAGTTGAGGTTTCATTATGGACAACGCAAACTGCTTTGATTTCATTTTCACTATCTTTATTTAATCTATCTAAGAGTTTTTCTGGTTCAACACCTCTTCTCCAGTCTGTTTCTAAAAATTCAGTTCTGATACCGAGTTTTAAAGCCATTTTGTTCCATAATGAAGCAAAATGACCAGTCTCAACCATCAAAACGAGATCACCTTCATTTAATACGTTTACTAAAGCAGCTTCCCATGCACCTGTTCCAGAGGCTGGGTATATAATAACATCAGACTTTGTCTTAAAAATAGTTTTCATTCCATTTAAACATTCATTTGCTAAAATAGTGAAGTTTGGCCCTCGATGATCGATAGTTGGATAATCCATGGCCCTTAAAATTCTATCAGGAACATTTGAAGGTCCAGGTAATTGTAAAAAATGTTTGCCTGGCATGTATTTATTAACCATATTAAAAATTCCTTGGATTTAGACTTGTCTTTCAATGAAAAAATTGTGATTTAACATAGATAATGTATACACTTATAATCAAAAACATTCCATATAGAATTTCTTTTAACTATAAAAGGTTTTTATAATGCCAGACGGCAATTTAAATCAGACACTAGATGCTTTAAAAAATAAAACTTCTGCTGAAGTCTACAGTGATATTTTTACTCGTGGTAGATATGCAACTGATGCTTCTATTTATCAGATGATGCCATATGGTGTTTTAATACCGAGGACAAAAACTGACTTAATAGAAATAGTTAATCATTCCAGAGAAAATAATATTCCATTACTTGCTAGAGGTGGTGGAACATCACAATGCGGACAAACTGTAAATAAAGCAATCGTCATAGATAATTCAAAGTATCTTAATAAAATTCTGGATTTTGATAAAGATAATATGACTTGCATCGTAGAACCAGGCATCGTTCTTGATGAGCTAAATAGATTTTTAAAACCCTATGGTCTGTGGTTTCCAGTAGACGTTTCAACTTCAAGTAGAGCAACTATTGGAGGAATGGCTGGAAATAATAGCTGTGGTGGTAGATCTATAAGATATGGCATGATGAGAGACAACGTATTAGAGATTGAAGCTATATTATACGATGGTTCTTTATATAATTTTGGGAAATTAGACATAAATAAACTTTTGTTATCAAAAGAATTTGCACCAAAAACTATTTCAAAACTAATAAAACTCGCAAGTGATAATGAAAAGGAAATAGTGTCAAGATTTCCAAAGGTTTTAAGGCGTGTTGGTGGTTACAACATAGATGCTTTACTTCCAGATGCAATGGCTAAAAGACCAAATGGTAAAAAAGGGGATGGAATAAATTTATCACATTTATTAGTGGGTTCTGAAGGAACTTTAGCTTACTCATCACAAATTAAATTAAAACTGTCACCTCTTCCATCAAAAAAAATAATGGGCATTTGTCATTTCCCTTCTTTTTACGAAGCTATGGATGCAGCGCAACACATTGTCCCCTTGGATCCTGTGGCCGTAGAGCTGGTAGATGACACAATGATAAAGCTTGCCAGACAGATTGATATTTTTAAACCTACGGTTGAGGCTGTTGTTAAAGGGAATCCAGCGTCTCTTTTATTGGTCGAATTTGCCGAAGAAGATATGGAAGAAAATCATCAAAGAATAAAAAAACTCAATCAACTAATGAAAGATCTTGGTTATTCTTGGAGTGGCAGCAAGAAAGTTGGAGGCGTTGTTGATGTTATAGACAATCAACTGCAATCCAAAGTAAGTGAAATGAGAAAGTCTGGTCTTAACATAATGATGTCAATGAAACAAGATGCTAAACCAGTTTCTTTTATAGAAGACTGTGCTGTTGAGCTTAAAGATTTGGCTGAGTATACGGATAGCTTGAATAAAATTTTTGAAAAATATGATACTCAAGGAACCTGGTATGCACATGCCTCAGTTGGATGCCTTCATGTAAGACCAGTTCTGAATATGAAAAAAGAAGATGATGTGGTTAAAATGCGAAATATTGCTAATGAAACAAGCTCTCTAGTTAAAAAATTCAAAGGGTCTTATTCAGGTGAACATGGAGATGGAATAGTACGCTCTGAATTTAACGAGGTCATGTTTGGAAGTAAAATGATTGACCTTTTTAAATCTATTAAAAATTCATTTGATCCAAGCGGTATCTTTAACCCTGGAAAGATAATCGACGCACCTAAAATGGACTCAAGAGAGCATTTTAGATATGCCCCGTCCTATAACTCTGAAAATATACATACTATATTGGATTGGTCTTCTTGGACTGGACAATCTGGAGGATTACAAGGTGCAATTGAAATGTGTAATAATAATGGAGCTTGCAGAAAATTAGATGGAGGGGTTATGTGTCCATCTTTTAGAGCGACCAGGGATGAAAAAGATTCTACTAGAGGAAGAGCAAACACTCTTAGATTAGCTATTTCAGGGCAACTTGGAAAAGAAGCCATGTTTGGAAAAGATATGGCTGAGACCATGAAACTTTGTGTTTCATGCAAAGCCTGCAAAAGAGAGTGTCCAACCGGGGTTGATATGGCTAAAATGAAAATTGAATATTCTCATTTAAAAACAAATAAATATGGTCTAGATATCAATAGTAGACTTGTTTCTTATTTGCCTAGATATGCTCCATTAGCATCAAAATTTTCTATGATTTTAAATCTCAGAGACAAAATACCTGGTTTAGCAAAAATTAGTGAAATTCTTTTTGGTTTTACTGCAAAAAGAGAGTTACCAAAATGGCGAAAAGATTATTTTAAAAATTCCGAACTACCTGACTCAATAGACAAAAATAGTGATAAAACACCAGTTATTTTATTTGTAGATACTTTTAATAGATATTATGAACCAGAAAACGTTAGATCTGCGATAAATGTTTTAAAATCAACCGGATACTTCCCTTTTATTCCCAAAACAACAAAAAAAAATAAACAACTTTGCTGTGGAAGGACATTTTTAAGCAATGGTTTAGTTGAGGAAGCTAAAATTGAGGCTGAAAATATATTAGCAACTTTTTATCCATACCTAGAAAATGGAATTTCAGTGGTTGGATTGGAACCCTCTTGTATTTTATCTTTTAGAGACGAATTACCATCTTTAATCCAAACAAACCATGCTCAATTATTAAAAAATAACTCTTATACTTTTGAAGAATTATTAGTTAAAGATTTAAAAAAATTAAATTTCAAAAAATTTAATGGAAATATTTTACTTCATGGACACTGTCATCAAAAAGCTTTTGATGTTGTTAAACCCATAGAACAAATTTTAAAACAAGTTCCAGATTTAACTTTTGAAACAATTGAAACGAGTTGTTGTGGTATGGCAGGTGCATTTGGTTATGACAAAAGCACTTATGATATTTCCATGAAAATGGCCAATGATAAACTTTTCCCTGCCATAAAAAAAAATAACTCAAATACCAAAATAATTGCTGACGGAACATCTTGTAGATGCCAAATTAAAGATGGCTTAAACAAAGAAGCTATTCACCTGGCTAAGTTTCTTGATAAAAATGTAATTTAAGATAAAAGTTTTTATACCTAGCTTATTGTTAAACGGAGTAAGAATGCCAAAAAAGATTAAAAGACCCACCTCCTTTCATTGGGGAAGTTATTACTCTGAAACCGAAGATGAAAAACTAATTGCCCTTCATCCTTACGAAAAAGACAATGATCCTTCAACCATCGCTAAAGGATTACTTGATAGTATTGACGATAAATTACGAATAAGGGTTCCTCATATTAGAAAAGGTTATCTAAGGGAAATACGTAAAGAATTATCCAATCCTAAGATGTCATTAACTGGAACTAGGTTAAGAAGCAAAAGAGGTTCAGATTCTTTTGTTCCCGTTTCTTGGGATGAGGCAAATGAAATAGTTGCTTTTGAGTTAACCAGGGTAAAAAAGAAACATAAAAATAAAGCCTTTTTTGCCGGATCCTATGGTTGGGCGTCAGCTGGTAGATTTCATCACGCACAAAGCCAACTCCATAGGTTTTTTAATTGTTTTGGAGGGTATACTAAATCTATAAACACATATTCCTATGCAGCAAGCGAAACAATTATGCCTCACGTTATTGGTATTTCATATAGAGAATTCTTAGACACCCATACTGATTGGAATAATATTAAGGATAATTCTGAACTTGTTGTAATGTTTGGCGGACTACCACTCAAAAATTCACAGGTTACATCAGGAGGTGTAGGAAAACATACAACAAAAGAATTTATCCAAAGTTGTGAAAAAAAGGGAATAGAATTTATTAATATTAGCCCTATGGAGATGGAAGCTGATTTAATCAGTAACGCAGAATGGGTTAAAATCAGACCTGGTACAGACACAGCATTAATGCTTGGGATAGCATTTATACTCGAAACTGAAAGTTTAGCGGATAAAGATTTTCTAAATAAATATTGTAGTGGATATGACGAATTTATAAAATATCTAAAAGGTATTTCAGATGGGAGGGCTAAGACTCCCTATTGGGCTTCTAAAATTACAGGAATTCCTAGCGATACAATTTATAATTTAGCAAAAAAAATGTCTTCAAACAGGACCATGATAACTGGTGCATGGGCTCTTCAAAGACAACAGTATGGAGAACAACCACATTGGATGATTACCGTTTTAGCTTGTATGCTTGGACAAATTGGTCTTCCAGGAGGCGGATTTGGACTTGGATATAGTGCTGAAAATGGGATAGGCAACCCTGTTCAACATCATAAATGGCCAGCATTAAATCAGTTCAAAAATCCTGTAAATGAATTTATTCCAGTTGCTAGAATTTCAGATATGCTTTTACATCCTGGAGAAAAATTTTCATATAATGGAACAGATTTTAAATATCCAGATATTAAATTAGTTTATTGGGCTGGTGGTAACCCGTTCCACCACCAAATGGATCTCAAGAAGCTTGTAAAAGCCTTCAAACAACCAGATAGCATTATTGTTAATGAAATTTGGTGGAATAGTCTTGCAAGACATGCTGACATCGTTCTGCCAGCAAATACGTCTCTAGAAAGAAACGATATTGGAATTAGACATTGGGATCAAACTATATCTCCAATGCATAAAAGTATAGAGCCAATTGGAGAATCCAAATCGGATTATGAAATCTTTTCTGCTCTAGCTGAAAAGCTAAATTTTTTAACTAAATTTACAGAAAATCGTGATGAAAATGAATGGCTTAGATATTTATGGGATGAAGCAAGATCAAGTGCACAAAAAGCTAATTTTTCATTGCCTGATTTTGATAGGTTTTGGAAAAACGGATTTCAAAATGTTCTTACTCCCAAAAAACAAACTATTTTGTTAGAAGAGTTCAGGAAAGACCCTATCAAGAAACCTCTACCTACTCCCTCAGGTAAAATAGAAATATTTTCTGAAACGGTATCAAGCTTTAATTACAAAGACTGCCCAGGTCACCCAATATGGTTAGAACAAGAAGAATGGTTAGGTGCCAGCTTAACCAAAAATTTTCCACTTCAACTTATTTCTGGGCAACCACATAATAGATTGCATAGTCAACTCGATAATGGTTCTGAAAGCCAAAAACAAAAAATTTTAGGAAGAGAACCTATTAAAATTAATCCAGAAGATGCAATTGCAAGGGGGATCGTGGAAGGTGACATCGTTGAGGTTTTCAACAAAAGAGGTAAATGTCTCGCTGGTGCAATTATTTCTAAAGAAGTAATGCAAGGGGTAGTTTTTCTTCCTGTTGGTGCCTGGTATGATCCACTAGAAGATAATTTTTGCGTTCACGGTAATCCAAATGTTTTAACTAAAGATGTTGGCACTTCATCACTTGCGCAAGGGCCGTCCGCTCACTCAACTTTGGTAGAAGTTAAAAAATATACAAAAGATTTACCACCCATAAAAATTTTTGACAAACCTGATATTTTAAACAAATAGAGTAATTTGTTTTGAAATTAGAAATTTGCATTTTAAATCCCTATACAAGTAAAAATTCTAATGAAAAGCTAAAAAAAACCGCTATGAAAGTAATCGAGGAAGGCTCTAGAATTTTTATAAATGAAGATGATTTAATTGATGATTATTTTAGTCATCATTATGAAACAGTAAATATTTCAAACCTAATCAAACAGGTTGAAAAAAATAATAGTTCAGACGCCTTTATAGTAGCTTCATTTGAAGATATTGGAGTTGAAACCATTAGAAAAATTATATCTAAGCCAATAATTGGAATCGGAGAAGCATCTTTTTATATTGCTAATATCATTGCAAATAAATTTTCAGTAATAACGAATATATCTCAAACGCATGAAGCAATAAAAAACAACCTTATTAAATATGACATGGACCATAAATGTGTTTCACTAAAATCTATAGAAGTACCAATTCTTGATATGGAAACAATGTCAAAGGCTAATATTAAAAAATTAGAAAACGAAATTGAAAGAACAATTTTGGAAGATAGTCCAGAAGCAATTATTTTAACAAGCGCTGGAATATTTGATCTTACCAAAAAACTTTCTGATAAATTTAGTTTACCTTTCATAGAAGGCGTAGGTGCAGCTACAACATTAATTCAAAATTTAGCAAAATTGGATCTTAGAATTAAAAAATTTGAAAAAAAACCTATTCGAAATTTAGGGATACCAATATAAAATTAATTTAGTTGATTTTCTTTATCTTTATTTATAAGCGCCTCATCTCTTTCAGAATACTTTCCAATACCAGCTCCTCCAGGAGTAAAAATTTCAAGCACCTCACCAGCCTTTATTACCTGAGTTCCCTTTCCATTTAACTGTCTTTGGCCTTTTATTGAAACTCTTCCAGCCTTACCATTTTCTCCACCTGATCTACCTCTAGCAGGATACTTAATCCTATCAAAAGATGCTAAAAGATCCATGTCTTCATTTATAGCAGATTTTATTTCTATAACCTGACCTAGACCACCGTTATACTTACCTTTCCCTCCGCTTCCTGGTCTATACTCTTTTTTAAGAAACAATAATGGAGCCACCGCCTCATTAATTTCAACTGGAGTTCCCTTTACACCTGAAGGATAAGCTGTAGCAGACAATCCATCTTTTATAGGTCTTGCTCCTGTACCACCATTAACAACAGCTGTAACTGCAAACAATGAATTATTGTTAGCTCCCCTGTCAGTTTTTCCTCTAAATGTTATATTCCACAAACAGGATGCTCCTTCAGCAGGAACTTTATCAGGCAAGGCTTTTTCCAAGCATCCAAAAACGACATCAGGAAGCATTTGACCAATAATATGTCTGGCACACACGGCCGCAGGGTATGGAGCATTTAAAATTGAACCTAAAGGGGCATCAATTTGAAATGGCTGTAATGAGCCTGCGTTATTAGGTATCTCAGCACTAACAAGACAACTCAAACCAAAGCAAGTGTAAGCTTTAGTATAAGACAATGGAACATTAATCCCAAATTTAGATTTTTCTGACGTTCCTGTAAAATCTACTGTAATTGATTTGTCGTTAACAACTAACTTTGCTTCAAGACTAATATCTTTTTCGAAACCATCTATCATCATAGAGTTTTTGTATACACCATTTGGAATTTTATTAATTTCATTTTCAACAGCTTGCAAAGATTTATTAAAAATAAAATCAGATAAATCCTTTAAATCCGAAATTTTGAATTCATCCATCATTTCAACTAATCTTTTGCAACCTATATCGTTGCAGGCAGCTAAAGAATAGACATCACCTTCAGTTTCGACAGGCTGCCTAGTGTTTTGACTAATTAACTTTAATAGCGTTTGATCCATCACGCCCTTTTTAGCTAACTGTAACATTGGTATGTAAAGTCCTTCCATATGAATATCAGTTGCATCAGGGCCAACACCTAAACCTCCAATATCTGTCAAATGTGAAGTGCAAGAAAACAACCCCACAATTTTATTATTTTTGAAGCAAGGAGTAGTAATTACAAAATCATTAAGATGACCAGTTCCCATCCAGGGATCATTTGTAATAAAAATATCACCTTCATTCATGGACTTGAGAGGGAAGTGGTTGATGAAGTGCTTAACAGATTCTGCCATTGAGTTTACATGTCCAGGAGTTCCTGTGACAGCTTGTGCCATCATCCTTCCCTCCAGATCAAAAACACCTGCAGAAATATCCCCACATTCACGAACTATTGGGCTAAAAGCTGTTCTTATTAAAGTCTGACCTTGCTCTTCTACCACAGATAGCAATCGGTTCCACATAACCTGATTTTGAATATTCTTCTTCTCTTCAGTTAAAATAGTTTTAGTCATGATTTATATATTCCATTTGTAAAAAATTATTAGACAAAACTTTTGTATTAAAATTTTTGGATACTATTACTGTTGTTTGATCTTCTGATATTATGCATTGACCTTCAATTAAATCGCCAGGATTTAAATCAGTTCGTTCAAAATATGGCGTCTTAACTTTTTTATTACTTTCATAATCAACAAAATCAACCAAATCTTTTGGTTTAATTCTTTTAAAAGTATCCAGCTCTTCAAAAGTATTTTTATTTTCATTTGCAATAGATAAAGATAAAGACCAAGTTAATATTTCTATATCTGCATTAGGCAAAATTCTTGAATATAACTTTTTATATTGTTCTTCGAAAGCTAACTTAATTTTGATTAAGTGTTTATCAGACAAAACTGAGTTATCAATCGGAACTTTGATTTCGTGACCTTGCCCAGCATATCTCATAAATGCAAATCTCTCTTCTACAAATGATACTGATTTTGAATTGTTTTGAATTATTGCTTCCGCTTCATCTCTCATGTTTTTTAGAAGTTCATTTACTTTTTTTGCCTGAAACAAGTTCAAAAGCATTCTAAGGCTCTTTACAACTTCATAACCTACTGGCGCTTTCAAAAAACCAACAGCAGACCCCACACTTGCATTAGTTGGAATAATAATAGTATTTACCCTTAGTTTTTCCGCTACCCTAGCAATATGTAATGGGGCTGCACCTCCAAATGCAATTAGAGTTCTATTTGAAGTTTCATGTCCTTGTTCAACTGTATGTACCCGTGCAGCATTTGACATAGTTTCATCAACAATTTCAGAAATAGCTAATGCCGCAGTTTCAGTATCAAGTTTTATAAAATCACATATGTCTTTTTTTATTGCTTTAGTAGCTAAGTCTTTAGAAAGTTTAATTTTTCCACCCGCAAAATTATTTGGATTAATTTTTCCAATAACTAGATCAGCATCAGTAATTGTAGGTTTAACACCCCCATTATTATAACATGCAGGACCAGGGAAAGATCCCGCACTATCTGGTCCCGTAATTATTTGTTCTAACTTATTAACTCTTGCTATAGATCCTCCACCTGCTCCAATTTCAACCATTTCTATGACAGGAATTCTTAAAGGAAGTCCACTTCCCTTTTTGAATCTTGCTTTCCTATCCACCTCAAACTCTCTAGCTTTAATTGCTTTTTTATTTTCTATAATAGTTATCTTGGCAGTTGTTCCACCCATATCAAAAGAGATAACCTTGTTTAGGTTCAGATCGTCTGCAATGGATGTGGCAAGTATGGCTCCACCAGCAGGACCTGACTCAACTAGTCTCACAGGGTTATTACATGCACTTTCAATATTAGTTAAAGTACCACCGGAGGTCATTAATAATAAGGAACAATTAAAACCTTTTCCTTTTAATTCGCTATCTAATTTTTTTAAATAATTTGCCATCAAGGGTTTTATATATGCATTTACTACAGTAGTAGTAAATCGTTCATATTCTCTTATTTCGGGGCAAACATCTGAAGAAATACTTACTTCTACGCCAGGCAATTTCTCTATTAAAAAATCTTTTAAAATATTTTCATTTTTTGGATTTGCATAAGAGTGCAAGAAACCAATACCTACACTTTGAAAATTTTCACCCTTAATTTTATCAACAAGGTCCTCGAATACATCAATATTTATAGGTTTTATTATAGAGCCATTTACATCAGTTCTTTCCTCAACTACATATCTATGTTTTCTAGGTACTAATGACATTGTTTTTTCGATCAAGATATCATATTGATCAAATCTGCTTTCATAACCAATGTCTAAAACATCTCGAAAACCTTCTGTGGTGATAAAACAGGTTTTTGCACCTTTTCTTTCAATGACTGCATTCGTTGCTAAAGTCGTGCCATGTATAATCATTTTAATTTCAGAAGACATGATTTTGTTTTCTTCTAAAAGCTCTGTGATACCTGCTATAACAGCTTGCTCCGGTTGAGAAATAGATGTGAGTACTTTTTTAGTAATAAGATCATTTTTGTTTTCTAAAACAATATCTGTAAATGTACCACCTATATCAATAGCCAATCTCATTAGTAATCATCCTTATTTAAATATTATTGAATCATAAAGTTTACAGGTGCAGTAACTATTTGAGGAAATATAATTAGTATAATAATGCTTAATAGCATAAGAAAAAAGAACGGTAATGCTGCTTTTGTAACTTTTAATATATCTCTACCAGTCATACCTTGAAGAACAAATAAATTAAAACCTACAGGAGGTGTGATTTGTGCCATTTCAACCACTATCACTGTAAAAATACCAAACCATATAAGGTCTATACCAGCTGTCTGAACCATTGGTAAAACAACAGAAGCGGTTAATACCATCATAGAGGTACCCTCAAGAAAACACCCTAGAAAAATATATAACAAAGTTAAAATAGCTAATAGAGATAATTGAGATAATTCAAAATCACTAACTAATTGTCCTAATTGCTTTGGTATTCCAGTATAGCCCATTGCAACTGATAAAAAAGCGGCACCTACTATAATAAAATTAATCATACAAGATGTTTTCACTGCACCCATTAAACTATCTATAAAACTTTTCATATTGAGCGTCTTCGAAGACCATGCCAATAACAACGCCCCTATAACACCAATAGTGGCTGCTTCGGTTGGGGTCGCATACCCGCCATAAATAGAACCTAATACAAAGAAAATTAGAGCTACTACAGGTAGAAGGTTTCTAGCAGCTTTTATTTTTTCCCAGAGAGTATAGCTTACTTTTTGTTTTGGAGCTAAAGCAGGATTTAATTTGGATCTGATAATTATGTAAGTCATAAAGATAATAATTATCATAATACCTGGTAACACCCCTGCTATAAATAATCTTGAGATTGATACTTGAGCTAAAACACCATAAACAATCAACATAATGGACGGAGGAATAAGCAGGCCCAAAGTGCCTGAACCTGCTAAAGAACCTATACTGAGTGTCTCGTCATAATTTCTTTTCTTAAGCTCTGGTATACTCATTCTACCAATAGTAGCGCATGTAACTGCACTCGAACCTGCAACCGCTGCCATAATCCCACATCCAACGACATTAACATGAAGCAAACCACCAGGTAAATTTGATAGCATTGGAGCAAGTCCCTTGAACATTTCAGAAGACAACCTGGTCCTAAAAAGAATTTCTCCCATCCAAATAAACAGAGGTAATGCTGTTAAGGCCCAATTCCAACTAGCATCCCATAAAGTACTTGCTAAAAGTGAACCTACAGGTGCAGGTGTAAAAAACTCTAACAAAATATAACCTAAAGTTATAAGTGCAGGTGCAACCCATATTCCCAAGGACAAAAGAATTAATAAAAAAATAAATAATATTAGTGATAAACCTGTAGCCATTTTTTTACTCTAAGTGTTATCTTTTAAAATAGGGTTAGCGTTTTTTACATATGAAGGTGGTTCATTTTTGAGGACTGTGACAAAATCATCTATAAGAGCCACTAAAAAAATGGTAACACCGATTGACATGCTTATTCTTGGGATCCAAAATGGTATAGCCAATAAACCTGGACTTATATCGTCAAATATAAATGAAAAATAAACGAAATCCCAACTCCAATAAGTCAAATAAGCTGTGATAATTATACAAAATGATAGTGAAAAAAGCTCTTGATATCTTCGGACTTTCTTACCTAAAAGCCTAGTAAAAAGAGTAACTCTAATATGTTCACCATTGTGAAATGTATAAGAGAGACCAAAAAAGGTTAGTGCAGCCAAACTAAAACCAGCTGTTTCAGTAGAATCTATTGTTATATTTACAAATCTACCAAATATTTGGGCTATAATAGTTAAAGCAATAAGCACCATAAAAAAGGCAGAGAGATAACCACTGTATAAATATAATTTATTTAGTTTATTTCTCATGGCTATCTCTCAATTTTTTTTAACGCATAGATAAGTAGCGGTCTAAAACTGCATTAGCTTCAGGACTAGCTTTTTCTCTCCAAGTTTTCATCATTTCTAGACCAATAGTTTTCATGGTACCAATGACTTCATCTGGTGCATTTTTAGCAGACATACCGTTTTTTTCTAGTGTTTCAATTTGTTTCTTGGTTGTTTCTGCACTCATTTCCCACCCTCTAAGCTCGGCTCTTTTTGCGGCTGCAAGCATATTACTTTGGTCATCCTTAGACAATGCTTCGAAAGCCTTTTTACTTACAACTACTGCATTTTTACTGAAAATAGCACCTGCATAGGTAAAATGTTTTGTATTATCCCAAGCTTGAATGTCTATACCAGTTTGCGGACTTGTAAATAGAGCTTCAATTAAGCCTGTAGAAAAAGCTTGTGGAATTTCTGCGAATGGAAGGATTGTAGCATTAAAACCTAACATTGAACCCATTTGTTGAGTTGCGGTTGAGTAAATCCTTAACTTTTTTCCCTTAAAGTCTGCTACACTATTTACAGGAAACTTTGTGTAAAAGCCCTGTCCTGGCCATGGAGATGTATAAAGTATCATTAAACCTTTTTTAGCAAATTTATCTTGAAGGTAATCCATTTGAACATCTTTTAATAACCATGCACTAGAATAATCTGGTGCAATAAAAGGTAATCCAGCTAAAATGTACATAGGATCTTCATTACCATAAATACCTAACCTAATTTCTCCAATAGGAATTTGACCTCTTTGAAGTGAAGTCTTAATAGCATCCAATTTAATTAGAGTATCATTAGGATTTAAGTTTATATTAACCGAAGTCGTTGACTTAACTTCATCTATAAATTTAATAATATTTTGAGTATGGAAGTTACTTTTTGGGTAGCCTGATGCCATTGTCCAATCTGCTGCATGCAAATTAAAACTAAAAGTACATAGTGCTACAAAAATAAACATTCTCTTAAAAATTTTACTAAGCATTTTAATTCCTTTCATAATAATTGTTAATTTATTAAGCATTTATAGAATTAACGAGTCAAATCTAAATAACTTTGAAAAAAAAATTAAGTTTAAAATTACTATTAAATGATAAAAAGTTAATCAAAAAAAATTGAAAGCTTCTTCTTCCATGCAATAATTTGCTATTTCAATTCTCTTTGGAATCCAAACATTTTGAAAGGTTTTTATATATTTAATTAAATCTTCCAGTCCCTTAATTCTGCCTGGCCTACCAATAATTCTAGGATGCAATCCAATGGACATCATTCTAATATAACCATCATTTGTTTCAGAAATAAGTTTATTAAATGATTCTATACAATAACTGCTAAAATCATCACAATGAACAAAACCATTATTTCCATCAAATCTCATGTCATTGGTATCAAATGAATATGGGATAATTACATATTTCTGATCATATTTTTTTATTACATATGGTAGGTCATCATTATACGCATTAGAATCATAAATAAACCCACCATGTTCTATTAAAAGATCTCTTGTGAATGGAGATGTGCTAGATCTGGTGTGCCAACCCTTTGGGGGGTGGCCAGATAGTTTTAATATTGAGGAATAACAATCATTAATAATTTTTTTTTCTTCTTCTTTATTAAGGTAGGCATGAGAAACCCACTTGACACCATGAGCCGATATTTCATGTCTCCTACTTAAAATTTCATTTATTAGCCAAGGTGATTTTTCTAGTGCACGAGAACAACAACTAAATGTCGCTTTAACATCATACTTATCAAAAATATCAAAAACACGCCAAATACCAGACCTCAAACCATATTCGAAATGAGACTCCATGCAAAGATCTGGAATATCTAAAATTTTAATATTATTATTTTCGTATACATACTCATTTTGACTATCACCCGATGAAATTGAAAGTTCTGCACCTTCCTCGATATTTACAACAAATGACACAGCCATTTTATTGTTTTGTGGCCAAAATATTTTTGGCTTCTCTTTTCCATAACCAATAAAATTTCTTTCCATCTATGAACCGTTACTTATTTTATGAGAGATTATTTCAGAAAGTTTTTGATCAATTCCTACAGATAACTTAGGGGGTAATTTATTTTTATTATTATTAATAATATTGTGATTCATAGTGATAGCTAATTCTGCCTGCTTTACAGCTGCCTCAGCACAATCTATTACAGGGACCCTTATCTCGTTCTGAACAATTTTTTTAAATCCAGATAATGGAGCTCCTGCAAAAATAACGACTTCTCCACCATCAATATCAATGGCATTATTTGCAGACTCAATTAAAGATTGTTTTTGCAGTGATTGAATTTTATCTATGGATAAATTAACGCCATCAATAGCCCTAAATCCTGCATATCTTGATTGTAAACCGAGTAATTCTACGCTTTCCTCGTACCAAGAAGCCATTGCGTTTGTGAAGGAGATAATAGAAAATTTCTTACCAAATAAGCAGGCACTT
>JADHRC010000025.1 GCA_016777645.1 Alphaproteobacteria bacterium
CCTATTGAAATAATAAACATACCAATAGCTGTCATAAAGGTGATGTACCTATAATTAAAAGTCAGGGTAACAAATTTTCTAAAAACTCCCTCTTGAAAAGAGTTAAATCTTTTATCGAACCAAAATCTGAATTTACCTTGTTCTTGGCTAGACTTATCGTAATGAGCTAAATGAGCTGGTAAAACAAGAAAACACTCAATCAAACTAGCGACTAACACTGCACATACCACCCATGGAATAGCAGCAATGATTTCACCTATAACACCTTTTACCATAAATAAAGGTATGAATGCAGCAACAGTAGTAAGCATTGCAGATATGACGGGCATCGACATTCTAGTCGCTGCAACAACAGGCGCTTCTAACGCACTAAGCTTTCTTTTAGTCTTCAAATATGATGAATGTTCTCCGACCACTATTGCATCATCTACAACTATGCCAAGGGCCATTATCAATCCAAACAAAGAAATCATGTTTATAGACTGCCCGGATAGAAGCATAACACCAAAAGTTGCTAGAAAAGCAATTGGAATCCCTAAAGCCACCCAAATTGCAGTATTACGAGATAAAAATAAGAATAATACTGCAAGCACAATACATAGACCACTTAAACCATTTTTAACCAACAATGATATTCTTTCTTGGATCAGGTCAGCAGCAGTATTATAGGTCTGAATTTGAATTTCTTTTCCAACTATGTTTTGTGAATTAGAAATGACTTTGTTAACATTTTCTGAAACTTTAAGTGCATCACTTGTTTTACTTCTTCTAACCCAGATTTCTACAGCAGGTTTACCGTCAACAAATTTCAAAACACTACTTTTTTCAATACTCAATTTTATTTTTGCTATATCTTCCAGTAAAATTCTAGCACCGGAGGTAGAGTTTTTGAGTTCTAATTTCTTAAATGTTTCGACTAACCTTTTTTCACCTAATGTTCGAACTCTAAGTGAGCCATCTGCAAAACTTCCACCTGACACGTCTTGTGTCTCAGATTTTATAAGATTTGAAATTTGATTAAGTGAAAGTTTTAATTTAGCTGCCTCTAATTGAGATACTTCAATTAAAATCTCTTCTTTGGGTAGTCCCAATAAGTCAACTTTATCTACGCCAGAGTTTAAGAGTTTTTCTTTTAGCTTTTTTGATTTTATTCTTAGATCTGATAAAGGTAAATCTCCTGACAAAACTATCCTGGTTACTGTGTCAAAGAACTCACCTACAACTATTTTAGGTTTATTTGCGTTTTCTGGAAAGTTAATTCTAGATACAGCTGTTTCAATATCTGTTCTTCCTTTCTGCATGTCATGACCGTAGTTAAACTCTACTTGTGTTTGCGCAATACCTTCAACTGAGTTAGAAGATACTTTTTTGACACCAGAAATAGGTCTTAATTCAGGTTCAAGTAATTGAACTATGTTTTTATCAATTTCTTCAGCTGTTGCTCCTGGCCAATCTATTGAAACAGCAACAACCTCAACATCAAAATCAGGAAAAAATTGTTTGTTTAATCTACCGATAGATAGCAAACCAATTATAATCATTAATATCATTATTATATTTGCAGCAGTTCTGTGCTTTACAAAAAATTTTAAAAAACCAGACTCTCTAAATATAGGCAAAATCTTATCCTGTATCAGTATTCATATAATGCGTTTAATTCGTAATGGTAACTTTTCTATTACTAAGATTATCTGGTATTTTTGTTATTATTATTTGATCTTGTTCTGATAGATCAGCATCTAACAAAACATAACCAGAACCTTTGAATTTCATATCTATCTTTTTTTCTTTAGCAACACTATCCTCTACAACATAAATCTTATTGCCGTATAAAGCTGTTTCTGGAATTTTGAAAACATTTCTAAAATCATATAATGGGTACCTTACTCTTACAAAGGTTCCTACTGGAATATAATCATTTTGAACATTAATTTTTCCAAAAATTTTACCTCCACCATCTTCTTCAATAATTTTTCCACCAGTCCTTAAAACTTTACCTTTAGTTGTTTTTAAAAATGTGTCACTAGCTTCCCACATAACTTCAATTTCTTTTCCTATTAATTTTTCTGCATTGGAGTAAATTTTAGAAGGAACAGAAAACTCAACCTCTAAATCATCCATAGAAAATATTTTGGCAATTCTATCATTACTAGAAAGAAACTGACCCATATTAATTTCAACATCGTACAAAATTCCATTAAATTTTGATTTTAATATAGTATATGAAAGATCTTCTTTAGCCTTATCTAATAATACTCTTGATTTGACATAGTCTGATTGATTTTTGGATAAAAGAATTAACTCATTATCATATTCGTTTTGAGATATAACCTTTCTCGAAAGCATGGATTTGAACCTTTTTACCTGTCTTTGACGAATTTCTAGTTGTGTTAACAATTCTTTTGTTTCAGAACTCAGTTTTTCTATTTCGAGAAGATAATGTTTTTGATCAAGCTTCGCTAGAACTTGCCCCGTTTTAATGTAAGAACCATTCTGAAAAGCGTCAGAAATATAATTTATTCTTCCAGAAACACCAAAACGAAGATCACCTTGTCTTGTAGATATTATTTTCCCAAAAGCATCTGATTTAGGAGAGTAATTACTTCTTTGTGTATTGATTACTTTTACGTAAAATGCTTTTTCCTCGACAACAACTTGTTTAGCTTGAGGTTTTGTGGAAACTAAATATTTATAAATAAATAAACTTAGAGCCAAAACTCCAAAAAAAAATAGAGTTTTAACACTAAAAATTTTTGATAACATATAAATCCTTTAATTCTTTATAAATTTTCTAAATTATTTACTTTTTGATTTTAATTGATTTTATTAGTATAAGCCAAGTTTTATCAATTCAGAACGAATTTGTTCTGGAACTTCATCGTCTTCATTACAATTAACATTTAAATCTTGAGGTATTTCTTCTTCAAGATAATATCTCCATCCTTGAAACGGTTTCATTTTTGTAGGAATAACTTTAGTTAGATTTTTGTCTAATTCTATTTCACATCCCTTACTTCCATCTTCGCGAACAACTGGAATAATATTTATAATTTTTTGCCTAACTAAAACATATCTCTTTATTATCCAAAACATTGACCCAGATTGGATTAATTCCTCTCTTTTTTTAGGCATATTTCTTGTCGAATGGAATAATCTGCCATAAGTTCTAAATATCATCTCCTGTCTTATCTTTAACCTTTCAACTGTTTCAATACCAACAGCAATTTTTTTTAAATGATAATACAAATCTAAACCCTTTTATAAAATCACCAGTGCTGATAAACCTAAAAATGTAAAAAAACCAATTACATCCGTTGCTGTTGTTAAAAAAACTGAACTAGATATTGCTGGATCAATGTTAAACTTTTCTAATGTTAATGGAATTAATGTGCCGAGAAGACCTGCAAACAAAAGATTAGCTATCATTGCCAATCCCATTATCAGAGCAATTTGTTTGTCACCAAACCAGACATAAGCTAATAACATTGAGAGTATAGCAAATAAAAAGCCATTTACTAATCCTAGCCAGGTTTCTTTTAATACAAATTTTTGTAAATTAGTGTAGTTGAGTTGTCTTGTCGCTAATGCTCTAACGGCAACAGTTACGGTTTGCGTTCCAGCATTCCCTCCCATTGATGCCACTATAGGCATTAAAACTGCTAATGCCACTAATTTTTCTATTTCTTCTTGAAACAAGCCTATAACTGTTGATGCCAAAATAGCAGTAAACATATTTAGAATTAACCAAGAAAAACGTCCTTTAGCAGTTTCAGCAAATGATGCAGTTATTGAAAGATTACTTACACCTGTTAACCCCTGAAGATCCTCTTCTGCTTCTTCATTTATTACGTCTACAATATCATCTACTATTATTACGCCTAACAAACGACCAGCGTTATCTATTACTGGCATATTAACTAAACCATATTGTTGGAATAAAAGGGCTACTTCTTCCTGATCTGTTTCAACATTCACACTTCTTGTGTTTGACTCCATTAAATTACTCAATCTGACAGGTCTTTTGGCTGACAATAATCTGGCTAGTGAAATAACACCTAACAATCTATGAGCAGGATCAACAATATAAACTGAATAAAAATTTTCTTCATTTTCTTCTGATTGATCTCGCATATGGTCTATAGTTTGGCCAACTGTCCAATTTGCTGGAAACGCCAAAAACTCTCTCTGCATTAATCTTCCAGCAGAGGATTCAGGAAAAGATAGAGCTTCCTCAACAAGAATTCGATCAGCTTTAGGAAGTTGTTTTATAACTACATCTCTATCAGCTTGTTCTAATTCTTGAAGGATTTCTATAGCATCATCTGAATGCAATTCAGGTATAGCTTTAGCTAGACCTTTAGGCCCTATAAAATCTATAACTTTTTCTTGAACATTAAGATCTAAGTAAACTAAAACCTCTGGATCAAGAGATTTTCCTAGAAGACTTAAAAAATCGTTAATTTGTTCATCAGAAAGTCTTTCTAACATGTCAGCTTGATCAGCTGGATGTAAAGGTTCTATAAGTTTCTTTAAACTACGAGTATTTTTGTTGTTTATTGCATTTAATATGCTGTTCTCAGCAGCGGAAGTAAGGCCATAGAGACTTTTGAAGTTTGTTTCATCACTACTAAAACCATCTTCAATTAAGTTTGTTTTTTCTTCACTATGAACCATAACTTCTCACTTTTAAGAATTATATCATATAAATGTCCCTAAATTTATATTTAGTTTAATATTATTTTTCTGAATCTATTTCTTTAAAAACTTCTCTTATAAGCCTTAAAGATTCTAAACCCGCAGGTGCTCCACAATATATTGTTATTTGTAAAACAGCATCACGAATTTGTAACCTTGTTAAACCATTATTCAGTGCTCCCCTCACATGAAGCTTAAATTCATGAGATCTATTTAATGCAGCGATCATACCTAAATTTATAAGTGACCTGTCTCTATCTGATAAATTTTCTTTGTTCCAAACTTCGCCCCATGCATATTCAGTGACTAGTTTTTGCATATCAGCACCTAATTCATCAGCAGATGCTAAAGCTTTGTCAACGTATTCATCACCTAATACTTTTCTTCTTTTAGCTATACCCTTTTTAAACATTTCACTTTCCATATTATGACTCCTATAAAAATTGTTTACTAATTAAGTTAATACCACAACAAAATAGAGCAAAATGACTTATATGATAAAACATCTGATCTGAAAGCATTTTATTTAAAAACTTACCAATAAAAATACCAATTGGTAAGATTGGTAAAACCACTATACTCAATAGAATACTTGTAGGACTAAAAACACCTAAGTCAAAGAAAAAAGGTAATTTAGCTAAGTTTATAATTAGAAAATAAAAACTCATGGTACCTACAAATAATTGCCTTTCAAGGTTCATAGGCAATAAGTATATTTGGGCTGGAATACCACCAGTTAGTGCTACAAAACTTGAAAATCCTGAAAAACCACACCAACCCATGGCTCTTAAAAAAGAAGATTTCAAAATTGTTTTTGTTTTATCAACCACTACATTTTTCCAAATTAAATTCTTAAAATATCTAATAGAGGTTATTAATGCTAAAAACCCAATAAGGATTAGAATATATTTATCATCTAGGTAACCAAAACATAACCAACCCAGAACTTGACCAGATAATCCTCCTAAAACCATAACTTTTAAAATCTTTATTACAGGAAACTTTCTCCATGTATATGCTACGAAGAAGTCTGTTATTAAATATAGAGGTAACAAAATAGCAATGGCTAATTTAGGAGGAAAGACAAAAACCATAACAGGCAAGCCAAGTGATCCTAATGCTCCCCCAAATCCAGATTTTGAAATTGCAACCAAAATTACAGCTAATATTGTTACTAAGATTAAGATTTCCGGTCGATTGATTTCTCGTAACCCATTTAGTGCATGCTCAAACAAATAACAAAGTCCTCAAGACAAATTTAAAAAAATTTACGCGTTATATTAAAAATAATTTATAAAAATTATTTTTATGTTTATAAGGTAAGAATGACTGTAAGACCAATATTAAATAAAACTAAATCATCTCAAGTTTTAGAAGGAGCTGGCGTAAGATTAGACAGAGCATTTGGCTTTGGAAATACAAAAGAATTTGACCCTTTTTTATTACTTGATGATTTTAGAAATGATAACCCAGTTGATTTTCAATTGGGATTTCCGTGGCATCCTCATCGAGGTATTGAAACTATAACATATATATTAAAAGGATCCGTTGAGCATAAAGACAGCCTAGGAAATAGTGGCGAACTAAGTGATGGAGACATCCAATGGATGACAGCAGGATCAGGTATTTTACATCAAGAAATGCCAAAAGGAAATGATAAAGGGCAAATGCACGGCTTTCAATTGTGGGCAAATCTTCCATCTAATCTTAAAATGACTAGCCCTAACTACCAAGATATAAAGGGTAAAGACATAAAAGTTATAAATGAAGATGATGGAACCATCATTAAAATTGTTATAGGAAATTATAAAGGTTATAAAGGACTTATAAAAGGGATTGCGTCAAACCCTCAGTATTTTGATATTTACGTCCCACCCAATATAAACAAAAATTTTCAAATCCCAACATATGATAATTGTTTTGCTTATATTTTTGAAGGAGAAGCTAACTTTAGTTACTCCTCAAAACCTATTGGCGTTAAGATTGAAAAGTCTTATCAAAACCAAGATTACACAATTAGAGATATGAGCGGAAATAAAACATTAATTACCTTTGACACAGGTGATGAAATAAGTCTTTCTTCAGGTAAAGATGGCGTTCGCTTTCTTCTAGTATCGGGCAATCCAATTAAAGAACCCGTTGCGTGGCATGGACCTATAGTGATGAATACTCATGAAGAAATAAGATTAGCAATGATCGAATTAAATAATGGAAATTTTATAAAAGAATAATGGAGTTTAAAAATGAAAATTGCAGTTATTGGCGCTGGCGCAATGGGATCTATTTATGCATCCTTTCTAGCTCAAAATAATAATGAGGTTATTGCTATAGATCTTTGGGAAGAACATTTAGATGCAATAAGAGAAAATGGTTTAAGAGTTTCAGGTTTTAGCGGGGATAATACAGTTAAAAATATAAAAGTATCGAATAACATAGAAGATGCAAAGGGCTGTGAATTATTTATCATTGCCACTAAAGCAGCTGGGGTTGGATCTGTAGCATCAAAACTAAGTCCCATTACATCTAATGACTCAGTTATCCTTACAATTCAAAATGGCCTAGGGGCAGGTGAAAGAATAGCATCCTACATGCCTACTGATAATATTCTTTTGGGAGTTGCACAAGGTTTTGGTGCATCAATGGTTGGGCCAGGACATGCTCATCATAATAATATGAGTATGATTAGAATTGGTGAAATGAATGGGGGTATTACACAAAGATTAGAAAAACTAGTTAAGGTATGGTGTGATGCAGGCTTTAATGCGAAAGCTTTTGAAGATATTGAGCAATTAATATGGGAAAAATTTGTGTGTAATGTTGCTTGGAGTGGTTCATGCTCAATTTTCAGAAAAACACTTGGCGAAGTGATGAATAATGAACACATGTTCAATATCGCAAAGGGTTGTGCATTAGAAGCCAAGAAAATGGGAGACCTTAAAAGGGTAAATTTTACATTTGATGACACTGTAAATTACATTACTGAGTTTGGAAAAAAATTATTAAACTCTAAACCATCAATGCTTCAAGATGTTGAATCCAAAAGACTATCTGAAATTGATGCCATTAATGGAATGGTAGTTACTTTAGGAATTCAAAATAATATTGAAACTCCGTTTAATACAGCTGTGAGTTCAATAATTAAGGCCCAAGAAGCTGATTATTAGGCTATCATAAAATATTTTTCCATCTTGATATAATTTATTTTTTTTAATATAATTAGACGTTTATTATATTCATGATACCTAAAGCCATGTTTTTTAATAAATATCTATAAGATAACAAAATCCTCTTGTTTTAAAAGAGTTAAGAAAAGGAAAAAAAAATGGCCACAGGAACAGTTAAATGGTTCAACCCTACTAAAGGTTATGGCTTTATTGAACCAGAAGGTGGAGATAAAGATGTTTTTGTTCATATTAGCGCTGTACAAGCTGCAGGTATGAAAACTCTTGAACCTGATCAGAAGATTGAATACGAACTTGAAAACGGTAAAGACGGAAAAGTTTCAGCTGGCAACCTAAAAGCTATTTAAAAAAAAATAAAATATTAACCTACCCATTATATTACCCTAATAATTACTGTACTAGTACATGAAAACAAATTTACTTTTAAAACTTCTAACAGAGACTAATGATGCAAATAAAATGTCATTATTACTAAAAGCTCTTTTTACCTCAAAAGAACTTAAAGAATTCGACAATCGTTTAAAAATTTTTCAAATGCTTCTTAAAGGTAAAAGACAAAGAGAAATTTCTGAAAGCTTGGGTGTTGGCATTGCAACTGTTACAAGAGGATCACAAGTGTTTGAAAATGAAAAATTATTCAAAATAAAATCCAAAATAATTGATATCTTAAAAAATGATGAAATCTATGACTTATAAAACAAAAACACCTCCAAAAATTAAAATTGATGGTAAGCCAAAATATATAAATGTTGGAGACGAATATAATTTCTTTGATTTATTTAGAAAAATTGAAATAAATTTTCCTAACTGTTTTCTATTTGAGTCATTAGGAGAAGAAAGCAATGTATCCAGATATCACATTATTGGCTTTGATCCTAAGTATTTGGTATACTCTGAAAACAATAATGAATTAATATTAAAAAATTATAAAAACGGTAATATACATAAGTATTCTTGTGAAAATCCTTATTTAAAACTGAGAGATATTATTCCTCAAAATGTAATATCCAGAAAATATGCAGGCGGCTTGGTTGGTTTTATTAGTTATGACAGTATAAATTATTTTGAAAACTCATTAAATATTAAAAAAAATAAAAACTTTGAGTGTTTTAAATTTGGTATTTATCTTGATGGACTTATTTACGATCAAATGACCGGGGAGATTTTTTATTATTACTATGAAGAAAATAGGATTGAAGAAATTAAAAGTATTTTAAATCAATCATATCAATTTAAGAAGGGCGTGAAAACAAAATTTCTTAAAGATTCCATGACCAAAGATGAACACAAGCAAACTGTTCTAAAAATTAAAGAAGATATAAAAAAGGGTTTGATTTTTCAGTGTGAAGTTGGATTTAAAAGCCATTATGAAATTAATGGTGATTTAACTGAAATTTACTTAAAATTAAGATTATTAAATCCCTCTCCTCATATGTATTTTATGAAATTTGATGACCAAGTAATAATTGGAGCTTCACCTGAGCTTCTCTTTAGACTTAGGAATGGTGAAATGGAAACATTTCCATTAGCAGGGACAACCAAAAGAGGAAAAAATAAATTACAAGACCTTAAACTTGCCAGAGCGTTGCTTAATGACAATAAGGAAATAGCTGAGCATAATATGCTAGTAGATTTGCATAGAAATGATTTAGGTAAAGTTTCTAAATTTGGAACTGTTAAAGTTAGAAATTTAATGGATATAAAAAAGTATTCTCATGTTCAACATATTTCATCTGAAATTGTTGGTATTATTAATGAAAATGAAGATATGTTTTCAGCATTAGCATCAAACTTCCCTGCAGGAACTCTCTCCGGAGCCCCCAAAATTGAAGCAATGAAAATCATTAACGAAATAGAGGAAGATGGCAGGGGGCCTTATGGAGGGGCTATTGGACAATTTGGATTTAATGGCGATTGTACATTTGCAATACCCATAAGGTCAATTTTTATCAAAGGAAACAAAGCATATGCTCAAACATGTGGTGGAAATGTATACGACTCAGATCCTGATAAAGAATATTTGGAAATTGAAAGAAAACTAGCAGCTATGAAAACAGTTTTGAACTCATTTGAGCATAATTGAAGATGAAAATATTAATTATAGATAATTATGATTCATTTACTTTTAATCTCTACCAATATTGCGGTGAAATTCTTAATAATCTCTTCATATCAGATCAGTTTGATATAATGGTGAAAAGAAATGATGAATTAACATTAGAAAGCATAAAGAAAATAAATCCAAATAAGATTATTATATCACCAGGCCCAGGCTCTCCTGAAAATAAAAAATATTTTGGTATTTGTAATGATGTTATTTTAAAAATGGGACCCAAAACACCTATCCTAGGTATTTGTTTAGGGATGCAGGGTATCTGCTACTCTTTTGGAGGAAAAGTAATCCAGGCCAATGAACCTATGCATGGTAAAACTTCATTTTTATTACATGATCAAAAAGGACTTCATAACAAAATTCCACAAAATATTGAAATTATGAGATATCATTCTCTAATAGTTGATAAAAAGACCCTACCGGATTGTTTTATTATTAATGGTATTTCTCAAGAATTTGACAACACAAACTCAAAATTAGATTCAAAAAAAATTCCATTAGAAAGTGATATTATGGCCATAACACATAAATTATATCCTATTTATGGTATTCAGTATCATCCAGAATCATTTGGAAGTGAGGGCGGTAAAGAAATATTAGGAAATTTCCTATTAAATTTATGAGGTGTTTATAATGAAATCTAAAGTAGTTAAAATTTATGAGCAAGGCCCTGTTTCGGTGCTAAAGATAGAGGAAAGTGACATAAAATCACTTAATCCCGATGAGGTTTTAATTGAGCACTCCTATGTAGGTTTAAATTTTATTGACATCAATCAAAGAAATGGAGCCTACCCATTAAAAACGATACCATCTATCATGGGGATGGAGGGGGCTGGTATCATTGTTGAAATAGGATCAAATGTTGATAAATTCAATGTGGGCGATAAAGTTACACATTGCATGAATTTAGGTTCTTACTCAAAATTTATGAAATTAAAACAAGATAGAGTTATTAAGTTAAAAAAAGAAGTAGATCTCAAGATAGCTGCTGCTTCAACGTTACAAGGCCTAACATCTCAGTATCTAGTGAATGATTCCTTTAATTTGAAGCAGCAACATACAGTCTTAATACATGCAGCAGCTGGAGGAGTTGGGCAAATTCTATGTCAATGGGCAAAAAAAATAGGTGCTAAAATCATAGGGACCGTCAGCACTAAAGATAAAGAAGATATAGCCAAAAAAAATGGATGTAGTTATACAATTAATTATACCGAAGAAGATTTTGCTAAAACAGTACGTCTGATAACCAATGACAATGGTGTTGACGTGATATATGATTCTGTTGGCAAGGATACTTTTTTAAAAGGGATAACATGCCTGGCTCCCAAAGGAAGAATAGTTAGTTTTGGTGTATCATCCGGACCTATTGAACCTATAAATATTAATACTTTAAGATCATTTTCAGGATCAATTGCAACAGGCGGACTAAACACATATATTAAAGATAGTAATGAAATGCAAAAGAATGCTGACATCTTTTTTGATATGATCATAAATAATGATATTAAAATTAATATAGACAAGACATTTCACATAGATGATATCCAAGAAGCTCAATCAATGTTAGAAAAACGACTTACGAAAGGGTCTATTGTTTTAGAATTTTAATAGAAGTTTAAATAAAGAAACAGATAAACTTTTAAAAAAAAAATTGCTATATATTTAAGATCTAATTTTCTTCGGAGAAATCTAATGCTTAATCTTGGACTATTTATGATGCCCCTGCATCCTGCAGATAAAAATATAACAATTTCTTATGAAGAAGATAGACAATTAGTCATCTTAGCTGACAAGCTAAATTTTACAGAAGCTTGGATGGGTGAACACTATAGCTCAACCGCGGAACCTGTAACTTCACCATTGATATTTCATGCTTCACTTATATCTGAAACTCAAAATATTAAATTTGGAACTGGAGTTATATCTCTGCCACAACAACACCCAGCAGTCGTTGCAGGTCAAGTGAGCTTGCTCGATCATTTATCAAAAGGAAGGGTCATACTTGGAATTGGAGCAGGAGGCTTAGTGAGCGATTGGGAACTTTTTGATAATATGGATGGGCGTTCAAGAGCTTTAACAATGATTGAATCAATTGAAGCTATCATTCAATTTTGGCAAGATACAGATTCTTATAGTTACAAAGGCGAATTTCTAAATATTTCTCTAACAAAAAATATTGTAAACGAATTAGGAATTGGAAAATTTATTAAACCATTCCAAAAACCACACCCTGAGATAGCCGTTTCTCTCAAAAATCCAAATTCTATGACTGCTAAATTAGCTGGAGAAAAAGGTTGGATTCCTATCTCAGGAAACTTTGTTGATGCTAAAGATATAGCAACACATTGGCCAACGTACAAACAAGCAGCAAATGATATTGGGAAAAACCCAAGTTATGACAAATGGCGTGTTGGAAGAAGTGTTCTTATAACTTCTTCTGATGACGAAGCAAATGATATACTAAACGATCCTAATGGTGTGTTTTCAAAATATTTTCTTTATCTCAATTCTGTCTCTAAATTAGCATCAGGGACCCCAGGAAAGGATATTAATATAGATAATGAGACACCCAATGCTATGGAAAAAGCTAGAAATCTTATTATTGTTGGCAGTGAAAAAACAGTTAAAGAAAAACTAGTTGACTTCATTGATACAGTTGGTCCTTTTGGAACTCTACTTTTAACAGGTCATGATGTTGGTAACTCAAAAAAATTATGGGAAGATTCTTTTTCAATAATGTCAAATAATCTAAGGCCAATCCTAAGTGATTACATACAACAAAAGTTCAAAGGATAAAAAATAATTATTTTGGCATCATTTGCTGAAAAGGAAATTTATAAGTTTTCAAAGTAAATTCATTATTTCTAGAACGCTTATCTACCGGATCCTCTTTAATGATTTCTCCCATTTGAGGAACTCCAGATCTCTCCGCATTTCTCTTAGCTTGATCTAAAGCTTCTTCATTTTGTTCAGTATAAGGAAATTTAAAGAGTTTATTTATACCATCTTTGACAGCCCATAAAACTATGAATCTTTCTCCCTTATCATATATTACAGCGTGATGTTCATAGACAAATTGTTCAGGAGGTCTATCATACATTGGCCTCCCAATAAACTCGTGATTTGTATAAAAGCTAAGCCAAATAGCAATAAAAATAATAGGTACTGTAAAAAATCTTTGCCAAATATTTTTTGTAAAAAAAGGCAAACAACATATGGCTCCAGCAAAAGACCATATTAACATTAATTGTCCTGAGCTGATCGAAAAATCAAGCATTACACACCACTTTTCTTTCTGATAACTTCACCATCAATAATAAGTTCGTTTGTAGGATCTACATGAACAATACCATTGTAATCGACTCTAAACTTAAAGGCTGGAAGCTCTTGTCCCTCAGCACTAAAAAAAAGTTTTTTTGTATATTCTTCTTTATATGGATTAACTTTTAGCAATCTAACAGTAGCATGAGTAAGGGGAGCTGGAAATTTTCTAGCGTTATAAAAATGAATTGTTACCAAGTAGGACCTTGCCTCAGGAGTACGTATAGCCACTACCTCCCTATTTTCTTTAAGATACACAATTTTTCCGTTTTGATCCACGTAGGTATCATTGATAGTACCTAAATCGTCCCTTTCAAGATGAATTAAAGCATCATCAGGTCTTCTGAAACTCACTACATGCCCCATATTATCTTTAACCCATATATCTAAATCGAAAGGTTTTTCTCCGTCCCATTCTAATTCAATAAAATATTCTGCTTTTGGTTTGATTGTTTCTTTTTTTGCAACTGGATTTATTAACAAAAAAGCTAACATAAATAAAAATACAAACCCTATTAACATATTAAATAATAAGTCAATAAAGCCAAATGAAGATCTATACCTTGGATCACTCATAATTAGAATTATTCTCTAAGATGACCATTTGAATTTTAGTCAAAACACTCCCAACCAGCCCAGAGAGTGTTGTACATAAAGCCGTGCTCATACCTAAGGCCATGTTTGAAATTACTTTTTGAACATTCTCTACATTACTAACATCTAAATTATCAAAAGCTGAGCTTAACATTAACAAGAAACCTGCAACTGTTCCGATTAAACCAAGGGTAACCATTGTTTCTGAAGCAAACCAAATATAGTTGCTAAGTTTTTTATATTCATTTTTTGATTTAAAGCTTAAAAACCCTGTCGCCATTGATGTAGCTATAAAAATTGTAATAATAATAAAACTAATTTTTGTTTGATCGGCTTCATACAACTTTTCAAACCAACCATAAGTAAAAATTAAAATTGAGGCAAAAGAAACGGTTACAATCTGTATCCACCATAATAAAAAAGCCTTAGACAATATTTACTCCTGCTTAAAATTTAAATCCTATTATTATTAATAATATCAATCAACTGATCTTTTTACGCTAGTTTAGAATGTCATCATTCACATTTATTTTTTTCTTATGACGTTATGTGTAAATAAAATTAATTTTAATAACTCTAAAGCCACAATGCGAACACATTGTTTCCTTTTAGTTAACAGTTATGTTTCATTTATATTAAATGTTTCCATTTTGGAAAGAATGAAATTCCATTTACATCTATTCTCTTTTAAATCATTCAGGCGTATATAATTAACAACGAAGGAATAATCCTTCCTAATATTTAGAAAGAATAGATTAAGACGATGGAAAATACTTTTTTAGCAAAATTAAATAACTTTATCACTACATCTTTTAACAAGATTGCCGTATCCAGAACAAGACAAGCTCTTATCAGCTTAGATGACAGAACATTAGCTGACATTGGATATACAAGACAGCAAGTATTAAATGGTGACTTCTTCAACGTTACTGATGTTGTAAACTTCCCAGCAGGTAACCTAGGCGTAGACAAGACAGTTAAGCAAGACAACAAGATTGATGATAAGGAAGCTGCATAAAGATTTAAGGAATTAATATTCGTACCTCCTCCCATGAATATTAATTAAAGATGGTGACATAACTTAAAGCTCATATTCCTCCCCCAAGGTAGCTATTATGTCATCTCATATAACAAGGACGAAGGACCCCCATCCTTCGTCCTTTTTGTTTGAT
>JADHRC010000026.1 GCA_016777645.1 Alphaproteobacteria bacterium
TGATATCATAATAATTAAAAGTAGAGAATTTAGTTTCTAATTGTTCTGAATTTGTAAAATACAACTCAGTTGCTTTGGAAATACTTTCTGCGTCAAGAGCAACGATACCTTGATATCTTTTTGAAAATTTCCCTTGATCCAATGTAAATGAAATATGTCCAGACCCCATTAAAGGAAGTAAATTAAAATCTTTATTTATCAAATCTTTGTCATAACCCACATAACCTCTTAAAAAACCATCATTCGTTATATCTGCAAATAACGTGTGAACAGGCCCAGTACCCTTCGCTTGAATAGTAAAAACACCATCATGCTTCATCCTTGATCCTAAACAGGCTGTAATAGTTAAAGTGTCCGCAAGTAAACTTTCAAGGTTGCTAGGATAATTATGACGTTTGATAATCTGATATACAGTTGAATCAAATCTAACAATCATTCCTCTTACTTCATTATTTGCTAATTGGAAAGGAACTATGTGGTTTTCAAGCTTCATTTGATTATTTAGTTAAACAAAATTTCATAATCGCTTTTTGTGCATGTAGTCTGTTTTCTGCTTCGTCAAAAACAACAGAATTCTGACTCTCAATTACTTCTGAAGTAACTTCCTTGTTCCGGTATGCTGGCAAACAATGCATAAACATTACATTTTCATTAGCTAATTTTAAAATATCATTATTAACTTGAAAAGGTTTAAAAAGCTTTTCAGGCGTTTCTTTACTATCTCCCATAGAATTCCATGTGTCCGTAATTAAACAATCAGCTCCAAGAGCTGCTTGTTTTGGATCATGTGTGACAATAATATTTTTATTTATATTTTTAGCCCAATACAAAGTATCTTTGTTAGGTAAAATGCCTTCAGGACACGCTATGTAGAGTTGAATATTCAACAAAGCTGAAGCTTCAATCCAACTTTGTAAAACGTTATTACAATCCCCAAACCAAGCAATTTTTTTGTTTTCAAATTCTCCAATTTTCTCTTTGATTGTAACTAAGTCTGCCAAAACCTGGCAAGGATGGCTAAAATCTGTAAGAGCATTGATAACCGGGATAGAAGATGTCTTAGCATACTTAATGATTTGATCATGTCCAAAGCATCTTATAACAACTAAATCAGCATACCTCTCTAAAACACGAGCAGTATCTTCTATAGTCTCCCTCTCACCTAACTGCATTTCTTTTTCATTAAGAATATGACTGCTTCCACCCAATTGATTTATTCCAATTTCAAATGAAACACGAGTTCTTAAAGAGGGTTTTTCAAAAATAAGTACAACATGTTTATCTTGCATAAACTTGGTATGCGGTTCATTTTTCCATTTAAGGGATAAAGATATTAAATCTAAAAGCTGATCTTTTGAAAGATCTTTCAAGTCAATAAAATTAGCCATTTTTTCTATTTTTTCTTTATTTCGACAATAACTTTTTTAAGTATTTCAAAAGCATTATCAACTTCTTCTTTAGAAGTATTCAAGGGTGGTAATAATCTAATAGTATTTTCAGCTGCACCCACCAACAACAAACCTTTATCTCTTGCTATATTGCCAAAATGGGCAGCAGTAACTTCTTCATTTAATTGAAAACCTCTCAACATTCCTGAACCTTTTTTGGTTTTCAAAATAGGTGAGTCTTTTCCATCATACTCAATCAAATCCTGCATTTTGGTATCAAAATAAATAATCATTTTCTTCAAACTATCAAGAAAACCATTCTCTAGCAAAAGATCTAAAACAGCGTTAGCAGATCTCATGGCTAGTGGATTTCCTCCAAATGTACTTCCATGTGTCCCTGGTATCATAGCATCTCCAACATTTGCCTTAGCTAAAACAGCTCCAACTGGAAATCCACCACCAAGACCTTTTGCAAGCGCAATTATATCTGGTTCCACATCTTCTTGTTGATAGGCGAATAAAGATCCTGATCTTCCCATACCAATTTGAACTTCATCTGAAATTAGTAAAGCACCATTTTCATCGGCTATCTCTTTTAAAGATTTAATATATCCATCTGGAGCTTTTCTTGCTCCACCTTCTCCTTGAACAGGTTCAACAAGAATTGCTGCAACATGTTTTCCTATATGTTTTTTTAGACTATCTATATCTCCCCACTCAACATGAGTAAAGCCTTGCGCAGATGGACCAAAACCCTCACGAAATAATGGCCTGTCATTTGCAGCTAACATAGCTAATGTTCGTCCATGAAAAGCGCCCGTTGCACATATTATCTCTGTTCTATCTTTCTCGCCATTTGCCCACGCATACCTTCTTGCAACCTTAACAGCTCCCTCAGTAGCTTCAGCTCCAGAATTACAAAAAAATACACGTTCTGCACAGGAATTAGCTACAAGCTTTTCAGCTACAACTTCTTGTTCTGGTATTCTGTAAAGATTAGATGTATGCCAAAGTTTTGAAGCTTGATCTTGAAGAGCAGCAACAAGTTTTGGATGACAATGTCCAAATGCGTTTACAGCAATGCCGCTAGCATAATCTAAATATCTTTTACCATCTTCAGAAATTAAAAAACTTCCCTCTCCATGAGTAAAAGCAATATCAATTCTTCCGTAAGTTGTCATTATTGATGGACTAATAGGCATTTTCAGACTCTTTTATAAATTTATAATTGAACATATTAACAAGATTAAACAAAAATAAGCAATCAAGAAAACTCTATATAAAATGTTTAGATAGTTTTAATCCTTGAGCTTGATAATTACTAGTGCTTCCAGTTTCACCATACAAAAAATTTGGTATGTTTGCCATTGGTTCATAGACTAATCTACAAATTGTTTGTTCTTGTTCAATTAGAAACGGTACGTCATGAGATCTTACCTCTAAAACAGCTTTCGTCTTGGATGCTCCTAGCTCTGACAATCCAAATCCAGGATCAAAGAATCCAGCATAGTGTGCCCTAAACTCACCTACTTTTGTATCATATGCCCTCATTTCAGCTGCATAGTTAGATGGAACGGAAACATATTCTTTACTAGCTAAAATGTAGAATGCGTCTGGACTAAGTATTAATCCAGATGAAGAATTTCCATTTCTGGATTTACTAGTTTGTGAAACTAAATCTTCGGTTGTTATTTTTTCCCAAAAAAAATTTCTATTATAATAATTGGGCTTGTCTACATCAACTAGTCTTGAATGCTTACGAGCTTTATACCCAATCAATCCCTTTTCGCCAACAAGATCTACGGACAAAGGCACACCGTTTTTTATTTTATCAGGAAGATGATTGTTATTTTCGTTTCTAACCAATCCAACATGTTCTTGTAGTATCTCCATTTCTTTGTCAGTAGCAAATGAGTAACCTCTTCTGATTCTTAGTTGATTTAGCCTTGAACCTGTACGGACTAAAATGGAGAATGTTCTAGGTGAAATTTCTGCATATAGTGGTCCCTTGTAACCTGCAGGAACATCTTCAAATTCTTGAGCACCATCTACAATTAATCTTGTGAAAACGTCTAATCTTCCAGTAGAACTTTTGGGGTTAGCAATTCCTGTCAAATCATCATTCAAAGAGACACTCTCTAGAAGTTTAACTATATAAACACATCCACATTCTAAAACTGCGCCATCCAACAAGCTAAATTCATGCATAGCAAAATCTTTTAATCTATCAGAAACTAAATTTCCTTTGCCTGGAAGGAAAGAGGCAGGGACTCTCCAAGCTCTTATACCCAACCTTAGGTCAATTGACGCTGGTTGTATAATGTCTTTGTCAATCTCTTGATCACTATTGATAACATTTTTTTTTATTAGTTCCAAAATTTCTTGAGAAGACAGAATACCTGGTACTTTTCTAATTTCACTCATAGTGTACTTTCCAAAGTCATTTTCATTTACGATCTAAGCCTATAACCAGTTTTAAGAACATACCAAGCAAAGAAACCTAGCACTAAGTTACATAAAAATAAAATTAAACTTCCTTGTATAGGAGAAGCATCACTTATTCCTAAAAAACTATATCTAAACCCATCTATAGCATAAAAAATAGGATTACAAAAAGCGACTATTTTGAGTGTGTCTGGTAATCTTTCTATTGAGTAAAATGTCCCTGACAAAAAAGCCAACGGTTGTATAATAAAATTTGAAATTATTGCTAATTGATCAAATTTTTGAGCCCATATTCCTGCTAGCATCCCAATAATAGCTAAAGCAAAAGCTCCTTGAAACAAAAATAATATCATCCAAAGAAAATGATCTGGCAAACTTAAGATTCCTAAAGACCATAGTAATAAGAAAGAACCTATAAACACACATAAACCTCTAGTTACTCCAGCTAAAGCATGGGCTATTAAAATTTCTATTGGACCCAGTGGAGACATTAAAAGATCGACAATTGAACCTTGAACTTTGGCTGTCATAAAAGCAGAAGAAACATTTGCGAATGAATTTTGAATTACACTCATCATAATTAAACCAGGAACTAAAAAATTAATGAATGGAATACCTTTAAAGCCAGCATTTCTATCGATTGCAATAGAAAATACAATTACAAATAATAATGTAGTTACCATAGGAGCAGTTATTGTCTGCAAAAACACGTTAGTAAATCTCTTTACTTCTTTTATGTATAAAGTGAAAAAACCGTTCCAGTTTACTCGACCAACTTCACGTTTAATTCCTAGATTTATATTTTTATTTCTCAATAACTTGTCCTAATATCTAAAATATTTATAATTTTATTAATATATTATAATTATCTCTTTTATAATTAACTAACAATAATGAATCATTTAATGAATAATAAAGATACAATTATTAACAAATTAAGAAGTTCATCAATGTCGTATCTTGCGCGTTATGAGGTATCAATACATCAACTTGAAAGTACCCTTAAAAGAAAAATTTCTTATCTTGAAAATGATCTTAATGAAAAAGAAAAATCAAATATTATTAACTTAATCAAAGAAGAAATGATTCTTGCCAAATTTGTCGATGATAAAAGATATGCAGAAACAAAAACTCGATCTATTAGAAGACAAGGCGGCTCTATAAGACTTATTTATTCTAAATTAAAAGAAAAAGGTATATCCAATGATTTAATTCAATCATCTATTGAAATAGTTGACGATGGACAAGAAAATGCAGAAATAAAAGCTGCTGTTAAATTTATGAAAAAGAAAAATATTGGAGTATTTTCCAATACTCAATCAATATCTAATGAAAAAGATAAGTATAGTTTGAAGCAGAAATGGCTTGGCGCTCTATCGAGGAGAGGTTTTTCATTAGAAACCATTAATAAAGTTATTAATCTTAATGATATCAATAACGCAAATTTAATTTTAGATAAATAAAGTATAAATTAGGGAGCATTAAATGTCAGGAATCAATTTATATAAACCAAGTTCAACTATTGTTGAAAACTCTCATGTCAATCAAGAAGACTACGAAAAAATGTATGAAGAATCTATAAATTCTCCTACAAAATTTTGGGAAAAACACGGAAAAAGAATAGATTGGATAAAACCTTACACAAAAGTTAGTAATGTCTCATATCAAAAAGATGATTTGCATATTAAATGGTTTGAAGATGGAACTTTAAATGCAAGTTATAATTGTCTCGATCGACATCTAAAAGCTAAGGGAGAAAGTACTGCTATAATCTGGGAAGGAGATAACCCCAATGATAGTAAACATATAACATATAATGAGCTTCATAAAGATGTATGTAAATTCGCAAATGTTTTGAAAAAGGTTGGAGCACAAAAAGGTGACCGTATTACAATTTACATGCCGATGATACCTGAAGCAACTATTGCTATGTTGGCGTGTACTAGAATTGGGGCTATTCATTCTGTTGTTTTTGGAGGATTTTCTCCAGACGCATTGGCTGGTAGAATAGAAGACTGCAACTCATCAATAATTATTACTGCCGATGAAGGTATTAGAGGAGGGAAAGCAATTCCTCTAAAAGCCAATACTGATGAAGCTATTGCCAAAGCAAAAATGTGCAAAACAACAATCGTTGTTAAAAGAACCGGTGGTGAAATTAACTGGATAGATGGGCAAGATCTCTGGTATCACGAAGAAATGGCAAAGGCATCGTCCGAATGCTTACCTACTGAAATGAACGCTGAAGATCCTATGTTTATATTATATACATCGGGATCAACAGGTAAACCCAAAGGAGTATTACACACCACTGGTGGATATATGGTTTATGCTTCTATGACACATCACTATGTGTTTGATTATCACGAGAATGAAATCTATTGGTGCACTGCAGATGTGGGTTGGGTAACCGGACATTCATATATAGTATATGGCCCGTTATCTAATGGGGCTACAACTTTAATGTTTGAAGGCGTACCCAATTACCCAACTGTTAGTCGATTTTGGGAAATCGTAGATAAACACAAAGTAAATATTTTCTACACAGCACCAACTGCAATCAGAGCTCTAATGGCAGAAGGAGATAAACCTGTACAAAAAACTAGTAGAGCTAGTTTAAGAATACTTGGTAGTGTTGGCGAACCTATTAACCCTGAAGCTTGGAATTGGTATAACAAAGTCGTTGGAGATAATAAATGTCCGATAGTTGATACATGGTGGCAAACTGAGACTGGTGGTATTTTAATTACTCCTTTACCGGGGGCTACTCCAACAAAACCTGGCTCTGCTACTAAACCGTTTTTTGGTATTCAACCAATTCTAGTTGATGGTGATAATAAAGAACTAACTGGTCCTGCAGAAGGAAATTTGTGCATTAACTCATCTTGGCCAGGTCAAATGAGAACAGTATACGGAGACCATCAACGATTTATAGATACTTATTTTACAACATTTCCTGGAAGATATTTTTCAGGTGATGGTTGTAGAAGAGATGAAGATGGGTATTACTGGATTACTGGAAGAGTTGATGATGTTATAAACGTATCAGGGCATAGGATGGGAACTGCAGAGGTGGAATCTGCCCTAGTAGCTCATCCTGATGTTGCTGAAGCTGCAGTTGTTGGTTATCCACATGATATTAAAGGTCAAGGTATCTATGCGTATGTTACCGTAAATATTGACGTTAAACCATCAGAAGAATTGTTAGTAAAATTAAAGCAATGGGTAAGAAAAGAGATAGGCCCTATTGCAACTCCTGACCTAATTCAATTTGCCCCAGGTCTTCCAAAAACAAGATCTGGAAAAATAATGAGAAGAATTTTAAGAAAAATTGCTGCTAACGAACATAACGAACTCGGTGATGTATCAACTTTGGCTGACCCATTGGTCGTTAAAAATTTGGTCGAGAATAGAAAAAATATATGAAATAAATTAAACACCCCAAATTTTGTTGGCAAATTCTGGATAGAATTCAGATACCATTGGTGCAACATTGTTCCTCATAATATCTAATCTTTTATTATCAGGCCAAGACATATATGAGAGATCTTCATGTATATCAAAATCAAAACCTGTTAATTTTGTGATGGTATCTGAAGTCTCATTCTCATTTAACTTTAATAGAGAAAATTTTTCATTTTTTTTATTAAATTTGAATAAAGCTCTATTTGTTAAAAGATATTTTGGCCCTCCAGGCCTGTAGATTTTATCATCAGAAACACCAGGGGCAGAAATAAAGTCTACTTTTTGCACTAAAGTTCTAGGAGAATGTTCTTCTCGAAATAAAATTATTTGAGGGACAACAAAATACATTAAAGGTGAACCAAAAGATCCTGGAAATCTCTTTTTTGTATGAGGATATTTACCAGTACCAACTAGATTTATATTTGCTTGACCATCAATTTGTACACCCCCAAGAAAGAAAGTATCTATTCTTCCCTGAGCAGCACAGTCAAATAGTTCTCGAGCTCCATCAGTAAAATTATTATACCTACTAGAATGCAAAATTGTTACTCTTAACCTTTTATCTAGATATCTGGCTTCTTCTTTTGCAAGCAAAGCTGCTGCTCCTGGAATAGGAGAAGCGGCTCCAACAGCAACATGATTATCGTTTATTAATAAATCAGCTAATTGACTTATCAAGAGCTCTTCTCTTTTTATATCTATAGTCACTAAATATAATCCTTTAACTAACTATTTAAAAAAAACTTCATATATTCATCAAAACTAGATTTTGTCTTAGCTGCTAGAGAATATTTTTTAATTTCTTCATTGTCTGATGGATAAACTCCAGGAAGCATACAAGGCCATGCACCGTTTTTGACTTCCGAAATACCATCAACATATAAACTAGGAAGACACGTCGCAGCAGACAACTCATCTTCAAAAAAATCAGTTTCTAAAACTTGTTCAACAGTTACAAAAACTTTTCTTGAAGCGTGCGCCAAAGTTGCAAGCTCCCTCCTTCTTCCTATTTGTATATTTCCATTTCTATCAGCACATGCAGCATGAAAAACCAGAACATCTATTTGAACAGCTGGCAGTAAAAGGATTGGCTCATTTTCAACTCCAGCAGATTTCATTGGGTTAGAGATTATTTGCCAATCTTTTCTGTTTTTTTGGACATCAGAACCAATAACACCCCTTAATGGCATGAAAGGAACGGACTTTTCAGTGGCTTGAAGTTGAGCATGCAAGGCCGGGCAAGTTGAATCTTTTATCTTAATGTTACCTTTTTCAACAGCTTCAGAAAATCTAGGTGCCAGTCCAAATTCGCCTAACGTTACTGCCGCTGTTTCAATTTCAGATACACACCCACTTCCAATTAACATGTCTCCTTGAATTGTTGTAAGAGGTAAACAATATAGTCTTAAATTTTTAAAACCTTTGTTTATTAACTCCTTCGTAAATGCCATTGGTACTCCAGAATAATCAGCAGGAATGCCTAGAAGAAATCCATCTTCAATTTGATCAACAATTTCTTTAAGGGTAAATTCTTCAAACGATTTCATTCATTTTCTCCGAACATCTTAATAAAATGTAATTAATAATTACTTTTTTTGCCTTGCTTGTATTTGGAAATTGATTCTTTTAACATCTTTTCTTCTTCACAACCTAGAAAACATATTTTTTCTAATTTTTTTAAATTATCTTCAGCCTTTTCTAATTGCCCTAGTGTTAAGAACATTTCTCCTTGATACTCAAGGGCACCTTTATGTTTAGGAGACAAGCTCAAAGCTTTATCATAATAAAAAGCTGCTTTGTCTAAGTTGTTTATTTTTCTAAATGAATAGCCTAAATAATTGTAAATATCTGGATCGTTTTTACTCATTTTTTCTGCTGATAACAAACTATCTATAGCAGGTTCATAAGATTTGTTTTTTATTAATTTAAGTGCTTCATAATAATATGATGACTTAGTAACGTTGTTTGTAGAGTTATCCGAACCACCACCTGCGGCCTGTGCTTGTGAAAAAAATAAGAACCCAAATAAAAACAAAATAATTTTTGAATGTTTTGTGAAATAGAAATTTTTAGATTGCAATTTAACGCTCCTTTGTAGATTATTTTATTCTAATTAAAAATTTATCGTAGCCAATGAAATATTTAAGCATCCTTTTAATTTGTTTCTTTTTTGTTAAAAATGAAAGAGCCTTAGGTAATGTATTGCCGAATGACATATTTTCTGCATCTGAAGTAATCGAATTACAAATGAGCTCATTACAAACTAATTCAATTTTAAACAATTCAGGAATATATCAATGTTGGCTGTTTGCGCATCCAGAAAACAAAAAATACACTGGCCCTTTTTCTAATTTTAAAAATATGATCTCTAATACATCATATAAGATATTATTAAACTCTCTAAAATTTAAAATAAATTTATTATCTAAAGATAATAATATCTCAAAATTTTCAGTAGATGTAGACGCTTATGACAATAAACGTTACAACTTAACATGGATTTTAGAAAAAGCTAAAATTGATAAAAATTGTTCAAATTGTTGGATGACAACTAGCGTTACTCAGCCAAAATACATAGGTATACTTAATTAATTAATTAAATAAGAGGAAAAAATGAAAACAGCCAAGGATTATTTACAAGAAGCAAATGAAGTTGTTAAAAGAATAGATGTAAAAGAGGCCATAGAAAAACATAAGTTAAAATCATCAATTTTTATTGATGTAAGAGATAGTGGAGATATTAAAAAAACAGGAACGATTCTTGATGGCTTAGAAATACCAAGAGGTTTAATTGAGTTTGTTGCTGATGAATCTACTCCTCTCTATAATGAAAAATTAAAAAAAGATTCTGAAATAATTCTTGTTTGTGGTGTTGGTGGTCAAGCGGCATTGGCTGGTAAAACTCTTATAGAGATGGGTTATAAAAATGTTCTTAATGTTGGTGGTATACCAGATTGGGAAAAAAATGGTGGCCCAATGAGAAAGTAATTTTTCTGCATTTGATTTTGGTGAGATAATGTCAAAAAAGACAATTGGAATTCTTATGCCAGGTGATATGGGTCACGGGTGTGGCAAATCTTTTATAGATAATAACTTTAGAGTGATATCTGCTCTCAATGGAAGAAGTACTAGAACCAAGAAACTTTCTGAAACTGCTGGAATAGAAGATGTAGGATCAATTAAAAATGTCGTGAATTATTCTGAAATAATTTTATCTATACTTCCTCCAGAATCGGCTTTTGAACAAGCAAAGATAGTTAATGAACTAATTTTAAAAAATAAAAAATCAATTACATACGTCGACTGCAATGCTATTTCACCACAAACAGCAAAAAAAATTAATGGAGCTATTTCTTCTGTATATTGTAATTTTATTGATGCAGGAATTATAGGTTTAAACCCTATAGTTGAAAAGGGCCAAACTAGATTATACGTTTCGGGACCTAATACCGAACCCATAAAAATTCTCGATAACAAAGGCTTTCAAATAAAAGATTTAGGAAAAGAAATAGGCAAGGCCTCAGCCATGAAAATGGTCTATGCTAGTGCGACTAAAGGTACTTTTGCTCTTCATGCAGCAGTATTAACAACCGCCCATAAACTTGGTCTGGTTTCTGAATATTTTACAGAATTAGAATACAGTAAACCTGATGTGTTATCAGCTATGGAAAGAATGGTTCCAAGGATACCTCTTGATGCAGCTAGATGGGAAGGAGAAATGTACGAAATTGCTAAGACTTTTTCCGATGCTGGTGTGACGTCTAAATTTCACGAAGGTTCAGCTGAAATTATGGCATTAGCAAATAGAACACCAATTTCAAAGGAAACTAGAGAAACAGTTAATGAAGCTAGATCTCTGATAGAAGTGCTCGATATGTATGTTAATGCATTAAAAAAATAATTCTTATTTCATATTAATATCTTTTAATTTAATTAACATGTATACTAATTAATATTTCTCAAATTAAGGAATTGATTTAAAAAATGCGCGACAAAATTTTCAATTATATTAGTCCAAACTTTTTTTATGGATGGATAATTGTAGCAGTTGCAAATCTTGGTATTTTTTCTAGTGGCCCTGGACAATCCCATACTTTTAGTGTTTTTGTAGGACCAATTGGAAAAGATTTAGGACTTTCAAGTACATCAATAGCCTCTGCTTATGGTTTGGCTACCTTAATAGCAGCTTTTATGCTTCCATATATGGGTAAACTTATAGATAAATACGGTGCTAGAAAAACTCTAATTGTAGTCAGCATAATATTAGGAATATCATGTATTTTCTTTGGTGCAGCCTCAAATTTTTTAATGTTAACCGTTGGTTTTGGTTTTCTTAGATTTTTTGGTCAAGGATCATTAATGCTTGGTTGTGCAAATCTTGTTTCTCAATGGTTTGATAGAAAACGAGGCTTTGCAATGAGCATCATGGCTTTAGGGTTTGGTATTTCAATGGCTATACACCCACCACTATCTCAGTTTATGATTGATGAGTTTGGATGGAAAGTCGCATGGATTTTTTTGGGTATATCAACTTGGATAATAATGGTTCCTACGTTATTTCTTCTTGCCTGGAATACTCCAGAAAGTGTTGATCTTTTACCAGATGGAGTTAATAAACAAAATAACATAAAAAATAATAATGATACCATAGAAGGTTTAGACCTTTCTCAAGCTCTTAGAGAGAAATCTTTTTATATTTTAGCAGCCATGTGGTTTGGAATGGCTATGTTAGTAACAACTTTACATTTTTATCAGGTCACTATCTTAACTAGCCAAGGTATAACTGCAGATTTTGCTGCTGGGCTGTTTACAGTTTCAGCTATAGCAATGGTTTTATTTATGCCAATTATAGGAAAACTATTTGATAATTTTCCTACTAATTATGTTCTAGCCATTGGTCTTATAATCAATTTTATTTCACTGATGAGTATAACATTCGCTACTAATGAATATTACGCTTTTTTGTATGCTGTTTTCTTTGGCATTAACAATGCTATAAGTATGACAATGTTTGGTTATATATGGCCAAGATACTTTGGAAGAAAACATCTAGGAAGTATCCAGGGAACTGGGCAAATGATAGGAGTTATAGGAGCATCTCTAGGGCCATTACCAGTCGGATTTGCCATCGACTATATAGGTGACTCTTTGGTTACAATAAGATACCTATCCATATATCCATTAATTGTAACTTTTCTTACAATTTTCTTTTTAAAACATCCCTCATCATTAACAAAAAAATAATTCTAATTGATCTATTGGGAAACTTGATTGGTAAAATCATTCATACAACAATCTAATAACTTCAAAGCTATAACAGCGATGATATTAGCAGTTTTTTGTGTTACAATAATGAGTGTTCAAGCAAAGCTAATAGGCATAGAGTATCATGCGGCACAAATAACATTTGCTAGAGCTATAGTTGTTTTAATTTTTTTATTGCCACTAATATACAAATTAGGAGGCTTTAATTTTCTTAAAACAAATAAACCAATTCTTCATTTTTTTAGAGGGCTTGCAGGACTGACTGGTAATATAATGTTTTTTCTTGCATTCCAGAGACTTCCTGTTGCGGACGTTACAGTTATCTCTCAAGCTGTTCCCATATTTTCATCTATTTTAGCAATTTTTTTATTAAAAGAAATAATAGGCTGGCGAAGATGGCTAGCCATATTTATTGGTTTTGTAGGTGTTATCATTGCTATCAATCCAAGTGGACAAATTGCTGTAGCCTCCATTTATGCATTAGGTGGCACAATAATGTGGTCCACTACTATAATTTTTCTAAGGTTATTGGGATCAACAGAACATCCAGTTAAGACAGTGTTCTATTTTATGTTGGTAAGTTTTATTATCACATCTTTCTTTCAACCATTTTTGTGGAAACAACCAACTTTGGAAGTAATTCTTTTATTTATAGGTATAGGCCTTGCAGCTTTTTTAACTCAGTTATTAATGACATACGCGCTTCAAAAGGCACCTGCTTCTATTGTAAGTCCATTTAATTATACCGGAATTATTTGGGCAATAATTTTTGATTATTTGATATGGAATTCCCATCCTGTTTTTACAACAATATTAGGAGGAATTATTATTACAATTTCTGGAATATATATATTCAGAAGAGAGGCTAAATTTAAAAAAATTAGATAAAATTATTTTTAAATTTTAAAATTACAATTAGTTTGAAAATAACAAATCCGAATATCGGCATAACAATCATACCAATATTTAAGGGAATATATTCTCCTGCAAAACCAAGTAAAATTCCACCAATTGTTAGAGATCCAAATGAAATACTAGACCACCAAGTTAAAACTCTAGCTCTATATATATCCTCCACTTCCATTTGAATGATAGTTTGAGTACCAATACCAACAACAGTTGAAGCAAAGCCAACAATTATGAAAGCTATAGCCATTAAATACATATTTGTAGTACAACCAATAATAGAGCTCATTATTAGCCCTAAAATTAACATTGAAACTAATTTATTCTCTATTTTAATATCATTATTTTTTCTGAAACCTATCCAAATAGAAGCTAATAAGGCTCCAAATCCAGCAGTAGATGTAATTAATGACAACCCCAAACTACCTTGATCTAAAATTTCCCCTGCAATTGTAGGTTGTATTTCTAACATTCCTCTTACAAAAAAAGCACTTATAAAAACAACAAATAGTCCCTTTGCAATAATAGGTGTATTTAAAGCTACTTTTCCTCCTTCAAAAAAACGTTTAAAAAATTTTTCTTTATTATCAGAGGATTTAGTTCTTTTTCTTAATGGCATATACATTAGAACTGGAATTAGAGGAATATAAGTTAATAGTGCAATTAGAAAAGTACTTTCAAGACTTAATAAAGCTATACTTACACCTGCAAATGCTGGCCCAAGAACTCTTGATCCATTGAAAGACGCTGAATTTAAACCTACAGCACTAGATATTAAGTTTCTAGGGACAACAATAGATACAAACACTAATCTTACAGGATGATAACATGCACTTAACAATCCTTGCATGATTGACAAGGAGGCTAATGAAAATAATGTATGCAAATCAAGAAATTGTAAAAACCAAATCAAAACTGCAACAAGTAACATCAAGGTTTTCAGGATAATACTAGCTTTTCTCATATTCCAGTTTTCGGCAAAAACAGCAAATAATGGTCCAATTATTCCTGCTGGTGCCATCAATGCTAAAGCAACAAAACTTGTCCAAAAAGTAGATTGAGTAATCTCCCAAGTAAGCCAACCAACACCAATTTTTTGAATCCATAAACCAAGTAATGCAAAGGTATTACTAAAAAAATATAATAAAAAAGCTTTATTAGATAATGCATTCATAGCTGAAGAAAATCTTCAATTTCAGCATTAAACGATTTTGCATCTTCACAATAGGGTGCATGACCAACATTTTGTAATTCTTTAACCTTAGCGTGCGGAATTAGCTTTTCTAACTCATCAGACCGTTCTTTTGAGACAACTACATCTTTAGAG
>JADHRC010000027.1 GCA_016777645.1 Alphaproteobacteria bacterium
GTAATTACAATATTTTACTTGAAGCTCATAAAAAATCTACTTGCAAATATGAAGATGAAAGTGCCCTATTAATGAGTCAATCTTATGATATAAATACAATAAAGGGAAATCCCATAAGCTTAAAATTAACTTATAAAGATGATCTGAATTTACTAGAGCCTCATTTGTTTAATAATCATAAATATATTACTAAAGTTGGGAACGGATTTGATATTCATAGATTTGATATAATTAGTCAAAGTGTTACAAAATTTATTTTTTTGGGAGGCATAAAAATAAAAAGTACAAAATCCTTAATTGGTCATTCAGATGCAGATGTTTTAATGCATGCTATAACTGATAGTTTATTATCAATTATTAATAAAGGAGATATAGGAACTTTATTTCCTCCAACAGATAAAAAATGGAAAAATGCTGATAGTTCCTTGTTTCTAAGGCATGCGTCAATGATGCTTAAAGAAATAGGAGGTAAAATTAATAACATCGATGCAACAGTAATATGTGAACAACCTAAAATAATAGATTATTCTAAAGAAATAAAAGAAAACATCGCTAATATATTATTAATAAACCCTCAAAAAATCAGTATTAAAGGCAAAACTTCTGAAAGTATTGGTTTTATAGGTCGACAAGAAGGTATTGCAGCTATGGCAGTTACAACGGCGCAAGTCATGGATGAAATATCCGATGCTTAAAAAAAAACTTTTTTTATTTTTTTTGGCTAAACTGGCCGAGGCTTATCCTATAGGAAAATTAAAATACGCTCCAGGTACATGTGCATCTTTTATTGCTTTAATAACTGGATATTACATTTTATCAAAATTGAATATAACCAATTTTATTATTTTTATTATTATATTTACTATATTAAGTTATTTTCTTTGTGAAGCTCACTTAAAAATTTATAATAAAAAAGACCCAAGTGAAATTGTTGTAGATGAATTTGCAGGCCAGTTCATTGTTTTATTAGCTACAATTCAAACTGACAATAATTTACACATCCTTTTATCTATAATTCTTTCATTTTTGTTATTTAGATTTTTTGATATCACCAAACTAGGTCCTATTAAAAAAATGGAAAACTTGAGAGGAGGTTTAGGAATCATAGCTGATGACTTGTTGGCAGGTATTTTTGCCCTAATTACTCAGTCTGCTATATATACTTACTTTAATCAACCATTTCTCTTAAAATCATATATGGGTTAAACATGTGGAAAAAAATTAATATTCAATCAGAAATTCTTTATAAACAATGTTTAAAAAAAAATATTTTTGTTACAACAGCAGAAAGTTGTACTGGAGGAATGTTAGCTTCATCTATCGTATCAGTAAGCGGTTCTAGTAATATTTTTAAGTCTTCAGTAATAACATATTCAAATGAAATGAAATCCTTAATTCTAAAAATACCTTCCAAAATTATAGAAATAAACGGAGCAGTCAGCGAAATAGTTGCCAAGAAAATGGCCATTAATGTTTTGACACTACTAAAAGCCGACGTTTCAATATCAGTAACTGGAATTGCTGGTCCAGGAGGAGGTTCTGAAGAAAAGCCCGTCGGGCTTGTCTGGATGGCAATCGCCACTAGTAAATCTGTTGTAGTCCAAAAAAATTTCTTTCATGGAAATAGACTTGAAATCAGACAAAAAACAACCTTGGAAGCTCTCAAATTAGCAAATAAAACAATTAAAAAACTTAATTCTTAGTTATATAATTCATTTGCTCTTGTCTCAAAAGCTTTTACCATTCGACGAACAGCTTCAGAAAATAAAGTCTCCATTATTGTTTGTAAAAAGTTTGACTTGAACTTAAAATCAACCATAAATTCCACTTTACAACCATTTTTGTCCTTCTTAAAAATCCAGTAATTTTCTAAATGTTCAAATGGTCCATCTTTATATTTAACATCTATCTTTTTATTTTTATTATCTAAAAATATTTTGGATGAATAAATTTCTTTATAAATTTTAAAACCAATAATCAAATCAGCCTCAAAACTATTATCATCTTGATTTTTAATTCTGGCACCCAAACACCAAGGTAAAAACTCAGGATAATTACTCACATCTGAAACTAATTTAAAAAGGTTATTAGGGGTATGATTAATAACCCTACTCTCTTTATATCTCATTCAATGATTTCTTTTATTCTGTTGAATATTTCTTTCTTTGGCATTTTTTAAAGAAATGAAATCCTCACTTGCATGAAAACTACTTCTTGTTAAAGGAGACGAAGAAACTAATAAAAAACCTTTAGATAAAGCTACGGTCTTATATTTGTTAAATTCTTCAGGTTCTACAAATCTATCAATTTTATGATGTTTTATGGTAGGTTGAAGGTATTGACCTATAGTTAAAAAATCAATGTCCGCTGATCTCATATCATCCATTACTTGAAAAACTTCATTTTCATTTTCACCTAAACCTACCATTATTCCCGACTTTGTAAATATATTAGGATCTAATAGTTTAACTTTTGAAAGCAAGTTAAGAGAATGAAAATATCTTGCTCCTGGTCTAACACTTGGATACAACCTTGGAACAGTTTCAAGGTTATGATTAAATACATCAGGTTTAGCTTTTACAACCTTTTCTAAGGCTCCATCTTTTCTTAAAAAATCAGGAGTAAGAATTTCAATAGATGTTTTGGGAGAAATTTCTCTTATGCTATCAATAGTATTAACGAAATGCGAAGCCCCCCCATCAAACAAATCATCTCTATCAACAGATGTTATAACCACATGGGTTAAACCCAATCTTGCAACTGATTTAGCTACTCTAATAGGCTCGGATAAGTCTAAAATTGCAGGCTTGCCAGTGGCAACATTGCAAAAAGAACAAGCCCTAGTACAAATATCGCCCATTATCATCATTGTCGCATGTTTTTTTTCCCAACAACTTCCTATGTTTGGACATGCAGCTTCTTCACAAACAGTAGTAATATTTAAATCATCCAAAAGACCTTTTGTTTTATTAAACAAACTACCTAATGGAGCCTTGACCTTTAGCCAGTCCGGTTTAGGAGGAGAAATATTATCAGGTTTATTAACTTTTTCAGGGTGTCTAATTTTTTTTAATAGGTTCATAATTTTTTATTAATATCAAATTTTAAAAATTAATAATGAATGGCTTTATTAAAAGCATCTAAAACAGATTCATGAATACCTTCAGACAAGGTTGGATGAGGAAAAATAGTGTGCATTAACTCATGCTCTGTTGTTTCTAATTTTTTAGCTATTGAAAAACCTTGAATTAACTCTGTGACTTCCGGTCCAACCATATGTGCACCAATTAACTCACCAGTATCTTTATTAAATATAGTTTTAATAATACCCTCTGAATCCCCTAAAGCAATAGCCTTTCCGTTACCTATAAATGGAAATTTTCCAACCTTAATATTAAGACTTTTAGATTTAGCAGCCTTTTCTGTTAATCCTATTGAAGCAACTTGAGGTCTGCAATAAGTACAACCTGGTATTGAAGATTTATCAATAGGAGACAAATTTGAGACACCTGCCATTTTCTCAACACATAAAATACCTTCATGGCTAGCTTTATGAGCTAACCAAGGACCACCAGTGACATCTCCAATTGCATAAATTCCTTTTTCTGCTGTTTCAAGGTATTCATTAGTGACAATATGACCTTTATCAATTTTTATATTAAAATTCTCAAGTCCTAAATTCTGAGTATTTGCAATTATACCTACTGCAAGGATAACTTTTTCTGAGTTAATTATCTCAGAATTACCATTATGTATAATTTCTGACGTGACTGTATCTTTATTAATATTTACTGATTTTAAGCTAGAATTTGTCTTTAAGACAATGCCTCTTTTAGCAAAACTATTTTTAACAATATTTGATATATCATCATCTTCATTAGGCAAAATATTTGGTAATGCTTCAATAACAGTAACTTTAACACCTAAATCATTATAAAAGGATGCAAATTCCATTCCTATCGCACCAGATCCTATTATAACCAAAGAGGAAGGAAGATGCTCTGGTATCATTGCTGTTTTATAGTCCCATATATTGATTCCATCTGATTTAACAAATGGTAAATTCCTTGATTTTGCTCCTGTAGCTATAATAATATTTTTAGCAAATTCAGTGATTGTGCCATCTTTAGTTTTAATAATAATTTTTTTAGATTGATCTGAGTTTTTATCAATTTTAGCGAAACCTTCAAAAACCTTAACTTTGTTTTTTTTCAATAAATGACTAATTCCTGAAGATAATTGAGAAGCTACTTTCCTTGAACGTTGGGTTATTTTCTTTATATCCATTTTAATATTAGAGACGCTAAACCCAAACTCTTCAACATTATCTAGCATATGCTTAATCTCACTTGCTCTTAGTAATGCTTTAGTAGGAATACATCCCCAATTTAAACAAATACCTCCAAGATGTTTATCTTCAACTAAAGCAACAGACATTCCTAGTTGAGAAGCTCTAATTGCTGCAACATAACCTCCTGGTCCACCACCAATAACAATCAAGTCAAAAATTTTATTATTCATTTATTTTCCTATAAAAGTAAAAGTGATGGGTTCTCAATAAAAACTTTAAATTGTGATAAAAACTCAGCTCCAACGGCACCATCAACCACCCTATGGTCACAAGATAAAGTTACAGTCATCATTGTTGCTATTTCAATTTGATTATTAATAACAACTGTTCTTTGTTCTCCTGAACCAATTGCCAAAATACAACCTTGAGGTGGATTAATTACTGCGGCAAACTCCTTTATTCCATACATACCAAGGTTTGAAATTGAAAAAGAGCCGCCAACATATTCTTCAGGTAATAATTTACCTTCTTTTGCTTTTTCAGCTAATATTTTCATATCATTTGATATTTGCAATAATCCCTTAGTTTCTACATTTTTAACAATGGGAGTAATTAAACCTCCTTCTATAGCTACTGCAACTGATATATCTGTATTTTTAAAATATCTGGTGTTCTCATTTTCCCAGCTTGCATTCGCCTTTGGAACTTTTAACAAAGAAGCGCTCGTAGCTTTAATAATCATATCATTCACTGAAATTTTATAATTACCATTAGATAAGGCGTTAATTGAAGTTCTAGCTTTTAGTAATTGATCTATATTACAGTCAATTGATAGATAAAAATGTGGTGCCTCAGTTTTAGATTTAACTAATCTTTGAGCAATAGTTTTCCTCATAGAAGAATTCTTTACAAGCTCAAAATTATTGCTAGAAAGTTTATCTTCAGTTATTGGAACAATATTACTTGGTTGAAAGTTTTCAACATCTTTTTTTAATATTCTACCATTAGGGCCTGAACCATTTACTGAGTTTAAATTAATTTTTCTTTGATTAGCAATACGCTTAGCTAATGGAGTAATAAAAAGTCTAGTGCTTTCATGAGCATTGACCTGCCCATTTTCTTCTAAATTAGTGATCTTTTGTATTTGGCTTTCATTTGAAATCTGAGGTATGTCATTTTCAGCATTACTTTGAGTTTTGTTATCAACTTGATTAGTATTTACTTCATTTGTTTCAAAATTTTCAATATTGATATCTGATATTTTTTCGTCATCAGTTAGTAATACAGCAATTGGAGCATTGACTTTAATAGAATCTTGGCCTTCTAAAACAAGTAATTTACCAATAATACCTTCATCTACGGCTTCAACTTCCATAGTTGCCTTATCAGTCTCTATTTCTGCTATGAGATCACCTGAATTGACTTTATCTCCCTCTTTCACTAACCATTTAGCTAAGGTACCTTCTTCCATTGTAGGACTGAGTGCAGGCATCAATATGTTAATACTCATGATATATCCTTATTCTTTATAACAGACATTTTTACAAGCTTTTACTATGTCCTCAACCTGTGGTAGTGCCAATTTTTCTAAATTAGCCGCATAAGGCATTGGAACGTCTTTACCAGTAACCCTTATTATAGGTGCGTCTAACCAATCAAATGCTTTCTCAGTAATCATTGCAGAAATTTCGGCACCAATGCCTGAAAAAGGAAAACCTTCTTCACAAGTAACAACTCTATTTGTTTTCTTTACTGAATTGATTATAGTCTCAGTATCTAAAGGACGAAGTGTTCGTAGATTAATAACTTCTGCGTTTATACCATTTTCTTTTAAAATATTAGCTGCCTCAATAGATCTTCCTACCATAATAGAAAATGCTATAATAGTAACATCATTGCCTTCTTTTTCAATATTAGCTTTTCCAATTGGTATTAGGAAATCTTCAGAATCTGGACAATTAAAAGATTGCCCATACATAACCTCATTTTCTAGAAAAATAACTGGATCTGGATCTCTTATAGCTGACTTCAACAAACCTTTTGCATCACTACTTGACCATGGAGAGACCACTTTAAGTCCTGGACAATGAGCATACCAACTAGCATAACACTGGCTATGTTGTGCAGCAACCCTAGACGCAGCACCATTGGGTCCTCTGAAAACAATAGGACAACCCATTTGACCACCTGACATATAGAGAGTTTTAGCCGCTGAATTAATAATTTGATCTATAGCTTGCATTGCAAAATTGAAAGTCATAAATTCAACGATAGGTCTAAGATTACCAAATGCCGCTCCTACTCCAAGACCAGCAAAACCATGCTCTGTTATTGGAGTATCATAAACTCTTTTTTCTCCAAATTCTTCAAGTAAACCTTGTGTTACTTTATAAGCCCCTTGATATTCAGCAACTTCTTCACCCATGACAAATACTTTTTTATCCAATCTCATTTCTTCTGCCATGGCGTTTCTTAATGCTTCTCTAACAGTTATCAAACTCAAATTAGGTTCTATTGGATAATTTTCTTTAGTTTCATCTTTAGATTTACTTTTTTGTGTTTCTGTAGTGGTAGTATTAGGCATTAGATCTGTTTCAACTATAAGCTCATCATTAGAATTAATCATTATAGCTATTGGAGTATTTACCTTTATACCCTCTGTTCCTTCAGAAACTAATAACTTTCCTATTTTTCCTTCCTCAACAGCTTCTACCTCCATTGTGGCTTTGTCAGTTTCTATTTCAGCTAGTAAGTCACCAGCTAAAATTAAATCACCCTCTTCAACAAGCCATTTAGAGAGTGTACCTTCTTCCATAGTAGGGCTTAGAGCTGGCATTAGAATTTCTATAGTCATCAGATTACCTTTAATTAATAGTTATGTCTGTAAACAATTCTTCGTCTGAAGGTTCAGGTGAATCTTGAGCAAATTTAGCAGCCTCTGATATTGTATTTTTAATTTCTGCATCAATATTTTTCAGCTCTTTATCTTCCATACCTAATTTACCAAGTAGATGCTTAATATTATCAATTGGGTCAGAATTTTTTCTTATCTTATCAACCTCATCCCTAGATCTATATTTAGCTGGATCTGACATGGAATGACCTCTATATCTGTAAGTTTTCATCTCTAAGATATAAGGGCCTTTTCCGGATCTACAAAAGCTCATCGCTCTAAAGGCTGCATCCCTTACTGCAATTACATCCATGCCATCAACCAATTCTGATTTAATGCCATACCCCTTACCTCTATCTGACAAGTTTTCACCTGCAGATGATCTTTTAACAGAAGTCCCCATCCCATATTCATTATTTTCTATAACAAAAATTACAGGAAGTTTCCAAAGTGAAGCCATATTATAAGATTCATAAACTTGACCCTGATTAGCAGCCCCATCACCAAAATATGTAATAGAAACATTATTAGTTTCGTTATATTTATGACTAAAAGCTAAACCCGTTCCTATAGGGACTTGAGCAGCTACAATACCATGGCCACCAAAAAAACCTTTTTCACGGCTAAACATGTGCATGGAGCCACCTTTACCTTTAGAATAACCATCTCTTCTTCCAGTTAGTTCAGCCATTACCCCTTTGGGATCCATATCACAAGCAATCATATGCCCATGATCTCTATAAGACGTAACAATACTATCACCTTCTATCTGAGCAGACTGAATTCCAACTACAACTGCCTCTTGTCCAATATATAAATGACAAAAACCACCGATTTGTCCCATGCCATATAATTGACCCGCTTTTTCTTCAAATCTTCGAATTAAAAGCATTTTTTTGTACATTTCTTTTAAAAGATCAATATCATAATTCATTTTTGACTTTGAAGATTTTATTTTTGACTTAATATTATTCATAACGAACCTATTATAAAAGAATTAGGGATGCTTATTATTGTAAAATATTAAATTAATCCTATCAAATTATATTAGTTTTTAAAATCCAAAACTATTTGATCTGACTGAATTAATCCTAAATTTTTATGAGAAATTTCATAAATCAGATCAGGGTCTAAATTTTCATCTTTTAAAAGATTAATTTCTATTAAAATCTTATTTTTATTATTAGCTAATTTTTCATATTCTTTTAAGGAATGGGAGATTTGACTTTTGAGTTCAAAAATTTTCCATACAGATCTTTCACCAAATAAAATATGAGAAACAAAAAAAATAAATATCAAAATACTAAAAATTGTGGATAATTGAAAAATTAAATTTTTTTTTATAAAATTCATATACATTTTTGAAATTCCTATTGAACAAAATTATTAAAAAAATTATTTCCAAAATAATGTGCGTTATTTCCTAACAACTCTTCAATCCTAATGAGTTGATTATATTTTGCTGTCCTGTCAGATCTGGAAACAGATCCAGTTTTTATCTGCCCGCTGTTTAAACCTACTGATAAATCACTAATAAAAACATCTTCTGTTTCTCCAGATCTATGTGAAACAACAACACCAAATCCAGAATTCTTAGCTAATTCAATAGTTTCGATTGTTTCTGAGAGAGTTCCAATTTGATTAAGTTTAATAAGAATTGAATTAGCTGAGTTATTATTAATTCCTTGTAAAAGTCTTTTTTTGTTTGTAACAAAAAGATCATCCCCCACTATCTGAATTTTTTTGCCAAGAAGGGTTGTCATCTCTTTAAATCCATCCCAATCATTTTCATCAAATGGATCTTCTATTGAAATAACAGGAAATTTAGAACAAATAGTTTGCCAATATTTCAATAACTGATCTGTATTAAGTTTTTTATTTTCACCCTTCAGGTTATAAAAATTTCCATTATATAATTCACTTGCAGCCGCATCAATTGCTATAAATATGTGTTCACCCAATCTATAACCACTTTTTTCAACAGCATTTGAGATATAGGAAAGTGCATCCTCAAGATTATTTATATTAGGTGCAAAACCACCCTCATCTCCAACTGCGATAGAAAATCCTTTTTCAGATAAGATTTTTTTCAGGTTGTAAAAAATCTCAATGCCAGCCCTTAAAGCGTCACTAAAATTGGTAAAACCTATTGGCATAATCATACATTCTTGAAAATCTAAGCCATTATTTGCATGGGCACCACCATTTAATATATTCATCATTGGAATAGGTAGGGTTTTAGATCTTATTCCTCCAAGATATTGAAAAAGAGGTAACTTGAGTGATGAAGCAGAAGCTTTAGCAACGGCCATTGAAAAACCAAGCATTGCATTTGCACCTAATTTATTTTTATTAGTGGTACCATCAAGTTCTATCAAGTCTAAGTCAATACTTTCTTGTTCAAATGGATTTCTGCCAGAGAAAGTGTTAAATATATCAATATTAACATTAGAGATAGCTTTTTGAACTCCTAGACCATTGTAAAAATTTTGATCTTGATCTCTTAATTCGTAAGCTTCATACTCTCCAGTTGATGCTCCAGAAGGAACGGCAGCTCTACCAAGAGAACCATCTGATAATAGAACATCAACTTCTAAAGTAGGATTACCTCTGCTATCGATGATTTGCCTAGCATTAATATCTGAAATATAAACCATTGTTTCTCCAAATGATTAATTATTACTACAATTTAATTATATTATCTAATTGAATTAATTTATAAAGCAAATCGTAAAGATTTGATAATTTTAACATATTGGGACCATCACTAGGAGCAGCATCAGGATTTTCATGAACTTCAATAAATAAACCAGCAACTCCTACTGAAACCGCAGCTCTAGAGAGAGTAGGTACAAACTCTCTTTGACCACCAGAAACAGAACCCAATCCTCCAGGCTGTTGAACTGAGTGGGTAGCATCAAATATAATTGGATAACCATAGTCAGCCATCTGAGGTAATGATCTCATATCTGAAATTAATGTATTATAACCAAAAGAAGTACCTCTTTCAGTGAGCAAAACATTACTATTTCCAAATTCAATCATTTTATTTAATACATTTTTCATATCCCAAGGAGCTAAAAATTGCCCCTTTTTAACGTTTATAACTTTATTAGTAATTGCAGCTGCATTTAATAAATCTGTTTGTCTACATAAAAAGGCAGGTATTTGAATTATATCGACCACATTAGCGACTTCAGGACACTGATAAGGTTCATGGACATCTGTAATAATTGGAATATTAAAAGTTTTTTTAACTTCAGATAGAATTTTTAAACCATCGTCAAGGCCAATTCCTCTTTTAGATTTTAAACTTGTTCTATTTGCTTTGTCAAAAGAAGATTTATAAACAAAATTTATATTAAGTTTTTTACAAATTTCGTTAATTTTTCCAGCATGATCAATAGCATGTGCATTACTCTCAATTGAACAAGGTCCTGCAATTAAAAAAAAAGGAAGATTATTAGAAACGTCAAAATTATGTATTTTAATATTTTTTTGTTCCATTTACCAATAACCTCCAAGTTATAAAAGTCTTGATTGATTTAAACTAGCATTAACAAATGACGAGAAAATTGGGTGAGGATCAAATGGTTTGGATTTTAACTCAGGATGAAACTGAACACCTATAAACCATGGGTGTTTTGGTATTTCTAATATTTCTGGAAGATGATTATCTGGAGACATCCCTGTGAAAATCAAACCATGATTACTGAAATTTGAAGTAAGTTCATAATTTACCTCATATCTATGCCTATGACGCTCAGATATTAAATCTTTTTTGTAGATAGATTTTATAAAACTTCCATCTAATAACTTACAATCATATGCCCCTAATCTCATTGTACCACCAAGATTAGAATCTGAATTTCTTTTTTCTAAACCTTTTTCGGAATGCCATTCAGTTAACAAACCTACCAAAGGTAATTTTGTATTACCAAATTCTGAGGAAGATGCATCTTTTAAATTTAGTACATTTTTTGCAAACTCAATTACTGCTAACTGCATCCCAAAACAAATGCCTAAAAAAGGAATGTGATTGTTCCTGGCATACTCAATAGCATTAATTTTTCCGTTGGAGCCTCTTTTTCCAAACCCCCCTGGCACTATTATTCCATTAACATCCTTAAAAAAAACTGAAAGATCTGATTTATTACCTTCTAAACTTTCAGAATCTATCCATTTAAGTTTTATTCTTATTTTATTAGCTAAACCACCATGATTAATTGCCTCGATAAGGGATTTGTATGCATCAATCATAGAAGTATATTTGCCTACAATAGCAATTTTTATAGTACCTTCAGAAGCTTCTTCAATATTATTTATCTTAACCCATCTACTCAGATCAGGTTTTTTTTGATTTCCTAATTTAAAATACTTACAAATTTGACTATCTAAACCTTGTTTATTATAAGAAATTGGAACTTCATAAATAGATTTAGAATCTAAAGCTTCAATAACACATTCAGATTTAATGTTACAAAAAAGAGCAATTTTTGATTTTTGTTCTTCTGGAATTGCTACTTCTGACCTACACAAAAGAATATCCGGCTGAATACCCATACCTTGCAATTCTTTTACGGAATGCTGCGTTGGTTTAGTTTTTAATTCACCAGCAGTATTTATATAAGGAAGTAATGTAACATGCAAAAAACAGGTTTTGTCATAACCAAGTTCATTTCGCAGTTGCCTTATTGCTTCTATAAAAGGTAAAGACTCAATGTCTCCTACAGTTCCACCAATTTCACAAAGAACAAAATCCTCATTATTTATATCTGAAACAATATATTCTTTTATAGCATCTGTTACATGAGGTATTACTTGAATTGTAGCTCCCAGATAATCTCCTTTTCGTTCTTTGGAGATAACTGTTGAATAAATTTTTCCAGTAGTAATATTGTCAGATTTTTTCGCTGGCACACCAGTAAATCTTTCATAATGACCTAAATCTAAATCTGTTTCAGCTCCATCGTCTGTAACATAACACTCACCGTGTTGATAAGGACTCATCGTTCCAGGATCAACATTTAAATAAGGGTCTAATTTTCTTAATTTTACTTTATATCCTCTAGCTTGAAGTATAGCTCCAAGTGATGCTGATGCAAGACCTTTGCCTAATGATGAGACTACTCCACCAGTAATAAAAATAAATTTTACTGATGTTTTTTTCATACTAGGCATTAAAATTAATTACCAAGAGGGACTGAAGGCTCTTTAGAAGAATTTAATTCTATTGATTTTTCGACTTCTTTTGATATTGAAGAAGAATTATCATTTGACAACAGGGCTAAAACTATTGAAGTTAAGAAAAAACAAGCACCTAATATAGCGGTAAGTTTTGTCATAAAGTTTGCAGTACCCCTAGCTGTCATAAAACCACCACCAGTACTAGCAGACCCCCCAATACCTAAACCTCCGCCTTCACTTTTTTGAAGCAAAACAGCACATATTATGGATACTGCTAAGATAACGTGAATTATTAATATGATTGTAATCATTCTAAACCCTAACCATTTAATTATTATTTACGTGTTTAGCAACTGATCCATAAATTGCAAGAAAATCTTTTATTTTGAGACTTGCTCCACCAATTAAAACACCATCCACATTACTAACTTTTAAAATTTCATCAATATTATTAGGACTAACTGATCCTCCATACAAAACTTTTATGTCCTTCTTTAAAATAGAAAAAGCAATTTTTTTAATATGATCATGCATTTTAAATATTTGATTATTTGTAGGAATTGATCCTGTGCCTATTGACCAGATAGGCTCATAAGCAATATAAAAATTTTCTTCAATATTTGGAATTGAATGATAAATTTGATTTTCAATGAAATTGAGCTCTTCATTATTCATTCTATCCTCATAGCTTTCGCCAACACATATTATAGGTGTTAAAGAAGTTTTTAAAGCTGTTTCAGCACACATTTTTACGTGTGTGCTACTTTCTTTAAAATGTGTTCTTCTTTCTGAATGTCCTAAAATAACATAATTACAACCAATATCTTTAAGGCATTCTGGAGAAATTTCTCCCGTAAAAGGTCCTGAAAGTTCGTAATAACAATTTTGGCCACCTACTAAGACTGATGTGTTTTCTAAAAGATCAATTAAATAACTAAGGTAAATTGATTGTGGAAAAATACATAACTTTATTTTATTGGAAAAATCATTTTTTTTTAAAAAATATAAAAAATCTTTAATATCACTCTTTTTTAAATTCATTTTCCAATTAGCAGCAATAAACATCTATCTAAGTCCCTATAATAATATTAAAAAATAAAAGATTTATAATTTTTACTAAATGTTATATTAAATATAAAAAAATACAATTTTTCAGGTATAAAATGTTAAGAGCTCTTCGCAATCAAACTCAATCTATTTTTTTTAAAATTTTTCTTGTTCTATTAATATGTGGCTTTGCTTTGTGGGGTGTAGGAGATTTAACTGGTGGAAATACTACAAAACCAGTTTTAATTACTGATAGTAAAGAAATATCCATTGATAAAGCTATCAATGAAATTAATAGGATCAGGTATTCATCAGCATCCAGACCATCATTTAATGAAATTTTTGAAAACGGTACTTACAAAACTGTTTTAAACAAGTTGGAACAAGAAATTTTATTAAACTCTGAAGCAGAAGAATTAAACCTTAATGTACCAATGTCAGTTGTTACGCAAACTATTAGTCAGGAAAATAACTTTAAAGACCCTTTAGGAAAGTTCTCACAAATAAAATTTAATCAATCTTTAAAGAATGCAGGTTTGTCAGAGACCAAATATTTAGAGATGATTAATACAGAAGCTAACTTGAAACAAATATCAACACCTTTCTCTACAAATGATTATTATAGTGAAAAAGTTATAAAAAAAATAATGGATTGGCAAAATGAAATTAGAAATATTGAATATGATTTTTTTGATCTTTTAACCCCAAAGGATATTAAGCGTCCATCAGAAGAAACTCTGACTAATTTTTATGAAGAAAATAATGAAAAATATCAAATTCCGCTTACAAGAAATATTCAATATTTAGAAATTAGTCCCAACTATTTTACTCAACAAGTTAAAATTTCAGATAGTCAAATAAATGAAAGATATAAGATTGAAAAATCTAATTATAAAATTGATGAAAAAAGAGAAATACTTCAAGTAACTACTCAAGATGAAGAAAAAGTAAAAAAATTTTTTAAAGCAGTTGGTAAAAATAATTTTAAAGAATTAGCCCTAGAGCTTTTTAATTTATCTGAGAATGATATTAATCTTGGTCTTGTTAAGAAAACAGATTTACCTTCCACAAATGCTGATGCATTATTCAAGGCAAACTTAAATGAAATAGTTGGTCCATTAAAAACTGAATTTGGGTACAACGTTTATAAAATCATTAAAATTGAGCCAGAAGGAAGTATAGAATATAGTAAAATCATTGAAGATATAAAATCTAAAATTATTAAAGAGAAGTCAACAGAGGTTCTTTTTGAAAAATTAGATATTATAGAAGATT
>JADHRC010000028.1 GCA_016777645.1 Alphaproteobacteria bacterium
ATGATAATAAGGCTGATTCCTAGAAGGACGTATTTCAGCAGGTATTGATTGATACCATTCCTCAGTGTTCGAAAACTCTGGATCAACATCGATTATCACACCCCTAAAAGGGTATATTCTGTGTTTAACAATATCACCAATATTAAACAACGGTTCTTTATCAACTTGAATTTTATCAGAAGTATTTGAAATGTTTTTCTTCAATTCATCATCATTTTGATTATTTTCTTTAGACATCTTTAATTATACCTACAAAGAACTACAACAAAATGGAATTTACTAGACTTTGGACTTAACTTTTAAGACTTGTCTACCTTTATACATACCTGTTTTAAGATCAATATGATGAGGTCTATGTAATTCTCCTGTTTCTTTGCTTTCAACAAAGGCATCCGCACTCAGAGCATCATGAGAACGCCTCATGCCTCTTCTTGATCTTGTTATTTTGCTTTTTGGTACTGCCATAATAAACTCTCAAATAAAAAATTAATTAAAATATGGTGGAGCTGGACGGGATCGAACCGACGACCTCCTGCTTGCAAAGCAGGCGCTCTCCCAATTGAGCTACAGCCCCATATACTTTCATCGTGTTTGATATCCTTAGATCATCAAATCGTCAAGAATTATTATATTTAAAACTAAAAATATTAACATTTTTAATAAATTCATATATCAATATAAGTTAAATTTTATAAAGACAGGTTAAGTATGTTTTTTGGAGAATTAAAAACGGAATCATCTTTGAACAGTATTTTAACAAGTTCTATTTTCGTAATTGATGCAAACAATCAAAAAGTAAAAATAAGTAAAGGTACTATCATTACAGACAAGCACATAGAAGTTTTCTTGAAAAATAATATAGATTCAATCGTGTGTGCAAAACTTGAGAGAGATGATATTGAAGAAAATAAAGCTGTACATGAAATATCAAAAAAAATAATATTTAAAAGCAAATCAAATTTAATGATCGACAAACCTAAGCAAGGAAGATGTAATTTAATTTCCTCAGTTAATGGTGTAATAAAATTTAATCCAAAACAATTATTATCCATTAATTCAGTGACAGATAAAATTGCAGTGGCGTCTCTAAAAAATTTGTCTTTTGTTAAAAAAAATCAGGTTGTAATTTCTATAAAAGCAATTCCTTTTGCCATCAATAAAATTATATTGAATTCTGTGATTGAAAAATCATCAAACTGTTTTCAAATATTACCATTTAAAAACAAAGTAATTCACCTAATACAAACTATAAATGAATCATTACCAAAGAAAGTTTTAGAAAAGACTATTCTTGTCACAAGAAATAGACTGAAAAACTGTAATATTGATAGTTTTTATGAAAAAAAATGTGAACACTCTATCACCGAACTTTCGAGAAAGATTAAAGAAAGCATAAATGAAAATGCAGATATAATTTTAGTTTTTGGAGCATCTGCTATTACAGATATCAATGATGTAATCCCTAAATCTTTAGTGAAGAATGGTGGAACAATCCAACGTTTAGGTATGCCTGTAGAACCTGGTAACTTAATGTTATTAGGCAAACTCAAAAAAAATAACAAAAATATACCATTAGTTGGGATGCCAGGATGTGCAAGATCTCCTAAAGAAAATGGTGTTGATTGGATATTGTGGAGATTATTTTGTGATCTTGGTATTTCAAAAAAAGAAATTAATGATATGGGTAATGGTGGCCTGTTATGACAAAAAAAAAATTAAAAATTTATCATAATCCAAGATGCTCAAAATCAAGAAAAGCTTTAGAGTTGATTTCATCTCAAAATTTTAAATTACAAATTGTAAAATACTTGCAGTCAGGAATCTTAAAAAAGGATTTAGAAGATATTTTTAAGATCACAAAATTTGACATAAATAATTTTATTAGGAAGAAAGATCAATCTTTTAAAGACTTAAAAGTTGATATAAATGAATTATCAACAGACCAAGTTATTAATTTGATTTTAGAAAACCCAGTAATAATTGAGCGACCTATTTTAATTAAATATGAAAATGATGTGCTAGTTGATGCAATTATTGGACGACCACCCGAGTTAGTTTTGAAGCTTTTAGATTAAAACTAATTTCTCTTATTTAATTGTCCTATGTGTAATTGATTTCTTTTCTTTGAAATTTCTATTTGTTTCTGACGTTCTTTAAATCTTTGTCTTTGTTTTTCATTTGAGTGATTATAACAATGATGACAACTTTCCCCTTTTTTAAAATTTTTATGCTTTTTGTCTTCTGAATTTATAGGCATTCTACAAGCATAACACATATCATATTCACCTATGTCTAGCCTATGCTTAACAGAGACCCTGTAATCAAATACAAAACAGTTACCAGACCATTTGCTTTCTTGTTCAGGGATTTTCTCTAAATATTTTAAAATTCCACCCTCTAAGTGATAAACATCACTAAAACCTAGAGATTTTAAATATGATGTAGACTTTTCACACCTAATTCCTCCAGTACAAAACATTGCTATTTTCTTTTTCTTTATGTCCGGTCCTTTGTTGAGAAGATTATTTGAAACCCAATTGGGAAAATCTCTGAAACTTTTGATGTTAGGATTTATAGCTTTATCAAAAGAACCAATTGAAACTTCATAATTATTTCTTGTGTCCACAAGTATTACAGATTCATCGGCTATAAAACTATTCCACTCTTCAGGTTTTATGTATTGACCTACTTCTTTTTGGGGAGAAATATGATTTAGACCTAATGTTACAATTTCTTTTTTTAACCTAATTTTCATTCTGAAAAATGGATTTTTAGGGGCAATAGAGTATTTAGGACATAAATCTTTTAAGTTTTTAAAATTCCATAATTCATATAGGACCAACTCGATTTCTTTTGGAATACCAGCTATAGTTCCATTAATGCCTTCATTGGCTAATAAGATAGTACCTTTTACCGATGTCTTATCAAAAATATTTTTTAAGTGCTTCTGAAAATCAATTAAATTATTAAGTTCAAAAAATTTATAAAAAGCTACAACTATAAAAGTGTTTTTATCATTAATAATTTTTTTATTAGATTGTAAGAAATTTTGGTAATCTGACTTTGGATTCATGATAATTTATTTAACTAGTTATAATAAATAATTTAAAAAAAAATACATCTACCATAAATTAACATATAAGTTAAAAGAGAATTAATATAATTTATAAAATTAAAAATATGGAGTTGTAAAATGTCCGAGTTAAATATAGAGCCAATAACATTAGAAAAAGCTAATCTAATGATTGATAGTGCAATTAAAAAGGCAAGAGAAATTAAAATTAATCCAATAATGGTTGTTGTTTTAGATCATCGTGGAGCAATTAAGGCATGTTCTGGAGAAGATGGTATAAGTAGTTTACGATTCAAAATTGCCCATGGTAAAGCTAATGGAGCTTTCCAAATGGGTATGGGATCTAGAGCCTTGTTTAATAGAGCTGAGCAACAAGCATACTTTATAAACGCCGTTAATGCACTTACTGACGGAGCCCTAGTGCCTGTTCCAGGTGGTGTGCTTATAAAAGATAAAAACAATAATATTGTTGGTTCCCTTGGCATCTCCGGTGACACATCAGATAATGACGAAATAGCGGCCATCGCAGGAATTGAAGCTGCAGGTTACACAGCAGATATTGGTTAGATCAATAATAAAATAATAAAAAAACTGGTAACAAAGTAAGTAGTAATAAAACTGCTAATCCACGTAGTGGATTTTCTGGTTTTTGAAGTATATTTTCCTGATGTACTTTAAAGTAAAACGCAAACATTCTTTTTATTAGATTTTTTTTCTTTATTTTTTGGTAATACAAAATGGCTATAATATGAATTGTAATTAAAGAATATAAGATATAATGAGAAATATTATGAACATAGACCCAAATACTTGAATAATTAGGAGTCAAATACGCAAGAGGACCGTCATACAAAATATCATCACTTGAAAACAAACCTGAGACAGATAAGGTTATTAAAACTAATAAAAACATAATAGTAGAATAACTGCCTAGTGGCGTTTTAATAAGTTCACTGTCATTGTTTCTATTCGAAAACTGAGTTAAGGCCTCTCTAATTGATAAATTAAAACTCTTAAATCTTGAATATTTAGTACCTATAATACCCCATAAAATTCTAAAAAAAATTAAACCCAGAAGGGCCACACCAAAAAACTGATGGATTTCTAATACATTTAACTTAGCTGTGACTATTGAACCTATAACAAGTAATATCAAGGCCAAATGGAAGCATCTTAAGGACAAATCCCATATTTTGTTTTTTGAATTTTGTTTATATTGCATTATTAATTCATATAATTAACTTGGTATTTTATCATAAAGAAGAAAACTATGAAATCCAGCTGGAATTCCGAAATGTTAAAAGCTTTTGAAAATATTATGAAAGTTGATCAAAACTTTAGAAAAATTTACAACAAAATTGGTATTCCTGAAAACAGGTCGATGAGTGAAGGCTTTCAAAGTTTAGCAAAAATAATTATAGGGCAACAGATTTCAACTAATGTAGCTAGTAATATTTATAATAAATTACTTATGGATGATATTTTAAATGAAAAAAAAATACAGATGCTAACATTAGACACTTTGAAAAAATATGGATTATCATCACAAAAATCTTTTTATATAAAGAATTTAGCTGATTTAATTCAAAAAAAAAAACTAGACTTAAGCAATCTTAAAAAACACTCAAGTGAAGAAATTTCAAGTTTATTAATTAAGGTCAAAGGTATTGGTCACTGGACTATAAATAATTATAAAATTTTTGTCCTTCAAGATATTAATGCCTGGCCTTCTGCAGACTTGGCTCTTCAAGAAGCTGTTAAAATTATTAAGAAATTAGAACTAAGACCTAATCATGATGAAATGGAAAAACTAGGAAATGATTGGATACCTTATAGAGGGGCGGCTTCACTATTTTTGTGGCATTTTTATAATAAAGTTAAAGTCGAAAAGATAGAAATTAAGTTATGATTAATTCAAAACAACTAATAAATATGATTAATTTAGCTAAAGAATGTAACTTATGCGCCATGTCTTTTTTTCGACAGTTAGATAACACACAAGTTATTTTTAAAAAAGATGAGTCTCCGTTAACGAAGGCTGATATTGAAGTTAATAAAATTGCAATCAATGGCTTAAAAAAAAATTTTCCTAATATTAGTATTGTTAGTGAAGAATTAGAAAGCTCTCATAACTTCTTAGAAAATGACAAACCATTTTGGCTAGTTGATCCTATAGATGGAACTAAAGAATTTATAAATAAAAACCCAAATTTCACAGTTAATTTTGCACTTATTAAAAATAACTTGCCAGTGTTTGGTTTAATTGCTCAACCATTTACAGACACTATTTGGTACAGTTTTGGCGGTAAAGCCTGGAAAATAGAAAAAGACTATAAAATAGAAAAATCAGAACAAATTCAATGTTCCAAAATCAATTACAACAAAATTAGCACTTTTAGTAGTTCTAGTCATAGGTCGAAGGAGCTAGAAGATTGGATAACTTTAGTTAAACCCCAAAAAGATATAAATATTGGTTCTAGCATTAAATTCTGTCATTTAGCAGAAGGTAAAGCTGATCTTTATCCAAGAACTTCTCCTACTATGGAATGGGATATAGCAGCTGGACATAGTATCCTTAAAGCAGCGGGTGGAAATGTTTATTGTGATGCTGGACTTGAAATGCGATATGGGAAAGTTAATTTCAAAAACACAAATTTTTTAGCTTTTGGTAAAACTCCATATTTACCTCCAAAATTTTTATTGTTTTTAAACAAACATGATGTTGATAAATATGAAAATGATTTAGTTCAGGCAAAAAATGAACTTGTAAAACAAAATTTAGTCGCCTTTCCTACGGAAACTGTATACGGTCTTGGCGCGATAGGAAGCAGTAAAAAGGCTATCAGAAGTATTTATGCTGCTAAAAGGAGACCTTCGAATAATCCTTTAATTGCACATACTTTTAGTAAAAAAGAAGCAGAAAAATACATTGAATTCACAGAAATTGCTAATGTATTAGCAAATAATTTTTGGCCTGGTCCACTTACAATTGTAGGTCAAACAAAAAAAAACAAAATCTCTAACATACTATCACAAGGTAAAAGTACTCTAGCAATCAGAGTGCCATCTCATCCTCTTGCAATGGATCTAATAAAAAGGGTAAATGTACCTATTTTAGCACCAAGTGCCAATCTCTCAGGGGGAGTTAGCCCTACAAAAGCTGGACATGTAAAAAAAGACTTTGGCCCTCATTTCAAAGGAAAAGGATGGACATTGTCTAAAATCTTAGATTACGAGACAAGTTACGTTGGTATAGAATCAACTGTAGTGGACTGTCGTGGTGAAAAACCGATAATTTTAAGACATGGTTACATTACTAAAGAAATGATCTCTGAAATTTTGGAAACAGAAGTCTTAGATCCTAATGATGATGAGTTGATTTCACCAGGACTTCTAAAAAGTCACTATTCGCCAAAAGCTGATGTATTTCTTGACCAAAAAATTAGTATGGAAAATGCTGGCTGGTTGACGTTTGGAAACACCCCAAAATCATTGCAGAAAAATAAAAACTTGTTTAACTTAAGTCCTAGTAAAAATTTATTTCAAGCATGTTGTTTGTTATATTCGGGATTAAGATACTTAGACTCAAAAGGAGTCAAAAATATTCAAGTGATGCCAATTCCTAATATAGGTATTGGGGTAGCCATAAATGATCGTTTACAAAGAGCATCTTGCAAACTTTGATAATATTAGGAACAAAATGAATACTAAAGAATTAAATTTTGAAATTCAAAATTTAGGTTTAAAAAACCCTCCTCTACTTAGCGAAGACGAACATCTCAAGTATGTAAATGATTGGAGAGGTCAGTATATTGGTAGAGCTGCAGCTGTTCTAAGGCCATCTAACACCTTAGAAGTATCTAATATAATGAAATTCGCCTTTGATAATAATATTCCTATCGTACCTCAAGGGGGTAATACTAGTTTATGCGGAGCCGCAACTCCAGACAATACTGGGGATTCAATCATCGTATCTTTAGAAAAAATGAATAATGTCCGTCAATTTAATAAAAATGCTCAAACAATCACAGTTGAATCGGGTATGATTTTATCACAAATACATGATGTAGTCGAAAAAGAGGGTTTATTCTTTCCATTAAGTTTAGGTGCTAAAGGTTCTTGCATGATTGGTGGGAATTTATCTACTAATGCCGGTGGAGTAAATGTTTTGAAATATGGAAACACTAGAGAATTATGTTTGGGATTAGAGATTGTTTTACCTGATGGACGAATAATGAATCTTCTTTCCGAACTTAAAAAAGATAACACAGGATATGATTTAAAAAATCTATTTATTGGAGCAGAAGGAACTCTTGGGATAATTACTGCTGCTACTATGAGATTATTTAGATTACCTAAAATGATTACAACACTGTTTGTAGAAGCTAACAAAATTTCTAATGCAGTCAAATTACTAAATGTTTTTAATACCCACTTTCCAGATAGAATAGAGTCATTTGAGCTAATGCCAAAAGTTTTTTGGGAGGTAGCAAAAAACAATATAGAAAATATTAAATTACCTTTTGAAAATTTACCAGATATGGGTGTTTTAATTGACATATCAAGTTTTTCTAAAAGTGAAATTACCTCTAATGAAAATGGTCAACTCCCCATTATAAAATCAATTGAAAATATTCTAGAGGAATGCTTTGATCTTGAGCTAATCTCAAATGCAACTATTTGTAATAATGAGGCACAAAGAAAATCTTTGTGGTCAATAAGGGAAGCAGCAGCAGAGTCCGAAAAAAAAGAACTTGAAAATTCTAATCTTATTAAATGTTTAAAACATGATATATCTCTTCCAGTTGAATCAATAGATGATTTTCATAAAGAAGCTCAAAAAATGATTTCAGAGTTCTTGCCAGATTTAAAGACAATTTATTTTGGTCATCTAGGTGACGGAAACCTTCATTATAATGTCTTCGGCAATGGATCTTTGCCCGACGGCTTCCAAGGTAAAAGCATCAATTTAACAACTGAACTTTATAAAATCGTACATAAGTATAATGGTTCTTTTTCTGCAGAACATGGTATTGGTCAGTTAAAAAAAAATAATTTAAAAAATCATAAAAACAAGACAGCTTATTCTCTAATGACTATTATAAAAAAACAGTTAGATCCAAAAGGAATAATGAACCCAGGAAAAGTTTTATTTTATTAATTTTATAATTTAAAAACATTCCTACATCTTTACTAAACCAAGGGATAAAATGAAATATATTAAATTTTTTTTGATTTTTATTTTCTTCATGAGTGGAAGCGCACTTAGTAAAGATCTTAAACAAACTTCATCCGATAGTGTAAACTTTACAAGTGACAGCCTAATAGTTGATGAAAAAACCCAAAAATTAATCGCAACTGGCAACGTTGTTATCACTAATAAAGGTCGTAAAATAACCTCAAATAAAGTTGAATACGATCAAAATATAGACAAAGCTGTTGCCACTGGTTCCGTAATAATAAGAGAAAAAGATGGTTCGATTTATGAATCAGACAGTGTAGTACTAACAAATGAATTTAAATCAATTGTAGCAATTCCTTTATACGGCGAATTAATTGATAGTTCGTTTATTAAAGCTAATAATTTTATAAAAAATGATATTGGTGAAAGTTTTTTTAAAGAAGGCACTTATACGGCTTGTGAATGTGACTTCAAAAAAGGTACAAACCCTATTTGGAGGATAGAAACACAACAAATAAAACATGATCCTGTAACACAAACTGTTTATCTTAAACATCCTGTAATGAAAATTTTTTCTTTGCCAGTATACTATCTCCCTTATTTAAGTTTTCCAGACTGGACTGTTAAAAGAAGATCTGGATTTTTAACCCCAGTTTATGGTTATTCGAAACAAAATAGATTCCACACTAAGATTCCTTATTATTATGCCCCTGAAAATGATCTAACCTGGGACATGACTTTTACAACTCATCAAAACGGTAAAACAGGTCATGCAGATCAATTAAATGTTAGAAAAGAATTTCAAAACACATCATTAGAAACTAATATTTATAAGGGTAACTTAGATACTAATAAATCAAATGGTGATAATGTATTTGGAATAAACCTCAAAGCTAGTTCTAATTTAGATAATCATTGGAAAATGACATTCGAGGGGAAATATGCCGATCAAGAAACTTTTATGAGAAGATATGGTTTTGATGGTAGCGATAGATATAAAAGCTATCTAAACTTAGAAAAAATTAAACCAAACTCAATTTCAAAAATAGAAATATATAATATACAAAATTTAGATGAAACCAGTAGCGACAATGAACCAGTTATGGCTCCTTCTATTTCGCACCATATATTTGATAGTAATGAAAATTATAACTATGATATCAAATTAAATGCCCACTCAATATATAATGATGAAAGTTATGATATAAAAAGATGGTCAGGTTTAGCTAAAATTAATAAAAAGATAAATTTAGAAAATGTTATTTTAGAGGGTGACGCTAACTTTGGTCTAGATTTATATTCTATTCAAGGAAGACCCTCTACAGATAGTAATGACAATAGATATATTGATAGGCTTTCTTCAGGTTTTTCTATAGCTGCAAGTAATCAATACGGAATGACAGACCAAGATCTTAGTGTGATCATAGAACCTAAAATTCAATTTAGCTCAGTGATTTCTTCAGATAGAACAGATGAGGTACCAAACAGAGACTCATCTGAATTTAGATTAGATCAAGCTAATTTGTTTTTAAACAATCAATATCAAGGAAGAGATAATATTCAGCGAAGTGACAGAATAAATGCTGGATTCACCACTTATCTAATGAGTCAAAATATCGGTGAGGTAAATTTTTTTGTAGGCCAAAGTCAAAAAATTAGTGGAACACAAAATAATATAACTATAGCCAATAATGATAGACAATCTCATGTCATAAATTCTATAAATTGGAAACCAAATTCAACCTATAATTTCTCTTGGTTTTCTTTATATAATCATCACAATTTCAAATCGGATACCTCTGATTTCTCTTTTAGCGGATCCCTAAATGGCTGGGGTTATTCAGCAAACCATAGATCTGTTGATGGAGATTTTGTATCTAACGGTACTGATAGAGAAGAGTTAGCAATTGGAATTTCAAAAAATTTTTCAAATTGGAAAACAAGCTATTCAAGGACTTATGATTTAAATAATAACAAAGAAGAAATGATATCAGAAACCTTAGGCTTAGAATACACTGGTGATGGATACATGTTTGGAAATTGTTTAACTGTATTATTTCAGTACAAAAGCTCAGGTGGAGTGGTAGATAGAGATTTAATCCCTGAAGATTCTATATACTTAACATTTAATTTTAGAAATTTGGGTGCTTATCAATGGCAACCAAAGGAAATAAACAAAGCTTTAAATAAAAATTTAAGATATTAATCAAAAACATATACAAATTTGTTTAATAATTCTTTAGCTAGTTCACGATTGAAATTATTTGGAACTCTAAACATAGCCTGTCTTCCGCAACAGTCAGATTTAGGTATTATGTCTTCAACGATATGATAATATCCTCTATCAACGTAATCATCAAAAAAAATTATGGTGCCTTCATCTGCACACATTATACTATAAAGAAAACAAGCGACTCTAAACCTACCATCTATAAGTATTAAATCTGCTTTTAAATTAAAATTCCAAACCCCACTTATGTAATCAAAGAATTTATCACGGTGTATATATGATTTCGGACGCCCCCAATTCTCTAATTCACCTAAATCAACCCAATTAATTATAATGTCTTCTTTTCGTCTTAAAACATCAATTGTATTTATCCATTTTTTGTCTGTATCTACAGCCACTATTTTTGCTTTTGTATTATTAATCAAATAACGAGTTGAGTTACCAACTCCGTATTCAAAATAAACATCACAATTTTTTACATATTTTTTAAATAGAGAGTCATCTCCATCAAAAAGTATCATTTTATCATTGATATTTTTTGACATCATTTATTCAGATCTCTAATGACAGCAAAAAATTTAAACCAAGTTAATCTTAGCTTGCCAAAAAGACTTTTATTTTTTTTCAGATCATTAAATTTCTTAATTCCACATTCAGTTTTAATTTTAAATCTATTCATATCGTGACCATATTTTTATTAATAAATACTTCATAACATATGAAAATTTATTTTTTCTATTGTTTTTTCAAAATAACAATATCCTTTTCAGGATAATCAGTTAACCAGTTTCTTTGATATGCAATAATTTCAAAAGTTTTTTGTGTATAAAAAACAACGTGAGTTGGGTCCCTTCTATAATGCCATTTTTCAAATGAATTACGTTTATCCATAAAAGAAGTCATAACAGCTAAAAAAGAATTTTTTAATAAAATACTATCAATTTTTTTAAATTCCTCATATGGATTAAAAAAATGTTCAACAGCCTCTGAACATGTAATAAAATTAAACTTTCTTAAGAATATAGAATTATCTGGGAAAAAAATAGGATCATATAATTGAATTTTGAAGCCATCTTGTATCAATATATGAGCCAAAGCTGGTGCATATCCACATCCATAATCCAAACCTAAATCTTGATTGGAAATTTTATCTTTAATAGGGTTAACTAACCTCAATAAGAAATTTCTATAAGCGCTGTCGTCTATATTATTATTATGTTTTAAATAATGTTTTTTTTCTGCATCAAACGTAATGAAATTTTTGGAGTCAAGTAGTTTAGCCTCACAAACTTGACACTCCCAATAAAGCATTTTTTCAATTTCAGCGTAAAAAATAACATTATTATTTTTGCAAACAGTACATATTTCCATTATTGATAAACATATAAATTTAAATAAATTAAATTCTTACTAGATCAGAATTTTGATTAAAAAACAAAAAATTATGAAAAATAATCTAAAGCAAATCCTCTTATTTAATAGTTCTCAAAAAATAATGATTATACTGGGAATTTTAGGTTTATTTCCATTTTTCTTCGGTCTTGTTGAATTATATTTTAATAGAAATGAGCTAATATTTAACATTAATATACCTAAATACTATGGAGCTATTATTTTGACATTTATTGGCTCAAAATATTGGGGCATAATATTAACCATAGGTGATCAAAACAAAATCTCGGATAGACTGAAAAATCAAATTATCATTTGGTCAATAATACCTTCAACTTTAGGAATAATATCATTATCATTACAGACTTCATTAAGCTTTTTTGTTTTAGTACTAGGTTTTATATCATGCCAAATAATTGATGAATTATTATACAAGCCCTTAAACTTTGCTCATTGGTATATTTGTTTAAGACGTTTATTAACATTTTTAGTTACAACTATTTTAATATTTTCTTTCATAATCATCAGTTAAAAATATGAATTATTTTCCAACAACAAAAAAAGAAATATTAAAAAATCTAGAGGATTTTAGTAAAAATGAAATTTTAAATTATTCCTCAAATAGAAATTATGATTTAGGAATTCCTCATAAAAATGTTTCAAAATTATCACCTTATATTAGAAGACGATTTATAAGTGAAGAAGAAGTAATGAGCATTATCTTGAAAGATAACGAAATTAATAAAATTGAAAAATTTATCGAAGAAATATTTTGGAGAACATATTGGAGAGGCTGGCTTGAGACACACCCATGGATTTATAATGAATATTTAAAAAACAATGAGACGAAAGATCTCCTTAAAAAAACTGGTATAAAATGTTTTGACCACTGGGTTGATGAATTATTAGAAACAGGTTATCTTCATAACCATGCCAGGATGTGGTTTGCAAGTATATGGATATTTACATTAGGTTATAGTTGGCAGTCTGGGGCTAAATTTTTTGAAAATAATTTATTAGACTTTTGTCCTGCATCAAACACTCTTGGTTGGAGATGGGTTGCAGGCATACAAACTATAGGAAAACCATATATTGCGAGAGCTGAAAATATAAGGGATTTTACTAAAAATAGATTTTATCCCAAGGATCAATTAAATAATACTCCAAACTATAGTTTTGAAAACTTTTCAAATGGTAAGGCCAGTAAATTTCTAGAACCTAAAACTATTCCCTTCGAAGATCTGACTAAAGTAGGATTAATTTTAAATAATAATGACCTCTCACTAAATAAAGTTTTAGATAAAAAAGGTATTAAATATAATTGTTGTTTATGGTCAACAAATAATCAAAATCCGATTATAAATAATTTTCAAAAATTATTGTACGAAGATGTTTGCAATAATTTAAATGGAGTTACTCTAATAAGTGATTTTGAAACAATATTTCATTGGATACAAAACAAAGGAATTAAAAATTTAATATTACCTTATGAAACAGTAGGTAATAAAATTTTTTCTAATCGTGACTTTTTAAATAAATTAGAATTACTAGAAGTAAGTTATTACTTTTATCTAAGAGAATGGGATCAAAATGCCTTTCCTCATTGTACTAGGGGATTTTTTAATTTTAAAAAAATGATTAATGAACTCATAAATCATAAAAATATATTTATTAATGCTCTGTAGGTTTTGGACGGTAAAGCACTGTTATAAAACCTATTTGATGTATTACTATCGCGCCCAACTGCTCTTTTATTTTAATACAGTGTGCATTACGTAAGTTTTTATCTGATTGTCTTATACGTATTTTTATCAATTCGTGGGCACTTAGGGCAACATCAATTTCTGCTAAAACAGCATCAGTAAGACCGTGTTGACCAATTAAAACAAACGGCTTTAATAAGTATGCTTTTTTACGTAACTCTCTCTTTTTTAAATTAGAAAGGTCTTTATTCATAATAACACCTACTTTAAATGGATTTTGTACCTAATTAACAATGTGTTTACTATTTTTGTAAAGAGAAAACAATTTCTAGTTTCTTTATGCTTAAGTTTATAGTTTCAAAGTTATTATATTATGATTAGATAAAGTAACAAACTTAATATTAACAAAACCCAAAATATAGCTTCATTTCTTTTTATTATTTTTCTCACTACAATTCAAAAATAATTCAACAGATGTTTCATTAATATATTCTTCACACTTTTTAAATGAATTTAACAAAAGTTTTTTTTCAATAAGTTTTCTTTTATGTTGATCATAATCAAATTTATCTTTTTCAGATAAAGAAGGGAAAGATGGAAAAACAAAAACTAATGTTATAATTAATAATTTATTCATTTTTTATTATAACCAATAAATAATAAAAAATAGAAAAAAACTTATCCCAATCATAATTAGAAATTTTTTATATACTTCCAACATATTAGCTCTATTTATACCCTAAAAGTTTACAAATAATTTATAATCGCAATACGTATTTCTAAATCTATTCCACAGTGACCGATTTTGCTAAATTTCTTGGTTGATCAACATC
>JADHRC010000029.1 GCA_016777645.1 Alphaproteobacteria bacterium
ACTACTGGGTTTTTAAATTTAGACTTTGACAATTATAACTCCTAAAACAAAATTTAACCGATTTTGATAATATTATCAGACAAAAACTCATATGAAGGTACTTCTAGGTTTGTTGGGGCCGGGCCTTTTCTAATTCTACCAGAGTGGTCATAATGAGATCCATGACATGGACAGAACCATCCACCATATTGTCCTTTTACATCACCAGATTTTTGACCAAGTGGTACACAGCCAAGATGTGTACAAACCCCAACTAAAACAATAAATTTTTCGTTAGTCACCCTTTCTTCATCTGTTTCAGGATCCCTCATATCATCTAGAGAAACTTCTTTAGCTAACTTAATTTCCTCAGGTGTTCTATGACGTACAAATACAGGTTTACCTCTCCAGGTTACTGTTATAGCTTGCCCTTCTTCAAGAGAGGACAAATCAACCTCAGTTGAGGCTAAAGCTAGAGTATCTGCCGCCGGATTCATTTGATCAATTAAGGGCCAAGCAACTGATGCAGCTCCAATACCTGCCATAGCGTAGGTCGAAACAATCAGAAAATCTCTTTTACCTTCATCTTTACTACTTTGTGAATTTGATTTTGTAGACATGAATATTCCTGTAGAATGTTATATTTTATATAAACATTCTTTCAAAAAAATTCTAGTCTTTTTCTACTCTAAATATATTTTTTTAAAAATTATCGAAATGGGATTTAGATTATAAAATATTAAAACTACTGATTATTATTTCCAACTTATTTCCAACTTACGCTTGGTGGCAAACTCATTAAAACCGCTTCCGTGTTTCCACCAGTTTTTAAACCAAAGATCGTACCACGGTCATATAAAAGGTTAAACTCAACGTATCTACCTCTTTTTATCAACTGAGCTTTTCTGTCTTCATCATTAAACCTAGTTAGAAAACGGTTTTTTATAATTTGTGAATATGATGACAAAAAAGCCTTCCCTACATCCTTGATAAATGCAAAATCTTTATCCCAATTATCATTATAAAAATAATCAAAAAAAATACCCCCAACTCCTCTTGCTTCATTTCTATGAGGTAAGTAAAAATACTCATCACACCATTTTTTAAAGTCTGGATAATAAGAAAGATCATATTTATCACAACAATCTTTGAATTTTTGATGAAATAAGCCTTTTGCATCTTTATCATCAAAAATTGGTGTTAGATCTCCTCCTCCACCAAACCATATTTTTTTATTTTTACCATCACCGGTAATAAGAAATCTTGTATTCATATGAGCCGCTGGCACATGAGGATTAAGCATGTGTGAAACGACAGAAATACCAGAAGCCCAAAACTTTCCATTTTTTTCAGCACCTGGTATTTGTTCTCTAAACTGTTTTGAAAATACTCCATGCACTGTGGAAATATTTACACCAACTTTTTCAAAAACATTGCCTTTCATAATTGAAATAGTTCCACCACCACCACCTTCTCTTTCCCATTCCTTTCTTTGAAATGATATTTTTTTATCATTAGAAGAACTATTTTCTATTGTTTCGAAAGTTTCACAAATTTCATTTCTAAGAGAAATAAACCAATCACTTGCTAATTTTTTTTTTAATTCTATTTCTTCAGAGCCATCAAAAATCTTCTGTTTTTTTAATTTCTCAAGCATTTCAGATTTAATGTTCATACCTTATCATTTCTTATCAATGTTTTATTAACAAAGTCCAAAATATCCTCTTTAGAACTTTTAAATTTATTTTTAACCCAGAATTCTTCTGCCTTGTATAACAAATTGTTTTGGTTATTAAAACTCATGTTAAGTTGCAATCCCTTTATTTCGTTTCTATGTAATGGAAAGGAGGGCCAATCTAAATCAGAAAAATCTGCCAGGGTTATAGTTTGAAATGGGATCATATGTAGTAATCCAATTTTATACCAATTAAAGGGTATCCTGTCATTTTCAAAAATTGTTATATTAGATGAATTAATATTAATTCTAAATTTCCAAATTAATTGTAAAAATTTAATTTTTTTTTCTCCGGAGAAATTTTCATTAAAGTTATTTTCTTCAATAAAATATTTGAGGCTTTGTAGTTTTTTTATAAAATTTAAGTATTTTATTTTTTTTTTATTAAATTCAAACCTTCTTACAATATCATCCAATCTATCTAGCTCATACAAATGAGGAATAATTACACATAATAAATCCAATTTTTCATTTTGAGCTATATCAATAATATAACGTTTAATATGATTGATTATTTCAAAATTATTTATTTTGAAGCCTTTAAATTCTTTTCCTTTACCATCATTTGTACGATCTACTAAAATAAATTTATCTAATGCTAAGCTTTTCATTTTAAATAAACAAATATCAACTTTATCTTCCAAAAGAATTTTCAAAAACTCTTTTTTAATCCTGTCATTGGATAAAATTTTTATGTTAGGTAATAATTTTAAAACTTTAGATTTTAAATTTTTTAGGTGATCAAATCTAGAAAAAGCTCCAAAAAAACGACAATATCTTATGATTCTAAGGTAGTCTTCTCTGATCCTTTCAATTGGATCACCAACAAACTTTAGTTTTTTTTCAATAATGTGCTGATATCCATTATAAGGATCTATTAAATTACCATTATGATCTAAATACAATGTGTTAATTGTGAAATCTCTTCTTTTTGCATCTTCATAAAGTCCGTTAACAAAATCAACATGAGCAGCTCTTCCGAATGTTACTAAATCTTTTCTAAAACTAGTTATCTGATACTCATTTTTATCTAAAATAATAGAAATAGTATGATACTTAATATTTCGTTTATTTATTTTTATGTTTTTTTTAGAAATTTTTTTGAGGAATAATTCAATATCAATATTAATGACAAAGTCTATATCGTTTACAGTTTGATTTAAAAGGTAATTTCGAATTGCTCCTCCAACAATCCATATCTTTACATCAACACTTTGTGCAATGTTAAAAACCTCTCTAACATTTTTGTTTTGAAAAAAAAAATTTATTAAATCTTCATTTATAATGCAGAAACCTTTATTTTTTACTTTGAAAAATTACCATCCTTGACCTTACCATCGACTATCGAAGGGGGACTATATGAATAACTAGGATCAAATGTATTTCCTTCAAGATATAAAAAACCAATTAGGATAAACAAACAAAATCCAATAAGACTAATTAATGAAGAAATAAAAACTGTATCGTTCTTAGTTAGCTTTTGTAAAATAAATTTAGTTAGAAAAAAAAGAGCTATAGAAAATAAAATTGCCAAAAATATAACTAAATATCGTCGCACGGTGGAAACTCCCTTAGGCCAAATCCGGCAGAAATTGTTACCAGCACTCTAGCTGTTAATCCCCAAATGTTTTCATTATCATAATTTATCTTCCAAGTCATATGCATACTTGAATTTATAGGAGGCTTGTCTCTAATATGATATTGAGGAGATAGTAAAAGATCAGTTTTAGCAAAGAAAATTTTCTCTACTTCGTCATCATTTAGTTTTATTTTTTTTTGAAATTCAGCTTCTTTGTTAATTATACCTAGATATGGAGTTACTACATAACCAGTGCCAGTATAAAACTTTGGAAAATGTCCAATAACTTGGTATTTATCTTTTGAAATGTTTACCTCTTCTTCAGTCTCTCTTTCAGCTGTTTCTTGAAGATTTTTATCAAATTTTTCTTTTCTTCCACCAGGAAAGGCTATTTGTCCAGCATGTTTCCTAAGATTACTTTTTCTTTTAATTATAATTATTGAACTATCCTTATTTGAGTAATTATTTGTAAATAACACCATTACACTTGCTTCGGAGTAGTTGCTGTAAGAACGAGCTTTATCCCCAGCATTTCTAACATTATTAATGCATTCTATAAGATCGTTTTTTGTTACCAAATTGATCAATGTCATACTCAAATAAATGATTTCTTAAATTACAAATAATGTTCTATTATAATTATACTAATAATAAAGAAAACTCTATGTATATATATTTACCTATTGCTGAACAACCAATCCACTCATTAGCAATTTTAGGAGTTGGAACTTTCTTAGGCCTGATAATGGGCTTGGTTGGAGTAGGTGGAGGTTTTTTATTAACTCCTATTTTAATGTTTTTAGGAATTCCACCTCCAGTTGCCGTTGCATCTGTCGCTAACCAGCTTGTCGCCCCATCAGTTTCCGGAGTGTTGTCACATTGGAAAAGAAGTAATGTTGATTTCAAAATGGGAACTGTCCTTCTTGTAGGAGGCGTTATAGGTTCTTCTATTGGGGTTATTTTATTTAATTTTTTAGGTAAGATCGGTCAATTAGATTTCGTCATTAAGTCTTCTTATGTAATTTTTTTAAGTTTAATAGGAACCCTAATGCTATACGAGTCATTGAGGCTAATTTTACGTAAAAGAAAAGGGAAAGTTTCTAGAGGTAAATTACATCAACATAATTGGTTACATGGACTGCCATTTAAAACAAGATTTAGGAAATCAAAACTATATATTTCAATTTTACTTCCCATTCTAATTGGAGTAATCGTTGGAATACTAGCAGCAATAATGGGAGTGGGAGGAGGATTTATCATTGTGCCTGCAATGATATATCTTTTAGGAATGCCAACATCATTAGTTGTAGGAACTTCCCTTTTTCAAATTATTTTTGTTGCTGCCAACACCACTATTCTCCAAGCTTCTCAGAACCAGACAGTAGATATTGTTCTTGCAACAATACTTTTATTAGGATCTGTTGTTGGTGTTCAAATTGGAGCTAAATTTACTAACATTATCAAGGGTGAGTATTTAAGATTAATTCTCTCTGCAATTATTATTCTAGTGAGCCTAAAACTTCTAGCAGACCTAATTACAGTCCCTTCAGATTATTTTTCAATTATTATTCATAGGTAAATGATTAAAATGAAACATTTTAGATATTACCTTTTTGTAATAATTTTCTCTATTTCCCTTTCAATTGAAGGTAAAACAGAAAATCAAATAGTAGCAGATTTATCCCAAGAAAATGTAAAAATTTCTACAAATTTTTTAGGAGCTAAAATACTTTTATTCGGCGCTTACGATGGAAAACCAGGAGATGACATAATAGTTATTGTTACAGGAAGAAAAGGCCTAGTTACTGTTCAAAAAAAAGAAAAAAAATTTGGAATGTGGGTAAATACAAAAAAAATAAATTATATTAACACTCCTAAGTACTTAAGCATCTCGTCGAACAGACCACTAAAAGAGATTTTAGATGAAAATACACAAAAGTCATCTCAAATTGGTTTGAATTTTTTAAACATAAGAACTCAACCTGGTTCTAAAATTTTAAATAATGAAAATTGGAGAGAAGCACTTACAAGAAACATGATTATATCAAAGTTATGGAGTGTTAATGAAAACTCTGTAATATTAAATAAGAATGCATTATTTAGGTCATATTTAAATTTGCCATCAAATGTAACTGTAGGAAAGTTTGAAGTAAAAATATTGCATTATAGAAGTGGTAAGCTTATATCAACTGAAAAGAGTACTATAAACGTTTCAAAGTCTGGATTTAGCGCTCAAATATATAATATAGCCCAGAATTATTCTACGCTATATGGGATCTTTGCTGTTTTGCTAGCAGTTTTAATAGGTTGGGGTACAAATTTAATTTTTAGGAAAGTCTAACAGTAAAGAAATGAATACAAAACAGAATATTAAAACTAAAAAAAAGACCTCTAAAAAAAATAATCGATTATTTTTAGTTGTTGCCGATGATTCAAAAGAGTTGCATCAAGCTATTTATTATGCGGCAAGAAGAGCTGCAACTGCAGGCGGAGAAATCGCTTTATTTAGATGTATTGAGCCTATAGAAGGTCAATTATGGGGTGGGGTAACTGAAATAATGGAAGCAGAAACAGAACAAGCTAGCAAACAATTACTCCAAGAACTGAGTGAGTATTGTGAAAAGTTAGGAGCTCCAAAACCAAAAACCTTTGTAAGGAAAGGTGTTATTCACGAGGAATTATTCAATTTGATTGATACAGAAGAATCTATCAGGGTACTAGTTTTAGGAGTATCAACTGAACACGGAAACCCAGGGCCTCTCATAAATTATATTATTAACAAGGGTAGTAACCTATGTAGAGTTCCAATTACTATAGTTCCAGGAAATTTGTCAGATGAACAAATTGACGCACTAATTTAAAAAAAATATTGATTTTAATAAATCAAACTCTATACGTAACATTAAATAAGAAAGTATATCATGTATAAGAATTTAATAATTATTATTTTAGGGGTAATGTGTGTAACTATGGTTAATCCAGTCAAAAAAGCTTCAGCAAACAATAGTAAGTTCATAACTATTGAAACCACTCAAGGAAAAGTCATTATAGAAACACTACCGAAAATTGCTCCAAATCACGTTAAACGTATCAAAGAATTAGTAAAAAATGGCTTTTATGACGGTATCATCTTTCATAGAGTTATTGAAGGTTTTATGGCGCAAACCGGAGACCCTGACGGGAATGGCACTGGGGGATCAGGTAAAAATCTAAAGGCTGAATTTTCTGATTATGAATATAAATATGGCACGGTTGGCATGGCAAGATCTATGAATCCAGATAGTGGCGACAGCCAATTTTTTATATGTTTTGATGGCTGTAGTCATCTTACTGGTCAATATACTGTATGGGGACAAGTTACATCTGGTATGGATGTTGTTGAAAAACTTGCTATTGGCGAACCACCAGCCAACCCTGACAAAATGATATCTGTGAGATTAGGTAAAAAATAGTTTATTATAATTCAACAACCCTTATTGAGTTTGTTGAACCAGAAACTCCAAAAGGCATCCCGGCCACTACCACAATGCTATCACCCTGCTTTGCAAGGCTTTCTTCAGAAATTATTTCTTTAGCTTCTTGGATTGCGGCTTCATATCCTTGTACCTTACTTAAAAAGGGATACGCACCCCACAAGAGTGATAATTTTCTTTTAACGGAGATTTCAGGGGTCATAACAACTAACAGCAAATTGGGTCGTTCTCTTGCCATACGGTAAGCAGTATTTCCAGAAGCTGTAAAAGCAACCACTGCACTTGCATTTACTGACTCAGCAAGGCTTACCGCTGAACGAGAAACAGCATTATAAACAAAATTTTCTGTAGATAAACTTTGTGGTCCATCACCTGGGTAACTTTTTATATGATTTTCAGCTGAACAAATAATTCTATCCATAATAGCGACTGTCTCTAGAGGAAAAGAACCAACAGCAGTTTCTGCTGAAAGCATAACAGCATCAGCACCATCAAAAACTGCAGTTGCTACATCAGAGGCTTCAGCTCTAGTTGGAGATGGTGAGTCAATCATGGATTCTAACATTTGTGTTGCAACTATAACAGGTTTCCCTGCCTGTCTACATTGCAAGATTATTCCCTTCTGAATTCCAGGAACTTCCTCAGGTGGCAACTCAACTCCAAGATCACCTCTTGCCACCATAATGCCATCGCACGCCTTGATTATTTTTGGCAATTCTTTTAATGCAGACGGTTTTTCTATTTTGGCAATAATTCCTGCTTTATTTTTAATATATTTTTTAACTTCTTGTATATCGCTTAGTTTTTGGACAAAAGATAAAGCAATCCAATCAACTTCTTGATTAAGAATAAATTTAAGATCATCCAAATCTTTTGAGGTTAATGGATTAGTGTTTAATACAACATCCGGTAAATTTATTCCTTTATTACTTTTAATTATACCTCCAACAAGAACTTCTGTTTGTATTTTATCTTTAGAAATAGTTTTTACTTCAAACTGAAGTTTTCCGTCATCCATTAAAATTTTTGAACCTATAGATAAACTCTCGAATATTTCTTCATGACCTAAATAAACTCTATTATAATCCCCAATTTTAGGATCTTTATCAAAAATATAATTATTTCCTTTAATAATTTTAATATCTTCTTTTACCTTACCAATTCTAAACTTTGGCCCTTGAAGATCTGCTAGTATTGCAACATTTGCGTTAAGTTCTTTTTCAGCACCACGAATATAAGTTATTCTTTTTAAATGATCTCCATGATTACCGTGACTAAAATTTAGACGGAAAACATTAACCCCTGTCTTAATAAGTGATTTAATATTTTCATAATCATTAGTTGCCGTACCGATAGTTGCAACTATTTTAGTTGATCTAAAAAACTTCATATCGTTTTCACATAAATTATTTATCATATATTTAGCTTATACATTAAATATTAAAAAAAGATTAAAATTATTTTTTAAATTTTAAAAGTCGGCAAGCAATTTGCAAACTCCTACTTGTATTAGGAGATTTATTTATGGCGCAGATTGTTCCCTTTCCACTAGATAAAGTAAGAAAATCAAAAAATGATAATATTTTTGAAGAAAAACATATTCTTCACATGATCAAAAATATTAGACAGAATTATCCACCGTCATTATGGAATACTGTATATCAGCTTACAAGACATGGTCATATCAATGATTATATTTTTAACGAAACAGACAATAGCACTAGAGAATAACCCTTATCAATTTCTAAATATAAAAAAAAAATTTAATCTTATATAAAAAAAATCTAAGATTAAATTATGAAAAGTATTCCTAAATACCCAATTTTATACACATTTAGAAGATGTCCTTATGCAATAAGGACAAGACTTGCTATAAAAGCATCACAAATTTTTGTTGAATTAAGAGAAATAGAATTAAAAAATAAACCTTATGATTTTTTAAAAATTTCTCCTAAAGGTACTGTGCCTGTTTTGATTACCGTCTCTGGTGATATTTTAGAAGAAAGTTTAGATATCGTCTACTGGGCATTAAAAATTAATGATCCACATCATTTACTATCACAATGTAAATTAACTCATAAAGAATTTGATGGAATCCTATCATTATTAGAAGATGAATTTAAACCCAATTTAGATAAATACAAATACCCTAATCGATATTTAAATATAAATAAAAACTTACATAGAGATAAAAATCTAGAATTTTTACAAATGCTAGAAAATTTGCTAAAAGGAAGCCAATATATTAATTGTTCCCATTTAACCATCATTGATTATTTAATCTTTCCATTTATAAGACAATATAGGAATGTTGATGAAAAATGGTTTGATAGCTTAAATTTTCCTTTCTTAAAAAAGTGGTTATATGATTTAATGAATAGCAATGATTTTTTATCTGTGATGAAAAAATATAAAATCTGGAATTCTAGCGAAAAGCCTGTTTATACAAATTTTAATACATATTAACTTAGGAGAAATCAAATGTCGGAAGCTTTTATTTGTGAAGGTACCAGAACACCTATTGGAAAATTTGGTGGAAGCTTATCTTCTATACGAACCGACGACCTAGCTTCAATTCCACTTATTTCTATCAAAGAAAAACTACCAAAAAGTGATTGGGATAATTTAGAAGAAGTTTTTTTTGGAAATGCAAATCAGGCAGGAGAAGATAATAGAAATATTGCAAGAATGGCTCTTCTATTGGCTGACCTTCCATATACTGTTCCTGGTATAACTCTAAATAGGCTTTGTGCATCAGGTATGGAAGCAATTTCAAGCGCTGCTAGAATGATTAAATCAAAAGAAGCTGATTTTACTATTGCAGGGGGAGCTGAAAGTATGAGTAGAGCCCCTTTTGTTATGCCAAAAGCAAGTACACCATTTTCAAGAAACGCAGAAATTTATGACACAACAATTGGATGGAGATTTGTTAACCCTAAAATGAAATCAAGTTTTGGTATAGATTCTATGCCAGAAACGGCTGAAAATGTTGCAGAGAAGTATCAAGTTAGCCGAGAAGATCAAGATAGAATGGCTTTGGCCAGTCAAGAAAAAGCTGCCAATGCAATATCAAATGGAAGATTTTTTAAAGAAATCACACCAGTGGAGATTCCTCAGAAAAAAGGAGAGAGCATAATTTTTGACAAAGATGAACATCCGAGACTTACTTCTATCCAAAAACTTGCTGCTCTTGCGACTCCATTTAGGAAGGATGGCACTGTTACAGCAGGTAATGCTAGTGGGGTTAATGATGGGGCTGCAGCAGTTGTAGTTGCTAGTGAGGAAGGTATAAAAAGAAACCATTTAAACCCTATGGCAAGAATAATTTCAGCTGCAAGTTCCGGTGTAGAACCCGCATATATGGGTATAGGACCTGTACCTGCATCTTTAAAGGCACTCAAAATTGCCGGTCTAACAATAGAAGATATGGATGTTATTGAAATAAATGAAGCTTTCGCTGCTCAAGGATTAGCTAGCTTACGCTCCTTAGGCGTAAATGATAACGATGAAAGAGTTAATCCAAATGGAGGTGCCATTGCTCTTGGGCATCCATTAGGGATGTCAGGCACAAGATTGGTTTTAACTGCCGCCCATGAATTAATTGAACAAAATAAAAAATACGCTTTATGCACAATGTGTGTTGGCGTTGGTCAGGGTAGTGCCATTATATTAGAAAAAGTCTAATTTTAGTTTAACACGATTAGTAGGCTTGACGATCTATAGATACAGAACTAATGTAGGCAAAAACTTTAGAGTTCATTCTTAGCTTCATTTTCTGCAAATTATATGTTGTTATTCGAGCTCTAAGTGTTTGAAATTTTTTTCCTGATTTTTTGTTAATTAATGTTATTACCAGTTCTGTAAAGGCTGTATTTGTTTCTGTTTCTATTTTAGAAACTACTCCTTCTAATTCATTTTCAACAATAAAAAAATCTAATTTTACCGGAGATACAATTACATCTCTAGACCTTATTCTGACCCTTACTTTATTATTCTCTAATCTAGGTTTTCCAGGAACTATCAGTCTTTGACCATTTATATCTAAAGTTGTCATATTGAATGGTTTATTAGAGCTTTTTAGAAGTCCTTCAAGAACAGAGCTCGATTCAAACTTGCCTATCAAATTTTGGAAAGAATTATTATTTAATATATCTTGTGCAGGCCCATAATCAATTTTTTTACCATTATTAATGAGAATTAAATTATCTGCTATTTGCGAAATCTCTTCAATAGAATGAGTAATATAAAGAATAGGAATATTAAATTTTTTATTAATCATCTTCAAGAAAATTAATAATTTTGCCTTATATTTAATATCAATATCTGACATGGGTTCATCTAAAAATAAGTATTCAGATTTTGTCAAAATGGTTCTAGCTAGGGCCACCCTTAATTTTTCTCCTCCAGATAAATTTTCGGGGTGTCTATCTAATAAAGGCAATAAATCTAGATGATTTATCAATTCATTTTTAGAAATAATCTTTTGAGTTCCTACCTTGGGTTTACTTCTTCTATCCGCAAAATCAAGATTTTGTTTAATATTTAAATGTTCAAACAAAATAGGATCTTGGAACATGATTCCAAATGGTCTTTTATAAGAAGGAACTTTTATTCCATTGTCTAAAACCATTTTTTTATAAATGATTTTACTTTTCAAATTATGACTAAATCCTGCAATAGCAGAAATAATAGTGCTTTTTCCTGAACCATTAGGACCATACAAAACCGTGATGCCTTTTAAAGGAAAATTATGTTCAAAATCAATTAAAATATTTCCAATTTTTCCTTCTAGTTTAACGTATAGATTAGTCACTATTTTATCCTTACTACACTTTTTCTGTTCGAATAGAACAAACAAATTAGAATAATGAAGGATAGAATTAACATGCCAGCCGCTAGAAAATGTGCTTTTCCAAATGATAATTGTTCAACGTGGTCATAAATTGAAATGGCTATTACTTTAGTTTTACCATGTATACCTCCCCCTACCATCAAAACAATACCAAATTCTCCCATTGTATGAGCAAATGATATAATGAATGATGTTAGAAAACCTCTTTTGGATAAAGGAATGATAACATTTTTAAAAGTATCTAGTGAGTTTGCTCCTAGAGTATTAGCTGTTTTAATAGTATCTTTACCAATTCTTTCAAATGATGATTGAAGAGGTTGAACCCAAAAAGGCAATGAATATATTACAGATGCTAAAACCAAGCCATAAAATGAAAAAATAAGTTGTTCGCCTGTTAACATAATAAAAAAATTACCTAAATATGTGTCAGGGCTAAAAATAATTATTAGATAAAATCCTATTACGGTTGGTGGCAAAACTAGTGGCAATGTAACCACTGCCTCTAAAAAAGACTTTGATGCTTTTGATTTAAAGGCAAGATAATATGCTAAGGGGGTGCCTATTAATCCCAAAAAAAAGCAAGTAATAAGGGCTAACTTAAGTGATATAAAGATAGCAGAAATATCTGAACTAAAGAGATTATAGATTTCCATATTTAAGCCAATTGTGTTTGGTAAAATTTTTAAACTATTATATGTTTATCAAGTTATACCTAGGAGAAGTAAATGTCATTTATAAAAACTGATGATAATGTAAAGTTATATTATGAAACAACTGGCAAAGGCGAGCCAATAATTTTTGTTCATGAGTTTGCAGGTGATTTTAGAAGTTGGGCACCACAAGTAAACTATTTTTCTAGATATAACCAATGTATTACTTTCTGTGCTAGAGGATATTATCCGTCTGATGTTCCTGAAAATGAAAATAAATACAGCCAAGAAAGAGCTTGGCGAGACATTATTAGTGTAATGGATAATTTAGAAATCGAAAAAGCTCATATTGTTGGATTATCAATGGGTGGTTTTGCAACTCTTCATTTAGGCATCAATGCACCTAATAGGGTTTTAAGTCTAGTTATTGCTGGATGTGGCTACGGAGCAATTCCGATTGATAAAATCAATTTTAACAAAGAAGCAGACTTTTCTAATGTGTCTTTAGAGACAGCTCAAAATATTATAAATCAAGGTATGGAAAAAATTGGATCTGAGTATGCTTTAGGCCCTTCAAGAGTACAATTTCAAAATAAAGACCCTATTGGGTGGAAATTATTTCGTGATCAGCTAGTTGAACACAATCCTATTGGCTCAGCTAATACACTTCTTGGTGTTCAAAACAAAAGACCAAATTTATATGCGATTGAAAAAGATATTAGTACTATTAACTCACCAACATTAATTATTAATGGGGACGAAGATGATATGTGTTTAGAAGTAGGTTTATTTCTAAAAAGAACAATCCATACATCTGGTTTGTTAATTGTTCCAAAAACTGGACATACCATTAATTTGGAAGAGCCCTCAATATTTAATAATCATTTATTAGAATTTTATTCACGCATAAACGCATCTACTTGGAACAAACGTGATGAAAGAGCCCATATAATTAAAGTTTAATCTCGAAAGTTTTCATATTGCAATGGATGCTTTAGATTTAAATCTTTAATAAGTTTAATAGCACTTTGAAGATCATCTCTTTTTTTCCCAGAAACTCTTACTTCATCACCTTGTATAGATGATTGTAATTTGATCTTTGATGATTTTATGGTTTTAATAATTTTTTGGGCTGTCTCTCTATCAATCCCTTGCTTAATCAAAACAGATTGACGAATTGTATTTCCTGATGCAGTTTCAGGCTTTTCAAATTCAAGCGCTCCTGTATCAACTTTCTTTCTAGTTAAATGAGTTACTATTAATTCTTCAACTTGCTTTCTTTTTAATTCATCGTCCGCTTTAATAATTATTTTATCATCCTGTTGCTCTACTTCACATTTACTACCTTTGAAATCGTACCTTGTACTAATCTCTTTCTTGACGCCATCCAGAGCATTTTGAACTGAGGGCATATCTATTTTGCTAACAATATCAAAACTAGGCATAAATTATTTTCCTTTTTCTAATTAAATTTTTAACTTTTTT
>JADHRC010000030.1 GCA_016777645.1 Alphaproteobacteria bacterium
GTGATTAAATTATTAGGCATAGAAATTTTATCAAACTTCAAAATATTATCAGTTGAATCCCAATACATATTTCCATCAAAATTTAAACTTAAAATTTCCTTATTTGTAGTTTTTTCAAATGTTAAAATAGAATTTTGTGAAGAAAAATTCAGGGTCTGTAATTTTAAATTTTTATCTGTAGAAAAATTAAAATTTCCATTCATATTAGTTCTAAATTTTTTATCATCTGCATTTATGATTTTGATAAATTTTTTATCTAAAATTTTTTCAAAAGGTAAATTTTTTACGTTACCCGTAAAAACATTAAATCCATCATTTAATGAGATGTTCATAGAAAATATTAAGTTATCTTTTTCTTGGCAGTTCATATCCAGGTTACGTTTTTTTTCAATATACCTTGAAAGAAAAACATTTTGACATTTTATCTCGTAAGTAACTTCTCTAGCCTGATTTCTATTGTCAGTTAATTTTAAATCTACATTACCAACAGTAATTTTATTTTCTAATATTTTTTTTAGATTGTGATTATTAGTATCACTTTTATTTATCAAAGAAAAAATTTGGATTAAAGGATCAGATGAGAAATTATTACCATCTAGTCTGGCAGATAATGTTAAATCTTTAAAATCAAGGTAATCAATGTGAATATCATTATGATTAAAAATATTTTTCATTAAACTTTTGTGATTAAAACCTATTTCGACAATTCTTATTTTTGATTTTTGGTTCTCTCTAATTGAATTAATAATAATATTGTTTAACCTAATATTTATTATATTAGGGAATGATGGTTGTAAAAAATCTATACTATTAATTTCGATAGATATGTTTTTATTGTTTATTTTATCAGAAAGATAATTTTCTATTCTTTCATTTACAAAGTGTTTGATATTTAATTGAGATATTATAAATAATCTTGCCTTTTCTGAATAAAAAAACACTATTGGAAAAGAAACCAATGCTAAAAAAATTAAAACAAAAAATGATATGAAAATTTTTTTTAACATTTTTGCTCTTCGCTAAATAAATATCAAACTTAGTTGAATATTTTTGATACTAGTAATATAAACTATGAAAGAAATAATTACTAATGATTAGAGTAAAATGTAATGTTGAAAGTTAATGATGAAATTCCCAGATTCGAGATCCTAACAGACAAAGCACCTTTTAAAGTATCGGATCATATTGGCAAAAAAATTGTTATTTTCTTTTTTCCTAAAGCAGACACTTCTGGATGCACCGCTGAATCTATTGCATTTACAAACCTACAAAAAGAATTTGATCAATTAAATTGTATTATAATTGGTATTTCAAAGGACAAACCTCAAAAGCAAGCTAAATTTAGAGAAAAATATAACCTTACCTGTGAATTAGGAGCAGACTATGAAAATAATGTTTGTGAACAATTTGGGGTTTGGGTGGAGAAATCCATGTATGGAAGAAAATACATGGGAATACAAAGATCAACTTTTTTGTGTGATGAAGAAGGAATTGTAAAAAAGGTTTGGGAAAAAGTTAAAGTTCCTGGTCATGCAGACGAGGTTTTAGAGGCTGTTAGAGAGTTAGGGAATTGATAACTTACCTTTTCATACCTACTTTCATAGCTAAAGCGGATTCTATAAAAACATCAATATTACCATCTAATACTGATTGAGTATTCCCAACCTCAACATTCGTTCGGAGATCCTTTACCATTTGATATGGATGTAGCACATAAGACCTAATTTGACTGCCCCATCCAATTTCTCCTTTTTCATTTGCGTTTTGAGTGTTTTCCTCATCTCGCTTTTGCAACTCAATCTCATATAACTTAGCTTTTAGCATTAACATTGCTTGCGCCTTATTTCTATGTTGTGATCTATCATTTTGGCATTGTACCACTGTATTTGTGGGTAAATGAGTTATTCTGATAGCAGAGTCGGTTTTGTTTACATGCTGTCCACCTGCACCAGAAGCACGATATGTATCAATTCTAATATCTTTATCTTCAATTTCAATATCAATTTCATCATTAATTTGTGGAAAGACCCATACCGACGCAAAACTAGTATGTCTTCTTGAAGAAGAGTCGAAAGGTGAAATACGAACTAACCTATGAACTCCTGACTCAGTTTTACTCCAACCGTAAGCATTAAAGCCTTCCAATAAAATAGTACATGATTTTATACCAGCCTCATCTCCTGAACTTTCCTCAACATAAGAAATCCCGAAACCTTTTTTTTCTGCCCACCTTAAATACATTCTTTGTAACATTAATGCCCAATCTTGAGCTTCTGTTCCGCCAGCACCCGCATGAATCTCAAGATAAGAATTATTTTTATCAACTTCACCAGATAGTAAACTTTCTATTTGAAGTTTTTCACATTTATTTACTAGATCATCTATTTGCAAAATAGTTTCTTCTAAAAAGATTTTATCATTTTCTTGTTCAGCCAAGTCTACCAATTCGTAAAGATTATTTGTTTCATTCTCGATATTTTTTATAGTTTCTATTGTTTTTTCGAGTTGTGTTTTATCTCTCATTATTGCTTGTGCATTCGATGCATCATTCCAAAATTCAGGGTTTTCTATTAAATTATTTAATTCTTGAATTCGACTTAAGGATTGATCCCAATTAAAATGTTTTTTAAGGATTTCTAATCCATTTTTTATCTCATTAAATTTTAATTGTATTTCAGATTGCATATTTAATTACCTAATAATTAATATAAGGGAGATAAATTCCTTATGGTATTTTTTATGTTAATAGAGTTACTAACATTATTATCATAGCTAATATTAGGAGACTGACCAGTTTTAAAAGCTTCTAATATGGTTGATGTATCTTTTGAAGATGATTGAATGCCAGAGTTTAAATTAACAGAAATTAATTTTATTCCTGCAGGTCTTCTAAACGGTATGTCAGGAACATTTTGAAGTGCTTTGCTCATAAATTCTTTAAAAATAGGAGCAGCGACAGAGCTGCCAGTTTCTTTTAACCCAAGTGGTTTGGGTTCGTCAAAACCAACGTAAACACCCACAACTAAATCACTTGAAAAACCAATAAACCATGCATCTGTATTTGCGTTTGTAGTACCTGTTTTTCCAGCTAAATTTTTTCCGAGAGATTTTATTATAATTCCGGTCCCCCTATCCACAGCTCCTTTAAGCATGGATACCATTTGATATGCCGAACCAGAGGAAATTACCTTCTCTCTTTCATCCTTTATAGCTACATCAGGAATTTTTTCTATATTCAATTTATCTCCATAACAGTTTTTACAGTTACGTTTATCATGTTTAAATATAGTAATACCCCTTCTATCTTGGACACGATCAATAAGAGTAGGTATTATTCTTTTTCCTCCATTCACAATCATACCATAAGCGTTAGTTAAATTTAAAAGGTCTGTTTCACCAGCTCCAAGAGACATTGATAAATATGGCGGTAGATTATCACTTATTCCAAATTTTGAGGCATAATGTTGAATAATGTTTTTATGAGATAAAGATAGTATAAGTTTAGAAAGTTCATTTTTATCTATATTTGTCAAATTAAATATTTCATCAATACTTAATTGTTGATTTATATATCTTTTTAAATCTGATACATTTATATTAAACCTATCTGAAAAGTCTCTTATTAATTGATCATTTAACTCTTTTTGGTTTTTTTCTCTTTTTTTAATGTCTTCTACTAGGTTATTTACAAACTCAATATCTTGACTGATGATTTCAGAGATACGTGCATTTGAGTATCCTTGAGAAATATAGCTTTTAACTAATTCTTCTTCTTCTAAAAGCTTTATAGCTAATCTGGCCGTCATTAAATTTCTAGATTTTTCAATACCAAGTCTTATTGGACTTGGACCATAAAATTTCTTAGTATAATTAGCAGGTTTCCATTTTGGACAACCAGAACATTGCTCATAAGCTAACGCAGCGTCATGAATTAAATCTGTAGGCTTATAAAATCTTTCCAACCCAGCCAGGTAAACAAATGGTTTAAATGCAGAGCCTGGTTGTCTTTTGGCCTGAGTAGCACGATTAAATTTACTTTTTTGAAAACTGTATCCCCCGCTCATTGCTAAGACTCGTCCATTATTTGGATCAAGAACAACGATTGCTCCATTAACTTCGGGAATCTGAGACAGTGAATAAAATTGATCTTCTTTTATTTTATTATATTTAATTACAATCACATCACCCTTTTTTAAAAATTCATCAAAACTTTTATATTTTGAACCTAAATAAAAATTTGGTTTGTCATTTTTATCTTTTTTTATAATTTGAGATCTAGCCCAAGATGCGTTTTTAAAATCTATATTTTCGATTTTGCCATCAATTGATAAAACTGTTAAAAAATTCTTTTCAACTTTAACAACAGTAGCAATTTTTCTATTTAAAGGTAATTCTCTTTGTAAATCATTTAAGTACTTAGAAGTTTCATCGCCAGAGAGCTTTGATTGTTGTATATTTTCTATTGGGCCTCTCCAACCCTGTCTTTTATCTAAGCTCTCTAAGCCTTCAATTAGAGCGTTATCTGCATGAAATTGCATAAATGGGTCTAAGGTTGTTTTAACTGAATAACCATCTATGTATAACTTCTCACCAATTTTCTCATTGTCTATTAATATTCTTCTTACTTCTTCAGTAAAATAAGGAGCATATTCTTCATCAAATCCACTTGAATTTTGAATTTTAAGTAATTTAAGGCTTTCAGTTTCTTGAACATCATCATTTATAAACCCGTTTCTATTCATTTGGCTTAAAACCCAATTTCTTCTTTGAACGGCTTGGTTATAATTTTTTATAGGATGATAGTTGTTGGGTGCTTTAGGAAGTGCAGCTAGAAAAGCTACTTCTGCAAGATCTAAATTGTCTAAACTTTTATCAAAATAATTTAATGCTGCAGCCGCCACACCATATGAGCCAAATCCTAAATAAATTTCATTGAGATATAACTCTAATATCTCATTTTTTGAGAATGCTCTTTCTATACGAATTGAAAGAATTGCCTCTTTGATTTTTCTATCGAAAGAAACTTCAGAGGATAATAAAAAATTTTTAGCAACTTGTTGGGTTATAGTTGAGGCACCAATTAGTCTTTTTTGTGAACCTATATTTTTTATATTTGTTATAACCGCTCTTAATGTAGCTTTTAAATCTAAACCAAAATGGTTATAAAAGTCTTTATCTTCGGCTGAAATAAATGCATTAATTAATTTTTTTGGAATAACATTGATCGGCACAAAAACTCTTTTTTCTGTAGCATATTCCGCTAATAATGCACCATTACCAGCATGAATTCTTGTGACAACATTTGGATTATATTTTGACAGTTCTTTATAATCAGGTAAATCTTTTCCGTAGAACCATAAAATATAAAAGAAAACTAATATTCCAGATAAAGTTAATAAAAAAATTGATGTTATAAAGTAAGCTAAAAGTTTCATTTTTTTTTATTAATTAATAAATTAGACAATTTTAGGACATTTTTCAGTTTAGAGTTATAAAATAATTCTCAATTGCTAAGGCTAAATTTTTGGATAATTCATCCAAATAATTCTTATTTAAAAGTTTCTTTTCTTCTTGTTTGTTCGATAAAAACCCCACTTCTATTAGTATAGATGGGATATCATATGATTTTAAAACTGCAAAACCAGCAAAACGATGACCTCTGTTTAAAGTTAATTTTGTTTTTTCCAAATTTAGAATTATACTTCTTGCTAAAGATGAACTTTCATTCATTGCTTCTCTTTGAAACATTTTAATCAATGATCCATAAATTATTGGATCTTTAATAATGCTGTTATCTCCTAGAATTTTATCTGAATTATTTTCCCTTTTTGCTAACATTTCTGCTTCTTTATCTGAAGCTTTATCTGATAGACTAAATACTGAAAGGCCCTTGGCTCTTTTATTTCTACTTGAATCAGCATGAATAGAGATAAAAATATCTGCTTTATTATTTTTGGCTAAATTAGTCCTTTGCCTTAATGATAGAAAAGTATCTTTGTTACGAGATAATATGGGTTTTGTTATTCCATTTTTTCTTAAAACTTTTGCTAATAAAATAGACGTTTTTAAAGTTATATCTTTTTCAAGAGTACCCAATTGTCCAATTGCACCTGGATCTTTTCCTCCATGACCAGGATCAATAAATACAATATATTTTTTTTTAGAATTATTTTGTTTTAAAATTAAAGGTTTTTTTGAAGGCAGAGTAATTTGATTTGAAATGTTTTTTTTGGGTTTTGAAATCTTAATATAAGTTCCTAATGAAGCTAGATCACCTTTATTGTTTTTTATAATATATTTAGCAACAGCGTATTTGGCTGGTGTGGTCTTAGTAATTTTAATATTTAAGTCTATTAGGTCTTCTCTAATATTTTTTTCATATGTAATATCAGTTATAATCCCAGGTTCAGACATTTCTAAAACCAAAGAAGTACCAGTTTTTTTATTTTGATTATATCGTACTCTTTTAATTAAATTATTGCTCAAATCATCTTTACTAAATTTTGTTGGCTTTTCAAAATCTATTAAGATACGATATGGTTCTTCTAATAAAGTTACTTTAAAATCATTATTAATATTATAATTTGAACAATTTATACTATCCAAATTAACTTTGCATTTAGTTATTTCAATACTAGGCGGACTGATGTTTTTATTAAAATCTTTTGCATTTGAAATGCTTAAACTTAAAAAAAATACGAGACAGTTAATAATAGAATAAAAAATATTTTTACGTTTAATCACAATTACAACAAGTTTTAATTTTATTACTGTTAATACATTAAAAAATAAAGTTTGTCTTGGTTAGATTAACAATATATAGTCTATGAAGGATTTTATTTTTGGTTAGGTTAACAGAAAAACAAATAAACCAACCAAACGAACGATTTATGGCATTTATTTGCTTAACAATTTTGGAATGAGTTAGTTTTTAAGTTTGATGGTATCACTGGTAGGGAAGTTATTATAGTTCTGTTAATTTTAATTGAATGTATCTATCTTAAGAGTAATAAATATAATTATTATCTTTAATAATCTACAAATTAAGCAGTGCTTAACTGTATTAATTATCTAAACAACTCATTCACAAAAACAATATGTTTTCAAACCTTTTGAAATCATAGTTATTTGGAGATTAAGAATGAGTAAACGATTATTAATAGACGCAAGACAGCCAGAAGAAACAAGAGTAATAACAACTACTAATAACCTTATCGATGATTTTGAGTATGAAGTTCACTCTAGAAGACAACTCAAAGGTAACATTTATCTTGCTAGAGTTACTCGAGTTGAACCTAGTCTTCAGGCGGCATTTGTTGAATATGGAGGTAATAGACAGGGATTTTTAGCATTTAGCGAAATACACCCAGATTATTATAGAATTCCAGTTGAAGACAAAAATAAATTACTAGCAGAGGCTTCTGCCAAAACTGATGATGAATTAAGTTTAAATGAAAATTCAAGCGAAGATGAAATTGACGATTTTAATGATGAAGCACTGAGAAAAATCAAAAGAAATCTATATAGAAATTATAAAATACAAGAAGTAATTGCCAGGCGTCAGATTTTATTAGTTCAAGTTGTAAAAGAAGAACGGGGTTCAAAAGGTGCAGCATTAACCACCTATATTTCAATTGCTGGCAGATACTGTGTCCTCATGCCAAACACCCCAAGAGGTGGAGGAGTAAGTAGAAAGATTGCCAATATTACTGATAGGAAAAGATTAAAAAAAGTTGTTGATGATCTAGATGTATCTAGTGGAATGGCTGTTATTATAAGAACAGCTGGGTCTAAAAGAACTAAAACTGAAATCAAAAGAGACTATCTAAATTCAGTAGCCATTTGGGAAGATGTAAAAAAACTTACCTTGGAATCCAACGCACCTTTCCTTATTCACGAAGAAGGATCCTTGGTTAAACGTGCTATTAGAGATTTATATCACAGTGAAATTGATGAAGTCTTGGTTGAAGGTAATGAAGCGTATAAAGTTTGTAAAAATTATATGAAAGCACTGATGCCTAGTCATGCTAAAAAAGTACAACAATACGTTGATGATAAAAATCATCTTTTTCAGAAATATAATTTAGACTCTCAATTACAAGATATTTTTAATCCTAAGGTAACACTTAAGTCGGGTGGTTATATTATTATAGACCAAACGGAAGCTTTAGTTGCTGTAGATGTTAACTCTGGGAGATCGACTAGGGAAAGAACCATAGAGGATACCGCATTAAAAAACAATCTTGAAGCTGCTGAAGAATTTGCAAGGCAAGCAAGGTTAAGAGATCTGTCTGGACTAATAGTAATTGATTTTATTGATATGGAGGAAAATAAAAATCGATTAAGCGTTGAAAAAAAATTAAAAGAATCAATGAAAAAAGATAGAGCAAGAATTCAAATTGGAGAAATTAGTAATTTTGGTTTGCTAGAATTATCACGCCAACGTCTTCGACCTTCTGTTGTTGAAAATTCTTCAGAATTATGTTCACATTGTGGAGGATCTGGAAGAATTCAATCTATAGAAGTAAGTGCTATTCAAGTTTTAAGAGCTATTGAAGAAGAAGGTGCGCCTGAAGATATCTTAATGGTGAAAGTTTCTGCTCACTCAGATATAATATTACATATTTTGAATAATAAGAGATCTGAGTTAAATGAGATTGAATCAAGATATGATATTAGAATAGATTTTTATAATGACAACTCAATAATTCCTCCTCTTAAAAAATTGGAAGCGATTAAAAAATCTCTCCCTAAAAAAGAAAATCAATCACAGGCAAAGCTGCAAAATGACCCTTCTGAAAATGAAGAGCATAATAATAATAATAATAATAATAAAAGAAGAAGAAATAAAAAACCAATAAGACGAAGAAGAAGAGTTGATGAAGGTAATATCTTACTTGAAAAGTCCGAGAATAACGAAGTTCAACATACACCAAAAGAAAAAATAGAAGAAAATAGTGAAAATAAACCTATAGAGAAAGCTAAAGATGTAGTTGATAATAAAACAGAAGAAAAACCCATTAAGAAAAAAAGAGAAAGAAAAAATACTAATAAAGTAAAACAACCCAAGAAAATAATTCAAAATGAGAGCGAGAATAAAACATTAGTTTCAGATGATAAAAATAATGTTAAAGACACAAATAAAAAACAAGAAGCAAGAGAAACAAAAGCGTCTGCTCCAATTGAAATTGTAAAAATAGATGATAGTGCAAATGACAAAAAACCAAAGAAAAAAGGCTGGTGGTCAAAATAAAATTATTAATCTTAATATTTTTACTATTTTTTTCTTATTCTGCTAATTCTGCTCAAAAAAATATTATTATTAGAGATGCAGAAATTGAACTTTTTTTATATAAAATTATAAAAACTGTAAGCGATGATCATCCTCGGAATGGTAAAAATTTTGAACCAGTTTTAATTTCTAATGATGAATATAATGCTTTTGTAACTGGTTCTAATAAAATTTATATTCATACTGGATTAATAAATAAATCTGAATCGATTAATGAAATCCAAGGTGTTATAGCTCATGAAATTGGACATTTAGTTTTAAATCATAGTTCTTCTAGGACTATAAATAATGAAAATTTATCTAATTATTCTAAATTTGCAACCATTGCTGGTATTGCATTATCCGCTAGTGGAAAGTTAAATTCAGATACTACTATGGGATTAATTATAGGAACCCAAGATTTAGCGGCAAAATCAGCTTTTCAATTTTCACGTATTCAAGAACAACAAGCTGATAAATATGCTATTGATGTTTTAAGAAGAAAAAGAATATCATTAGATGGTGTAGAAAAACTAATGTTACGACTCAGTGAAAATGAATTTTTAAATAACAATTCTGTCATCGATTATTACAGGTCACATCCATTTTCAAAACAAAGGTTAGAACAATTAAAAAAATATAAATCTAATTATTATGTGCCAGAAAAGAAGAACGATATAATAAATATTAAAAACTTTGATGTTTCTTTGGATTACATAAAAAACAAAATTAAATCTTATGAAAATGATCCATTTGAGATGTTGCGTAATAAAAACAATAATATCTTTTTTTCTAATTATTCAAAAGTAATAGCTTATAAAAAAATTGGTAAATATGAATTAGCAATTAAAACGCTTAAAGAATTGCAGAATAAATATAAAAACTATCCCTTTTATAATGAATTAGCAGGTGATATTTATTTCAAAAAAGGCGAACAGAAAAATTCTATTAATGAGTATAAAGAAGCTATTAATAACCTTGGAAAAGAATACATTCAAGCTACTGACCTTATAAAATTTTCTTTAGTTAAATCTTATTTGCAAACAAACAATACTAAAAATTATAAAGAATGCGTCCAACTTTTAGAAGAGATACTTCGGAACAATCCTAATTGGAGTTTTTTATGGAAATTATTAGCAAAATCATCAGCTAAGTTAGGACAACGAGGAATTTCTTATATTGCATTAGCAGAGGAGGCTTTACTTAAAAAAAACTTTATTAAAGCTAAAAAATATGTAGATTTAGCATTTACTGAAAAGACTTTAACAAACAGCTATAAATTTAGAGGCTTAGACATTCTATCTAAAATAAAAAATCAATGATGATAAACGTATTAAATAAAATTCAAATTCTTTTTAAAATTTTATCTATTTTAAGTTTAATAACTATTTTAGTTTTTCCTTTACATGCCAATGAAATTAACGAAAAAAAAATTGAAAATGTTATTGAAAATTTTCTTATTAAAAATCCTCAATTATTAAGATCAATTTTGGATAACTATAAGGATAAAATTGAATCAGAAAAAAAGATAAATGCCATTAAATCACTGGAATTGCTGAAAAATCCAGGTATTTTCCAAGAAAAAGCAGATGTTACTATTTATGAATTCTTTGACTATAATTGTGGTTATTGCAAATCAGTTGTTAAAACAATAATGGAAACTATATCAGAAGATAAAAAAATAAACTTTGTCTTTGTAGAATTTCCTATTTTATCTCAGCAATCGTACAATGCAGCATTGGCTGCGTTAGCTTCTGAAAGGCAAAATTTATATAACAATTTTCATCTTGCCTTAATGAGAGTTAGAGGTAGAGTTGATGATAACCAAGTCTTTAGAACTGCAAAAGAAATAGGGTTAGATATTGATCAACTTAAAAAAGACATGGAAAGATCTGAAATTTTGGAACAACTTCAGAAAAACCGTGAAATTGCCAAGCTTTTAAATTTAAATGGAACTCCTGCTTTTATAATTGGAGATGTTGTTTATCCTGGTGCACTAACAAAGGAAAATCTTAAAGAAATTATAAAAAAAGTTCGTGAGGGTTAATCTATAAATTATAATTGTCACACAATGAACAATTTTAAATTATAAACAAGTAAAGGAAGTGTTGTTTTGAAAAAAAAGTTATATATCATTAATGGTCCAAATTTGAATCTTTTAGGTACTAGAGAACCTGAGAAATATGGGCAAACTACTTTGCAAGACATAAAAAACTTATGCCTAGAGAAGTGTGATGTTCATAATTTTGAGTTACATTTTTTTCAATCTAATGCAGAAGGTTCATTGATAGATGAGATTCATAAGTCCATCAATGATGGAGCCGGAATAATTATAAATGCGGGAGCTTTAACTCATACGTCCATAGGCATTTTAGATGCTTTGAGTATGTTTAAAGGACCAAAAATTGAAATACATATAACTAATGTGTATGCTAGAGAAAATTTTCGTCATAAATCATATATTTCTCCAGTTGCAACTGGAATTATTGCTGGTTTAGGGATCAACTCATATTTATTAGCAATAGAAGCTATAAAAAATTTAATTGGTGATTAAAAGCAATGAAAAAAAATAATATCAATACTGAAAATTTAAATATTGTACAAAAATTTGTAGATATTTTAAATAAAAATAACCTCTCTGAATTAGAGTATGAGAGCGATGGTATTAAAATAAGAATTGCAAATAAAAGTTTTAAAGAAAGTAAAGTCCAAGAAAAAATTGTTGAATATTCTGAAGATATTACAATTAACGCTCCAACTAAAAAAGATGATGAACCCAAACAATTTACTAATCAACATCCAGGTGCTGTAAATTCTCCTATGGTCGGAACCGCTTACTCTTCACCGGAACCTGGTAAAGATCCATTTATTAAACTTAATAGTTCAGTATCAAAAGGTGATACTCTTCTTATTATAGAAGCTATGAAAGTAATGAATACCATAACTGCGCACAAATCAGGAAAAGTTGTTTTCGTTGGATTTGAGGATGGTCAGCCAATTGAGTTTAATCAATTATTACTTATAATAGAATAATGGTTTGTAAATGTTTTCAAAGATTTTAATTGCCAACCGAGGTGATGTTGCCTTAAGAGTTTTAAGGGCTTGTAAAGAATTAAATATTAAAACAGTTGCTATACACTCTACCGCAGACAGTGAAGCTATACATGTAAGATTAGCTGATGAAAGTGTTTGTATAGGCCCAGCTCCTTCCTCAAAATCTTACTTAAATATTCCAGCAATTATTACAGCAGCTCAACTTGTTGGAGCTGATGCCATACATCCGGGCGTTGGTTTTTTATCTGAGAACGCTGATTTTGCTGAAATTGTAGAAGCTCATAATATTGTTTTTATTGGCCCTAAACCAGAACATATTAGATGTATGGGTGATAAAATAGAAGCAAAAATAACAGCTCAAAAATTAGGGATACCACTTGTTCCAGGCTCCAAAAATAATATTGCAAGCTTTGAAATAGCTGTTCAGGAAGCTCAAAAAGTTGGTTATCCTGTATTGATTAAAGCAGCGTCGGGTGGTGGTGGAAGGGGGATGAAAGTTGCCCTAAATGAAGAAGAGTTAGAATCAGCATTTACCTCTGCTAAAAGCGAGGCTAAAGCAGCTTTTGGGGATGATAGAGTTTATATAGAGAGGTACCTTAAAAAACCCAGACACATTGAAGTACAGATTATAGCTGACAAATTTGGGAAAACTGTCCATCTCGGTGAAAGAGAATGCTCAATACAAAGAAGGCATCAAAAAGTTATTGAAGAAGCGCCCTCACCAGCGATTGATAATAAAACAAGAAACATGATTGGGAAAATAGCATCAGAGGCTGTTTCAAAGATGGGTTATCTAGGTCTAGGTACTATTGAATTCTTATTTGAAGATAATCAATTTTTTTTCATAGAAATGAATACAAGACTTCAGGTTGAACACCCGATAACAGAAGCTATAACTGGGATAGATTTAGTAAGAGAACAAATTATGGTGGCAGCTGGTTATCCTTTATCATTTGAGCAAAAAGATATTCAAATAAAAGGTCATGCTATTGAATGCCGAATAAACGCAGAACACCCTAAAACGTTTATCCCTTCCCCTGGCACAATTTCACAATTTCACTCACCAGGAGGACTTGGTATTCGGATTGAGTCTTGTATTTATTCTGGTTACAAAGTTCCTCCATATTATGATAGCCTGATTGCTAAACTAATTGTTCATGGAAACAATCGTGAACAATGTATATTAAGACTTAAACAAGCCTTAAAGGAAATGGTAATTGAACCAATATCGACAACAATTGATTTACATAAACAGATATTAGAGACTAGAGTGATGCAAGAAGGTTCATATGATATCAGGTGGTTAGAAAATGAATTGCTTGATAATAACAAATAAGAATTTTAAAATTTTCTTTGGCAAAATTGTCTAATACATATCTTACCCCAGAACAGATAATTAGAGCGTATA
>JADHRC010000031.1 GCA_016777645.1 Alphaproteobacteria bacterium
GAAAATGGATATTTCACAAAGTTAATAAATAAAACAAACTGTTTAGTAAATTCTTTACATGGCCAAGCAATTGATAAAATTGCGGATGGTTTGAAAATTGAAGCTTTTTCGGATGATGGAATAATAGAAGCGATAACTATTCCTGATCACCCTTCTTTTGCAGTAGGAGTGCAATGGCATGCTGAATATGAGCCTGAGAATCATGATCTTAATAAATGTTTATTCAAAGAGTTCGGTACGGCTTGTTTAGAATTCAGTAGAAAAAAATAATTACATCATTGTTATTATATTGAAATTTCAGGGCCAACTGGAATAATTCTATATGGATTTATATGTTCATGAGAATAAAAATAATGCCTTTTGATATGTTCAAAATTAGTTGTTGATTTAATTGCATTTTCTTCGAATAAATTTCTAAGATATCTACTAATATTTTTATATTCGCTTATTTTTTTAATATTACATTTAAAATGAAAGTAATAAACACAATCAAACCTTAATAAAGTAGGAATAAGTCGAATGTCTGCTTCTGTAAGAACTTCTCCAATCAAATAATTACGGCCATTTAAAATATCATCAATGTAATCTAACGTGGTGAAAAGTTTTTTTACGGCTTCTTTATAAGAGTTTTGTGTTTTTGAGAATCCAGATCTGTAAACTCCATTATTTACATTTTCATAGATAGAATTATTAATAGAATCAATTTCATTACGAAATTTTTTAGGATAATAATCGTTATAATTTTTTGTAACATCATTAAAAGCATCATTCATTATCCTTATTATCTCTGATGATTCATTGTTTACTATTGTATTTGTTTTCTTATCCCATAAAATTGGAACAGTCGCTTTTGTAGAAATTGTTTTATCTGATAATTGATAAATTTCATGAACATATTGTTTGCTATGAAGACTGTCACCAGTGGTTTCTGGAAAGTTCTTATCAAAAGACCATCCCATCTCAAGCATGTCAGGATGAACATAATCAACAGAAATATGATCTTCTAAATTTTTTAATTTTCTAAATATTAATGTTCTATGGGCCCATGGGCAGGCGTAGCTTACGTACAAATGATATCTATTTGTTTCAGGTAAATAGGTTTGATGATTGGTAGCAATTTTATTTCTAAAAACACTATTTGCTCTTTTAAAATCTCCACTACTATTATTGCTAGACACTGATCCTTTTATCCATATACCATTAACAAGCTGTCCCATTTAGGCGTCCTCAAAGTAAAATTTAAATATTATGGTAGCATGTTTTAAAAAATTAAATAAATTCAATTTAATCAGTTAAGATCAGAATAAAATAACTATGATTATTTTTTAGAATTAAAGGAAAAATTATGAAAAATGTAGGTGTAATTGGAGGCGGGTTAATAGGTGCTAGTTGGGCAGCTATATTTTCAAAAAGTGGATTCAATGTATTTGTTCATGATACTTATCCAGAAGTTTTTGAAACATTTGAAAGTAGAGTTAAATTATTTTTAGAAGAATTAAAAAGTATTGATGGTTCCATTAATATTGAAGAAAGTTTAAAAAAAATTAAGACTAACGTCGCCATAGAAGAGTTATGTGCTTCTGTTGAATACATTCAAGAGAGTGCTCCAGAAATTTTATCAGTAAAACAAGAATTATTTGCAAAAATGGATTCTTTGGCTGCTGATACAATTGTTATTGCCTCATCGTCGTCGGCTATGCCAATATCAAGTATTACTCAAAACTTGAAGGGACAACATAGATGTATTATAGCCCATCCGGCTAATCCTCCACATCTTATTCCTTGTGTGGAATTATGCCCTGGAGAAAACACCTCTCAAAAAACTATAGAAAAGGCTCAGGAAATTTTTAGAATTTCAGGTGCGTCTATAGTTAATGTTAGAAAAGAAATTGACGGTTTTATATTAAATAGATTGCAAGGTGCTTTATTGAATGAAGCAATGAGATTATTTTCTGAAGGATATGCTAATTCAGACGAGATAGATGCAACAATTAGAGATGGTTTAGGATTAAGGTGGGCATTTATGGGTCCCTTCGAAACAATTGATTTGAATGCACCAGGAGGGATAAAAGATTATATTGCTAGATATGGCCCCATGTACGTAGAGATGGCTAAAAGTCAAAAAACTATTCCAGATTGGTCTGAAAAAGCAGGGAAAAGACTAGAAGAAGAAAGGCGAAAAAAATTAAGTCACAATCAATTGATTGAAAGAGCTAATAAAAGAAATCACCTTTTGAAATCTTTACGAAAAATTAAAATAGATAATAATGAAATTTAAAAATTAGAAAGTAAATTAAGTTTTGTTACCATTAGAAAATTTAAAAATTTTGGATTTGTCCAGGCTTGCTGCTGGCAATATGGTAAGTCATATGCTTGCAGATTTTGGTGCAGATGTAATTAAAGTTGAGAAACCCGGAAAAGGGGATGATCTTAGAAATTGGCAAGTAAATGAAATTTCCCATTGGTGGGCTGTCTATTCAAGAAATAAAAGAAGTATTGCTCTCAATTTAAAGCAAAAAGAAGGACTTGAAGTTTTAAAACAATTGGTACAAAGCGCAGATGTTTTTATAGAAAATTTTGTTCCAGGAACTTTAGAGAAATGGGGTATTGGTCCCGATCAATTGTCACAGCTGAATAAAGATTTGATCATTCTTAGAATATCTGGTTGGGGGCAAACAGGAATATTTAAAAACTCTCCAGGATTTGGATCTTTAGTTGAAGGAATGAGTGGCTTTGCATCAATGACTGGAGAGGAAACTCAAAGCCCATTGCTTCCACCGCTTGCACTGGCAGACATGGTTGCTGGTTTGACAGGTTTCGGAGCAATATTAATGTCTATAATAGCATCTAAAAAAGATAAAACAGGTGGGCAAGTTATTGATCTGTCTTTGTTTGAGCCGCTTTTTTCAATTTTAGGACCATGGGCTGCAAGTTATGACATATCGGGCAAAATTCCTCCTCGTATGGGAAATAGAAGTAATGTGGCAGCGCCAAGAGGAATATACAAAACTAAAGATAATAAGTATGTATCTCTTTCTGCATCAATGCAATCAATGTGGGAAAAACTTGCAATTACTATTGGAGCAAAAAATTTGATCACTGATCCAAGGTTTATTTCCAATAGTGATAGGTTAAGTAATCAAGATGACTTGGATGAAGTTATCTCAAAGTTTATAAAAAAATTTAATAGAGATCCCTTATTACAGAAATGTTCTGAAGCAGGGATTACAGTGGGACCGGTACTTGATATCTCCGAAATAATTGAACACCCCTATGTCAAGGATAGGAAGATTTTATTAAAGCATTTTAATAAAGAGTATGGGGAAATATTAATGCATGAAGCCTTTCCAAGATTAAGTAAGACACCTGGAAAAATAAAAAAATCTGCTCCTAAAATTGGAGAAAACACAGACGATATTTTAAAAGAAATTGGAATATCCCAGGAACAAATAGACCAACTCAGAGAAAAAAATATTATTAGTTAGTAGGTTAGTTCGTTAAATCAATTATTGACATAAAAAATTTAAAACAACAGAATATTTCTAGTAGGAGGTAGATTTATGGATGGCTTTAAAAAAGAAACAGAGAGTTTCGACTTAATTATAAGAAATGGAACATTAGTTGACGGAACAGGAAATAAATCTCAAATAGCAGATATTGCTGTAAAAGATGGATTAATTGCCGCAATTGGTGATTTTAGTGGTAAAAGCAATCAAGAAATAGATGCTAGTAATTTAGTAGTAACCCCTGGTTTTGTAGATATTCATACTCATTATGATGGTCAAGCTATATGGGATAGCCAATTAAAACCATCCTCAATACATGGTGTTACCACAGTTGTAATGGGAAATTGTGGTGTTGGCTTTGCTCCATGTAAGCCTGAAGATAGAATAAAATTAGTTGAACTTATGGAAGGGGTAGAAGATATTCCTGCACCAGTTATGCATGAAGGTCTAGACTGGAAATGGGAAACTTTTGAAGAATATATAGAAGCTTTAGAAAGAAATAAACTTGATATTGATGTTTGTGCCTTATTACCACATGCCGCCTTAAGGGTCTATGTCATGGGAGAGAGAGCTATTAATCATGAAGCAGCTAATATCGATGATATGAAGATAATGAGGAAACTTGCTAAAGAAGCCGTAGAGGCTGGCGCTTTTGGATTTTCAACTTCTCGAACAATAAGTCATAAAAGTTTAAAAGGAGAATTTACTCCAACTTTAAGAGCACATGAAGATGAGTTGACAGCTATAGCTATGGGCTTATCAGATGCAGGTACTGGCTTTATGGAAATAGTCTCTGACTGGAATGAACCTGATCCAGAAACTGAATTTGAGGTTCTAAAACGTATTGTGAAGAAATCTGGTAGACCCGTGGTTTTTAGTTGTACTCAAAGACATGATAGACCAGATTTTTGGAAAGATTTGATGGAAATGGCTAGGCAAGCTCAAAAGGAGGGTTTGCCAATTAGACCAGTTGTTACTCCTAGACCAATTGGTTTGCTATTAGGCTTAAATGGAAGTCAAAACCCTTTCTCAGGTACTGACACTTATAAGGCTCTAGCTGAATTACCTCTTAAACAACGAATTGTTGAAATGAGGAAAAAAGAAATTAAAAAACAAATTTTGTCGGAAGATCCTATAGCTGGAAGTACTTTTCCATTAATTAATAGAATAGGTTATTCACAAATGTATAGATTTGGATCACCACCAAATTATAATCCTAGACATGAAGATTCCATTGAAAACTTAGCTTGTATTAATGGTATATCAGCAGCAGAAATGGCTTATGATATCCTTCTTGAAAACGATGGCAATAACTTTATATATGCTCCCTTAGTCAATTACGCTGATCATACCTTTAGTGTATGTCAAAAAATGCTTGAGGATAAAAATGCAATCATGGGTCTAGGTGACGGTGGTGCCCATGTTGGTTTTATTTTAGATGCTGGGTATCCTACATGGCTCATTTCTTATTGGTCAGTAAAGAAAAAAGTTTTTTCTATGGAAGAAACAGTTAGAAGGTTGACATCTGACACTGCTATTGCAGCAGGATTAAGTGATAGAGGTTTTTTAAAAGTTGGTTTAAAAGCTGATATTAATATAATTGACTGGGAAAATGTTGGGTCTTCTGATCCTTTTATGACCCAAGATTTACCAGCCGGTGGCAAAAGGTTAATGCAACATACTAAGGGTTATATTGCTACAATAGTATCTGGAAAAATAACTTATAGAAATGGTAATTCTACAGAAGAAAGACCAGGTATTTTAGTTAGATCAGTAAAGGATAGTAAAAAAGTATTTGCTTATACAAATTAAGATTGAAAGTTAAATTTTGAATAAAGTTAATTTTTCAAATAATTTAATTGAGCTTCCTTTTTCTAAAATTTTTTTCAAGTTAGCTATTCCTAATTTGTACTCAACTTTAATTGCGGCTATTACCATAATTTTTGATCTTTGGTATGTTGGTCAAATTGGTGTTTCAGAGCTGGCAGGTGTAGCATATATTTTTCCTATCTACATGCTTACCAGCATGCTATCAAATGGAGCATTTGGAGGAGCTATTAGTGGTGCTGTTGCAAGAGCCTTTGGTAGTAAAAATATTTTTCAAGCTGAATGTGTGTTTAGATCAGCAATTCTAATTGCTTTTTGTGGATCTTTCATAATGATGACTTTTTATTTTCTGTTATCAGAGATGTTTTTTAAATTTTTTAAAGTTGATGAAGAGGTAACTTTTGCTGCTTTAGTTTATGGTAATATTTTATTAAGTGGTATTATTTTGATTTGGCTCTTTAATGTGATGATTTCCATATCTAGGGGCACTGGAAATACAATTGTACCCGCATTTGGTTGGTCAATAGTTTTATTATCTCATATTCTAATAGCTACGTTTAATTTTCAATTTGATTCTGGAAAAACTATTTTACTAGATAATGTTATTTTTTTTAATGGTTTGTGGATTTTCTCATCTCTTGAGTGGTCTATAATTTCCCTTATGTGTGGATATTTTTTCGGTATTATTTTTATGATAATCTATTATGCCCTAGGAAAACATCTTTTTACTTTAACTTTGAAGGATACTTTTAAATTTACTGGAATTATTTCGCTTATTAAGTCTGGATCTTTAGCCAGTTGCCAATCTTTAATGACAATAGCTTTAGCATTATACTGCACAGCTATAGTCAGTTTTTTTGGGACTGACTGGATAGCTGGTTTTGGTATAGCAATAAGATTAGAGTTATTACTCATCCCTATTATTTTTGGGATCGGAGGAGCTCTTATTGCAATAGTTGGAGCTAATGTTGGTGCAAAAAAAATTGAACGAGCAATAAATATGACGTGGAAAGGGACCTTTTTTTCTATCTTTATTGTAGGATCAATAGGTATTTTATTTTCATTATATCCGAATACATGGTCTTCATTATTTACTGAAAAATTAGAAATATTTGAAGCTTCTAAACTTTATTTAAATATTGTCGCTCCATTCTATGCCTTTTTTGCATTAGGACTAGGTCTTTACTTTACATCACAAGCTTTTAATACGCTAATATGGCCGGTAATAGGAACACTAATAAGGTTGATATTTGTCGTATTAACTTCATTAATGTTGTTTCATTTAAATTTGGCAAGTCCTAGTAACATATTCATCATAATGTCGGCAGGTATGATTATTTATGGAATTTTTATTAGCTGTAGCTTACATTTTGGGCCCTGGAAAAAAATGATAAATTATTAATTGTTTATGGTATAAAAACACCTTTGCCATCTGATTGACGGTCAAAAAGTTTGTAAGCTTCATCAGCTTGATCCAAAGACCATCTATGAGTAAACAATTTATCTACATCAAGTTTTTTTTCAGTAATGAAATTTGCGCAATCTGCTTGACCATGTTTTGAAAACGTCCAACTACCAATTAATGTAACTTGTCTGCGTAAGAGATCATTGCTGACATCTAATGTTACTTCTCCACCTTCTCCCACGAAACAAGCCTTTCCCCAAGTTTTTACCGATTTTACGCAAAGAGATCTTGCGCTAGGTGATGAGGATGCATCAATAGATGCATCTACTCCCAATCCTTGGGTATGCTCTTTAATTTCTTCAAGCAAATTTAAATGGTTTTCAGGATTTATTGTTATGTCTGCTCCAAATTCAATAGATCTATTTAATCTTTGTTGATTTGTATCTAGTGCAATAATTCTAGCTCCCATTTTATGAGCTAACATTACAGCAGATAAGCCAACAGGACCCATACCAAATATTGCAATTGTTTGATTAGCCTTTAAACCTAATCGATCTAAAGCGCCCCAAGCTGTTCCTGTCCCACAAGAGATTGCTGCGCCAGAGATGAAAGAAATTTCCTCTCTAAGAGGTACTAATGTACTGGCAGGGCATTTCATGTATTTTGCATGCGCTCCATTACCAGTGACGCCAAATACAGCTTTAACACCATCATCACAGAGTTGTTGCCATCCTGTAGAGCAATGAAAACAGTTTCCACAACCCTCATAATGGTGCTGCATAACTCTCATACCCTTATAGATAAACTTTTTTTCAACATTGGAACCAATTTCAACGACAACTCCACAAGGTTCATGCCCTGCAATAACTGGTTTGTCATCGCCACCAAGTCCTAATGAAGAAGGCCCACTATTGGCTCTATAGAACTTAAGATCGCTTCCACACATTCCCGATGCTTTTATTTCAATTATCACATCATTTGGACCAGGAACTGGGTCTTTAAACTCTTGAATCTCTAGGTTTTTATTACCTAAAAATACTATTCCTTTCATAAATCCATCCTTTTATTAAGGTTTAATTTCTAAATTTTTGATGACAACTTTTACAGGTATTAGCCAAATTTTTAAAAGATTCTATTGTCCCATCTAAGTTTTTTAATTGTGATTGATTAACTAAATTTAATGAAGCTTGCTCAAAGTTTTGAATTGCCTTGCTAAAACCGTCGGGATCTAACCAAATATTTTTAGAGGCTTCTGATGGAGGAATATCACTGCCTTCAGGAAAATAATTTGACATTTCTTTACTCCAAATTAATAGATTTTGTGAAGCTTTTTCTATATTTTTGAAATCTTTGTCTCTTATATTCGTATTAATTTGCTGCATCATGGATTTACTCATTTTGAACTTATCCATTCTTTCTTTAACCACATTTTTTACTCCTTCATGAGCAAAAATTGAACTGATTGTAAGAAAGCTAAACATAATAAAAAAATTAAATATTTGTAATATTTTTTTAGTTATCATTATCTCGGTACCTTTTTTATTTAATTAAACAGTAAAACAAAAAATAATAATAATGTAATTAATTATTAATAATATTAATTATATTAAATAATTTATAAAAATTACAATTTTATTGGAAAATTATTTTGCCAGCTAAAAATAAAATTATTGTAAAATATATAGATATTTTGTTCAGTTTCTTTTTGTTAGGTTTAACATCTTTTGGAGGTCCTATAGCTCATATAGGTTTCTTTAGAAATACTTTTGTAAACCAAAAAAAATGGTTAGATGAGAAAACCTATATTGATTTTGTTTCATTATGTAACTTTTTGCCAGGACCGACTTCCAGTCAAGTTGGCATGTCAATTGGTTATCATTTTAAAGGGGTAGGAGGTGCTTTTCTCGCATGGTTAGGGTTCACACTTCCTTCTGCAATAATGTTAATTTTCTTTGGCTACTTTTTGTTTGATTTTGAAGATTCAATCCCTAATGGTTTTGTTCAAGGATTAAAGGCTGTTGTTGTAATAATTGTACTCCAAGCAATTTTGGGAATGCAAAAGAATTTTTTAAAAGATATTTTTGGTTATTCTATTGCATTCTTTACTGCTCTTATATTAATTTTATTCCCTTCATCTTTAAATCAGTTTTTATGTTTGATTTTATGTGGTTTGTTAGGAGTTATTTATTATAGAAATGAAAAAGTTTCAGAGTTAAAGATTGATAAGTCATCTAAAATCAATTTACTGAGTTATATATCTTTAATATTATTTTTTTTACTTCTTATCTTACTTCCAATACTAAATTCATTTTTTGAAAGTGAAATTCTCTCCTTAGCTAATACTTTTTTTAAAATTGGATCCTTAGTTTTTGGAGGTGGGCATGTGGTTTTACCTCTTCTCCAAGAAGAGTTTGTATCGAATGGTTTAATAGAAAAAGATATTTTTCTTGCCGGGTACGGAGCATCTCAAGCAATTCCAGGGCCATTATTTACATTTTCATCTTTTTTAGGGATTTTTTTAGCTAATAAATATAACTTTATTTTAATAAGTATTTTATGCCTAATATTTATTTTTTTGCCGTCGTTTCTTTTAATTATTGGTACGCTCCCGTTATGGTCAAAATTACGGGAAATAAAAATAGTCATTAATGCATTGAAAGCAGTTAATGCAAGTGTAATTGGCCTTTTAATAGCTACATTTTATGATCCAATAACTCTATCTTCTCTAAGAAGTGCACATGATTTTGCTCTTATATCGGTTGCATTTGTTATTTTATTTTTTACAAAAACACCTCAATGGTTAGCAGTACTAATGTTAATGTTATGTGGTTTTGTTTTTTCTTTAATTGGGAATTAATCAATAGGGAATATTTGATCGCCTTTTTTGATAATTCCACCCTTTTCAATAGAGCAGTTTAGACCAGATCGGTTGTAAAGAGGCAATACTAATGGTTTTTTAAGAAGATCAGCTAAGTATTTACAAGGAAAATTTAGTCTGCCCCCTTTTAAAATAACTTCACCAATTTTAAATTTTTTGCCTACTAAATAATTTAGGGGCACACCTGAGGTAGTTAAATTACGTCTATGTTCAACTGGTTTTAAAATTATAGGTTTTTCTTGAAGAGGAGGTTGATTGGCGGCTAATGCTTCCAAAACTTCATTTTCTATTAAGGTAATATCTCTAATATCTGGTTTTGCAGAGTATGTACCTGTTTTATTATAATAGCGATCATTAACAATTCCTTTTCCTGCAACTAACTGAGCCTCTTCTAATTCAATCATGTCGAGTGAAGCTTTAGGTGCTATATGTATGTGCAGTAAAGTACCTTTTTCCCACTTCATTTAATTATTCCTATAAACGCGTTTGATCTAATATTAAATTAATTTTTGAAGTTTTAAAATAAATTTTGACAAATGTAATAAATCATTTAATAGGGGCGATATTATATTTATTTATTGTATTGTATAACTTTCAGGATAAAGAACTATGGAAGATAAAAATTTTAAAATAATTTCCGATCAGGTTATTGATCCTTCATCTCCTCTTGCAGGTAGTACTATGACTAAGGCTGGAAGGCTAGCTATGGAATTGTCTCATGAGAAAAAAAGATTAAAACAAGAACTTGAAGAGCTTCAAACAGAATATGACGAGATTAAGCCAACCACTCCTACAGGAACTAGAGATTGGTACGTTAAATGGGTTTCAATGTTGTTAGCAGTTGCTGGTATTTTCCTTATTAGTGCGTCTTTAACTTTTTATGGGCAGATAGCTTATATAATAAGTTGTATTGGATGGATATATGTTGGAATGCAGTGGGGAGACAGAGCAATTATGATAGGGTCAGCTGTTAGTGCTACTGCAATAGCAATGAATTTAGTTAACGCACTGACATAATTTATTTCTTAGGATTTTTTTTTAATAAGAAACTTTTAAGTGAATACTGGTTATTATGATTATTTTTTATTAAGTGACTCACTACAAGCAAGCTGAATAATAGAATAATTAAAATGACAAAAAACAAATTTAAATTATTGTTTTTTATTAAATATGCCAGTCCAAATGGTAATAAAAGTGATAATATTAAAATTAAAAATTTCATATATATATTTTAATTTAAAAGGTTATTATAACAACGTATAAATTAAATATTTGACTCACATTTAAATATATCAGCTGTAACGCTTGATAGCATGTTAGTTTCTTTGATAAGAGTATTAGTTATATCCTCACTTTTTTTGTTAACTATTCGTTGATTAGTATAAGTTACTTCCTTATTTTCTTTCAAATCCTGAATGCCTATTGCATTACCGCCCATTGTTTGAGCTCTTTTTTTAAGTTCAAACATTAATTCATCATAACTTAAACTGCCGACAACTTTTACCCTAATGATATCAATACAATCAGCATTGCCTTTTAAAAATTTAGTTGAAGAAAAGTTAATATTATTAAATTCGTCAAAATTCTCTTTTACTTCTTTTTTTTGAGTTTGTGTTTTCTCGGTTAATTTTTTATTTTGCTTAGCAATTATAGTTTCGTCTTCAAAAGTCTTAACTTGTTTTTGGGTAGGATTTAGCACAATGCTTTGTCCATATCTAGAAACGTAAGATGAACCTTGGTGGCAACTAGAAATAAATATTAACAAGAAGGATATTAAAACTATTTTAATCATTTAAATTCTCTAAAATTATCTTCAATTATAAATACGTCCTAAAGTTAATAACATTTAACTGAAACCTTTATTTTAAAAAATTAAGCTAGTTAATTTTGACATTTAAAGTTGTTTACAAAAAATTTTCCAATAACTTTGTTTGCTTCAATACTCATTAATTCAGCATTGTCTATTATAAAATCAGTGACTGATAATCTTATACTTTTAATTGATAAATTTTTTGGAATACATAGGTTTGTTTTATTTTTATCTATACTAAAAATAACATCATTTACTGCTATAATATATCCATCACATATACCTTGCTCGTACAAATTATCACTCTTACAGTAGGTTATAAACTGAGCTGTAGTGAAGAATAAATTATTAGAGGCTGTTAATGCTTGATAATTAATTATTACGCTAAAAAAGAATATTAAAAAAATTTTTACCATGACATGCCTACAGATAATTTTCCCATACTATAGTTTCCTGACATAGCACTTCCGAACGAAAAATCTAGAGGTAAATGTAAACCATCATAAATACCAACGAAATTTAAGCCAAAAGCAATTTCATTATTTGTTGATGTGCTACTTAGATTAAGAGCATGTTTATTTCCATATAATGGAAGTCGCGTATCTAATGCGGCTGCCATAAGACTAACTTTGTCGGCATAACTTCTAGTAGCTGCATGGTTAGATGCAGATGGTTCTTGTATAATAAGATCTCCCATAATTGTCGTGGTATCTGTGGTACTATTTCCAATTTGAATATGACCAGTAGATGAAGCCATAATATCTTTCCCATAAGTAGAAGAGTCATAAAAAAGCATAGAATTACTTCCAATATGAACAATATCATTAGCTGTATCTTTATATAAAAATCTTTCACCATTACTATCTTCAAAAGTATTAGCCCTGATTGTATTTGCAGATAATTTGTTAAATCCACTTATATTTTTTTCACTATCAACTACTACGGCTTTATTAGCCAAGACAGTTCCTGGGGAAACATCGTCTATCATTTCAAGTTCAGTTTCTGTAATGTTTGCATTTCCAATTATAAGAGAGCCGGCAGCTGAAATATTTCCAGAGCTTGTAATAGAACCGGAGCTTAAAGTACCAAACCCTGAAACGTTACCGTTAGAATCTATTGAGTAATTCCCTCCAGATAGAGAACCGTTTACTATCAAGTTGTCATTAACGGTTAGTGTGTTATTGGAGAAATCACCATAAATTAATGGGGTATCATCTGCATTGTTAGAAATATAGAGTTTGTTCGAGACATCTCCAGATGTTGGTCCTGCTTCGTACCCAATAAATATATTGCTAGAACCTGAAGAAATATTAGACCCTGACTTATATCCTATGCTTGTATTATTGTTGCCTCCTGAGAGAGAAGACAAGCTTTCTGAACCAATTGCAGTATTATAACTACCGGTATTAATAATTTTACCTGACTCATATCCTAAAACTGTATTAGCGTCCCCTGTAGTAATATCCATTCCAGCAATATGATATCCATGTGCTGTATTATAGTTAGCTTCTCCAGTTGTTATGTCTGGAAAAACTGATACCTGTCCACTATCGGAACCACAGTTTGTATTTTCTGTACATGTAGCGTAAGCTGAGTAATCAGAAATAAGACTTATTCCTAAATAAATAATAATAAGTATTTTTAAAAAAATTAAAGTCATATAATTAATACGACCAAAAAAATAATTTTTAAATTTATACTTTCATATACACATCATATCTAATGGATTTTCCCAAAATTTGATGTGAATATTTTATTATGTCTTTTTCATTTTCTGCGTACCTTGGTTGTTTAACTACAACCCTATTTTTTGCATAATCTAGAGCAATTTTTATTAATTCAACTTGGTCTGAGTCTGAGCCAACAATTTCTCGTACCATTCTCATATTATTTTTTACAAGTGCAGTTTTTTTTCTCTCTTTATACATTGTATCAATCATAATCACTTCAGGAGATAGTTTAGGAAGTATTGTTTTTGAATCTCCAAAAATTAAA